>NZ_JACJUO010000002.1:0-300000 GCF_014397025.1 Ochrobactrum sp. Marseille-Q0166 | reverse complement strand
TCGTCGCGAAATACGCGCTCCAGATTTTCAGTGAGATGGTTGGTGTCGTGTGCTTCATAGAGAGAAAGAGTCTTGCGATTGACCTTGAGTACGCGAATCTGGCTCGTGCAGATGCGCAAGCGGGTTGTATCTTCTTTCAGAAATGCTCGTAAATCTGTAACGCCCAGTTTGCGCCACTGCTCGAACTGCTTTCGCAATCCGCTATAGTCTTCGAGCCATAGGGAAATCGGTGCAAGCTCAAAGATATTGGCACCATCAGTCAAAGCATGTTCGATATTCATATTGGGGCTCTAAACGTGAGGCGTCCGTGCAAAAAGCGCAGATCAGACTTTAAAAAAGATCGACGCCTTATATTACGGGGCGATAAGTTAGACCAGCGAATATGTAGAGAAGAATGTTATTAACCAAAACTCGTAGGGATTGATTAAAGGGGCATTTGGTAGATACAAGCTCATCAAGAACAATTATTGATTGTAGCCACGATTAAATCATTGTTCATTTATGCTTTCGTTTTTTGCCTCGCTAAGGAAGCTTGGCCGACGAAAGTATGCGGGGGCGGGTTTGAAAGTGATAACGAAAAATGGATGAGCGGCTAAAAGGCCAAGAATTACCTTTGGCTGTGGATCTCGATGGAACACTTGTCGCGACAGACCTGCTATGGGAAAGCGCGTTTATTCTTTTAAAAAAGAACCCGCTGTTTCTATTTTTGCTACCGATATGGTTATTATCAGGCAAAGCTTATTTAAAGCAACAAATTGCGATGAGGATATCTCTCAATCCAGCTTTGCTTCCTTATCGACAGGATTTTCTGGATTATTTGAATCATGAACACGCGCGTGGTCGCAAACTGGTTTTGGCTACTGCTGCAGCGCAACCTTTGGCACAAGCCGTAGCGGAAGAGCTTCATATTTTCGATGAGGTACTTGCAACGAATGGAAGCACCAATCTTTCCTCTCATCGCAAAGCACAAGCACTAACCGAACATTATGGTCTGAAAGGCTTTGATTATGCCGGCAATGATCGCGCCGATATAGCGGTTTTTACCGCCGCACGTGAAGCAATCGTCGTCGCGCCTGATCGTGCCGCATCACGCTTTCAGAAAGTTCACGGTAGTCGTCTGTTTGAAAAGAAAGCCAACGGTATCAAACCCTATTTGAAGATGTTGCGCGTTCACCAATGGCTGAAAAACCTGCTGGTTTTTGTTCCTGCAATCCTTACCCACACCATCTTTTACCCCGAAGTATTGCTGTCTTCGGTTCTGGCTTTCGTTGCATTCTCCGCGGCGGCATCTGCGATTTACATCCTTAATGATATTATTGATCTGCCACTCGATCGCCAACACGCTCGCAAGAAGTTGCGCCCTTTTGCGAGTGGATCGCTTGGCATTCCCTTCGGACTTAAAGTTTCAGCCTTACTTCTGCTGACAGCGGCTGCGATATGCTTTCTGCTTCCGCCTGAGTTTGCGATGGTCATAGGTCTTTATCTGATTGCAACGACTGCTTACTCGCTGGCGCTCAAACGGATGTTGCTCATTGATGTGATCTGCCTGGCAGCGCTTTATACTCTGCGGCTATTGGGGGGAACAGCGGCGACCGAGATTCCGCAGTCATTCTGGCTGATGGCCTTTGCCATGTTCTTCTTCCTGTCGCTCGCGCTGGTCAAACGTTACGTTGAGCTACAGAATTCGACGGTGACGGAGAAAGATCGTATAGCAGGCCGCGGTTATCGTCCTGAAGATATGGATATTATCGGCCAGAGTGGCGTGGCCTCCGGCTTTACGGCCGTCGTGGTTCTCGCACTTTACATCAACAGCGGTGCTGTGCGCGAGCTATACACTTATCCTTGGCTCATCTGGCCGTTGGTCCCGATTGTACTCTACATCATCATCCGCGTGTGGATTTTGACACACCGTAGGGAAATGGACGATGATCCCGTTGTATTTCTTGCAAATGACTGGCGTAGTCAGGTGGTGATCGCGATAGGTGCGGTTCTGCTGTTTGTGGCCGGAATGCGCTGATGGACCGGTCTTTCGAAAGCTTTGGACGCATTGATCGCGGCAAGCGAAAGGCGATTGCTTTTGGCGATGTGTTCTCCAGGCTGGAAGGCCCGGAAAGCCTGCTCGCTTTCGGCAATGGGCGGTCTTATGGCGATAGCTGCCATAATGATGCTGGTTTGCTTGTGCCAATGCGTGCACACAAGACCATTATCAGTTTTGACCCGCATACAGGAATTCTGGAAGCTGAATCTGGCGCGTTTTTGAGCGAGATTATTGCGACTGTAGCGAAGCACGGTTATTTCCTGCCCGTCACTCCCGGCACGCGTTTTGTGACGCTTGGCGGTGCAATCGCCAATGATGTCCACGGCAAGAACCACCATTTGCGAGGAACCTTCGGCAGTCATGTCGAAAGCCTTGAGCTGCTTCGTTCAGACGGCGTGCATTATATCTGTTCAAGTTCTGAAAATAACGAGCTATTTGCGGCAACCATTGGTGGTATGGGCCTGACAGGGCTCATTCTCAATGCCCGTATCCGTCTGATGCCGGTTGGTTCACTGGATGTTGAAGAACGCATCACGCCATTTGACAATTTGGCTGACTATTTCGCAATGGCGGAAGAAGCTGACCGCCACAATGAATATGCTGTCGCATGGGTGGACCAGCTGGCAAGTGGTCGCTCAGAAGGTCGTGGTGTGCTAATCACGGGTAATCATGCCATCAACGGCAATCGCAAAGTAAATAGCGCAGAAGCTTCGCTCGGCGTGCCGTTTGATCTGCCATTTTCGATGCTCAACAAGCTGAGCCTGACGGCGTTTAACTCTCTCTATTTTCGCGCAAAACGCCGCAAACAGGAACCACATCTGACAGGCTTTGCGGGTTTCTTTTATCCGCTTGATGGTTTGCGCAACTGGAACCGGCTTTATGGTCCGGCAGGGCTTTATCAGCATCAGAGTGTTATACCATTTCATGAGGCAGAGCGTGTCATTCCCGCTATGCTGGCAGCAAGCAGATCAGCAGGGCAGGCATCGTTTCTCACCGTATTGAAGCGGTTTGGCGAGGTCCATTCACCGGGCCTGCTGTCATTTCCAAAGCCCGGCTATACGCTGACGATGGATTTTCCCAATCGCGGGCGCAAGACGCTGGATCTGCTTAATGCGCTTGACAAAATGACGGTCGAGGCTGGTGGACGTGTTAATCCGTACAAGGATCAACGCATGAGTTCTGAAACATTCAAGGCAAGCTTTCCAGAATGGCAGCAGCTTGAAGACATGCGCGATGCGCGGTTCTGCTCCGATTTCTGGCGGCGTACTGCATTAAAAAATTAAACCACGGGACAGACGATGAAATATATCCCATTCATTCTCTTCACGGTCATGACCAACGCGGCAGCACAGTTACTGCTCAAGTATGGCATGATGACATTCAGTAATGCCAGCTATACGGCAGATACGCTGATTTACCGGATATTTCAGATTGTCTTTAATCCGTGGGTTTTCGCTGGCTTGACCATGTTCGTGATTTCCATGGCGTCACATATGTATGTGCTCTCAAAAGTCGATTTGTCTTTTGCATATCCTTTTCTGAGCCTTGCTTATGTTGCGGTTGCAGTTTTCGCGTGGCTTTTGTTCAAGGAAGAACTGGGTGCCTACAAGATCGCCGGTATCGCTTTCATCTGCATTGGAACAGTGTTGATCGCACAGAGCGGTAAGCCGCCGAAGGTCGAACAGAACGCGGCGGTTCATGACCGTTCGTCAGTCTAAATTTAAAAGTCGGGGCAGGATTATGAGACATATTATTTTCGGTGGCGATGGCTTTGTGGGGCGTTATCTAGCTCCCATGCTTCTCGCTGACGGGCACGAAGTGATCGTCGCAGACATCGTGAAAAGCGATCTCGCGCATTACGAACAAGCGACCTTCGTTTACACCGATGTGACCGACCCGGAATCCATCCGCAAGCTTGGGCTTCGCGGCGACGATATGGTCTATAATCTCTCCGCCAAAATGCTTTCACCGCTTCAGGTTCGGGCCAAGCGACACGATTTCTTTTTCCCGGTCAATTATTACGGCACGGAAAATATTATTCATGCAATGGACGAAGCAGGCGCAAAGCGTCTTGTCCATTTCACCACGGACATGGTTTATGGCCACACTTATGTTTGGCCGCAGAAGGAAGACCATCCCTGCAATCCGCTGGGCGAATATGGGCTGTCAAAGCTGAAAACCGAAGAATTGGCTGCTGAATGGCGCAAGCGTGGCATAAGTATTTCGCTGTTCCGTCCGCGTCTGATTATCGGGCCGGGACGCCTTGGTATTCTGGAAAAACTGTTCAAGCTGATTGATAACAACCTGCCTGTGCCGATGATTGGCTCTGGCAAGAATCCTTATCAGTTCATTTCCGTGTTCGATTGTGCATCCGCTTGCTATGCGGCTTTCAAGGCAGGCGTGCCGAATGAGGTTTATAATCTCGGCTCGCTCAATCCGCCACCGGTGCGCAAATTGCTTGGCGATCTGGTCAAGCACGCAGGCTCGAAATCCATTCTCGTTCCTACACCAGCCTGGGCGGTCAAGCGCACGCTGGATTTCCTTGATTGGCTTAACAGGCCTTTGATGGACCCGGAGCAATATCTGATTGCCGATGAGATGTGCATTCTCGATGTTTCAAAAGGCGAGCGGGAGCTCGGCTGGGTGCCGCAATATCGCGATGAAGACATGCTGATCGCAGCGTACAGTGAATATCACAAAAAGCTTGCACTGAAAGCAGCTTGAGGACAGACCATGACCAATCAAGTTATAACGAATAACACGCCCAAACCGAAGCTTCTGACGGTCGAAGATGCCAAGGCGCTTGATCTGCCACGCATGACAGAGCTTTTCACTGCACATCTTAATCCGGGGCAGCTGCATTTCATGAAACTGCTCGGTTTTCACAAAGTGAAAATCGAACGTGCCGAAGGCATGTATTATTACGACCAGAACGGCCGCAGAATTCTCGATTTCTTCGGTGGTTTCGGCTCTCTTGCACTGGGGCATAACCACCCGCGTATTCTTGAAGCGCGTCGCAAGTTTCAGGAAGAAATGCGACACGAAATCGCTATTGCTTTCATGTCGCAATATTCCACTGCCCTGGCCTATGACATTGCAGCCTGCTCTCCGGGCGATCTCGATATGGTGTATTTGGGCTCGTCCGGTTCGGAAGTCATGGAAGCGGCAGTCAAGGTTGCAGAACGTGCCGCAGGCCCGACGAAACCGAAGATTGTCTATGCAGAAAATTCGTTCCACGGCAAGACAAAGGGCGTGCTGTCCATTACTGATGGCGGACTTTATCGTGGTGAATTCAAGTTGGTCGACAATACGGTGCGCGTACCGTTCGGCGATATCGATGCCATTGAAAACGCGTTCCGCGCGGACCCGGAAATTGGCGTCATCGTTCTTGAAACCATTCAGGGCGGTGGGGGCATTATTCAGGCCGATGCATCATTCTGGCAGAAGCTGCGCCAGCTCTGTGATCAGTATGGTGTGGTTTGGGTAGCCGACGAAGTGCAGTGCGGTTTCGGTCGTACTGGCAAGTTCTATGCCTTTGAGCATTACGGCGTCATTCCGGATGTTACTGCCCTGGCCAAGTCGCTGGGCGGTGGCAAAACGGCGATGGCTGCAATGATTGCCAAGCGCGACGTCTATATGAAAGCCTATGGTACGCCGAAGACAGCAATGATCCATGCCATGGCAACTTTCGGCGGCATTGGTGAATCCTGCATCACCTCCATTGAAACGATCAATGTGCTTTACGATGAGCATCTCATTGATAACTCGGCAGAAACCGGCGAATATCTGTTGGAGCGCCTGAATGAGTTGCACGCACGCTATCCTAAACTGATCAAGGAAGTGCGCGGCAAGGGCATGATGGTTGGGTTGGAGTTCCATGACTTCTCCAACGCTATGCCAATGGTATTGCGCCCAGTGCTGGCTATGCTGGATGACAAGCTGAAAGGCTCGCTGCCGGGCTTTATCGGAAGTCATCTGCTGCGTGATCATGGCGTTCTGGTGGCTTTCACAGAGTATAATCGTAATGTGATCCGCCTTCAGCCGCCATTGATATGTAGTCGTGCGAATGTTGATGAGTTCATCGCAGCGCTTGATGAAATTCTTGGACGCGGCATTGTCGGTATCGTCAAGGATTTTGTAAAAGCGCAGATCAAGTAAAGAGAAAAGCCGGGCAATTTGCCCGGCTTTTTTATTGTTTGAGAATGCCGGGGCGTAGCAGTAAGTCCCAGCAAGGATCGAGCGCCACGACATCGCGATCTTTAAGCGCATCCGCATAGATATTCTGCAAAGCAAGGCGGGATGTCGTCATAGGGCATTTAGGCCGCAATACACCATCGGTTGCTGTAACCTCGGCCTTAACTTCATCTGTCATGGGTGGAACAGTGCGAAATGGATCTGCGCCGATTTGAATCTTCCGCGTGGCCGTGCGGTTAAGAAGCCATGGAAAAGGGTCTGTAAAATCAAGCGCCATCAGTCTGTTGAGCCGAATGTTGTGTTCACTCTCAAATCGTTTGATCGCCTTAACCGCTTCATCCACTGAAATGAGCCAGTACATCTGATAGTCGAGTTCAGAGTAAAGGCGCCAGCTTGGTAGCTGTCCCTGTGTTGCGAGAGCCTTATAAGGATCAGCATGTTCTGCGTAATGTTCTGGTAACAGTTTCGCACGCGCCATGATATCGGGTCTGGCAGAAACCTGGCTCATGTTTTTGAGCTCTGTCACTGGAGGAGTAACATAAGTTGGCGCAACGGCAATTGCACGCAAGGTCTTATGTGTAACTTTGGTGATGGTTGGAATCACACAGAAAGCGGACAGCGTCAGGAAGAGAATCTTGGCTTTGCCGTTTTTGTCGCGCAGCCGATAGTAAATCATCACGATGACGGGCCAGATGAAAAGGAATTCCTGGCCGCCTGTATTTTGTGTTTCAAGAATTATACCGCCCAGAAGAGTGACCGTCAGCCAAACTGAGCCTCGATCAAAAAAACGACTGGGTGAGAAATTTCCGCGAATTTCCTGCCAAACCAGCACAAGAATGAGAATGGCTGTTGGGAGCACAACGTCCAGCTTGCTTGATACAACAGTGAGAAAGCGCGGAAGCAATACGCTTTCATTAATCTCCAATAATTTTTTTATGTTAGAAAAATAGCCTGAAACAATGTGCGTGTTGAGCTCTAATCCTGCCAATATGGCGAGAACCATGAGGGTCGCGATAAAGACATTGAGGATAGAAATTCGGCCTGCCATCAATGCGATCAAGCCGAAAACTCCGCCGACCAGAAATCCGGTAATCTTTGTCAAAAACAGGCACAGCATTGTCATCGCACAAAAGATTGCTAGCTTTCGTCCATTCGCAAGAAAGAGCAATCCGCACATTAATACGTAAAGCAGTAGAGATGTTTGGCGGTTGTAAATGCCAAAGCCATCTAATCCCGGATAGGGTGTTTCGAACTGCGTATTTGCCGGGAAGAGGGCAAAAACCAGAAATGGTATGAGAAGTGCGAAGGCGCATACGCGATTTCGCTGCGCCAAATCCGACAAGGCTATTGCGATCAAAGGGGCTGCAACCGCAAGTAAAGACCATTGAGCAAGCAAAAGAGGTTGCGCATGTTTGAAGAGGTTTAATCCCCAAGCAAAGAGATAATAGCCCAATGGGCCAACGGGTGTAAAAAAATCGACTGACGGCGTCTGGCCAATATTTATGCGTTGAGCCGCATCAAGATAGAGATAGGTATCCCAATACATGGGGCCGATCGGCAATGTGATCGGCAGTGTCAGCAGCCACGCCGCCGCGATAATAGTTAGCAGAAGCCAGGTAGTCGGCATTCTAGCCACCCGAGCGGGCAAACACATTCTGTTCAGGGTATCAGGAACGGACTTTTTCAAAGCGTATCACTATTCAAAAAGTATCATTTGCATCGAAACCACGCATTCATAAGCGCAAATGCCGAATGAATGACAGCATTTTATTATGTGTCAATTATTTTTAACAACCTTTCGTTGAGCACTGTCGAATTGCGTCATAACTTTCAAACAATTTGCTTTACGTACCTCAAAGCGGGCGCTAAGGTTTGAATGCGAGGCTTTGGGAGGAGTTCACGTTGTATTCTAATATTCTCATTGATATTCATGTGTTTGCAATTTGCTGCGAAAGGCCTTGCGACAACGTTGTCCTTGGTGCTTGCATATGATTGCTGTCTCCAAAGAAAACGAAACACCGCTTCTTCAGGCTTTATCTCTTTCGAAGTCTTTTGGGCCAGTTCAGGTGCTCAAAGGTATTAACCTCAACATCTATGGTGGTGAGGTGCACGCGATTATCGGCGAAAATGGCGCCGGAAAATCGACGCTGATGAAGCTTCTTGCAGGCAATGAACGCCCGACGAGTGGCGAAATTCTTATTGATGGCAAGCCGATAGCTTTTTCTAATCCGGTAGAGGCGGAAGCACAGGGAATCGTGCTTGTGCATCAGGAGATTCTGCTGGCACCTGATCTGACGGTTTCTCAAAACATTTACCTCGGGCGAGAACTCGCAAATGGGCTTGTGGTCGATGACAAAGCCATGCGCGAAGGTGCACGTAAAGCCATCCGTGATCTGGGTGCGGATATTAATCCCGATGCGATTGTCGGCAATCTTTCGATTGCGCAGCGTCAGCTTGTTCAGATTGCGCGTGTGTTGCTTGTGCCGCATCGCGTGGTGATTTTTGATGAGCCGACTGCGTCATTGACTCCAGTTGAAACCGAGGCTCTTCTGAAGGTTATTTGCGATATTCGAGCCAAGGGTGTCGCAGTTCTTTATATCTCCCATCGTTTGCCAGAGGTGAAAGAGATATCGGATCGCGTCACTGTGCTGCGTGATGGAACACTCGTTTCTGCTCATATGGCGTCCGAGCTACAGCCCAATGATATGGCCCGCTTGATGGTGGGGCGCGATGTTGCGAAACTTTATCCGGATCGCGCAGCGCAACGCGGGCAGGAACAAGTTCTTGAAGTTCAAGACTTCGCGGTGCCGGGTTATGTCAAAACAGCAAGCTTTGCATTGCGCAGGGGAGAAATCCTGGGGTTTGCAGGCCTGGTTGGCGCAGGGCGTACCGAGCTTATGGAGGGCGTTGTCGGGCTTCGTCCGGGTAAGGGGCAGGTGCGTCATAATGGCAAGCCAGTCAATTTCCATAATGCGCATGAAAGTCTGTCTGCCGGCATCGCTTATCTAAGCGAAGACCGCAAGGGCAAGGGATTGTTGCTGACCAAGGATATAGGCATCAATCTGACACTTGCGTCGATCAGTAAATTTGTGCGCGGTTTGCAGATTGATCGGCGAAAAGAGAGTGCGGCGCTCGACGATGCGATTCAAGAGTTCGATATCCGTACGGGACGTAAAGATATTCTCGCCGGGCAGCTTTCGGGTGGAAACCAGCAAAAACTTCTGCTTGCGAAGATGATGATGCTTAATCCGTCCATTGTCATCATTGACGAGCCGACGCGTGGCATTGATGTGGGTACCAAAGAGCAGATTTATCAATTCATCGCTAATCTGGCCGATGAAGGCAAATCCATCATCGTTGTATCATCCGAAATGCCAGAATTGATCGGTATATGCGACCGGATCGTTGTGATGCGCGAGGGCAGGATCGCAGGCGAAGTTTCCGGCGAAACCATGACCGAACACGATATCGTTGTTCTGGCAACAGGCGTCAGCGCTGAAGAAGCGGCATAAAATAAAGGTAAGTAAATGACTGACGTAGCGACCGACAAAAGCAGAGTGCCAAAGACATCTCGTGACTGGGATTTACGAGCAATTGCACCTTTCATTGCTCTGCTTTTGCTGCTTGTTCTGGGTACGATTGCCAATCCAAATTTTATCAGCATCGACAATTTGCTGAATGTTGCGACGCGTAGTGCCTTTATTGCTATCATCGCGCTCGGCGCGACGTATGTTATCTCGTCCGGCGGGCTTGACCTTTCGGTTGGCGCTATGGCCGCTTTTGTCGGCAGTATCATGATCATGTTCATGAACAGCGGTGCTATCGCTGATCCGGTCATGATGCTGATTGCCGCGGTGCTTCTGGCCGTTGTTGTCGGTGCTCTTTGCGGGCTGACCAACGGATTGATAACGACTCTGGGCGGGATCGAGCCGTTTATTGCGACGCTTGGAACGATGGGCATTTATCGTGGTTTGACGACATGGCTGTCTCAGGGCGGAGCTATCACGCTGCGCAACCCTGAAATTCAAGCACTGTATCGCCCGGCCTATTTTGGCTCAGTTTTTGGCGTACCCATTCCCGTCATTGCGATTTTTGTAACTGCTGCGATTGCTGCCTTCGTGCTTTATCGTACGCGTTATGGACGCCATGTCATCGCGGTTGGTTCAAGCGAAGACGTGGCCCGTTATTCGGGTATTTCTGTCAAGCGTGTTCGTACGATTGCTTACGTCGTCCAAGGGCTTTGTGTCGCTGTTGCGGTGCTGCTTTATGTTCCGCGTCTCGGTTCCACTTCTGCGACGACTGGCATGTTGTGGGAGCTTCAGGCAATTACAGCGGTTGTTGTCGGTGGTACGGCATTGCGAGGAGGCATCGGTCGTGTCTGGGGCACGATCTGCGGTGCCTTCATTCTCGAAATCGTCGGCAATATCATGCTGCTTTCGAATTTTATCAGCGAATATCTGATCGGCGCCATTCAGGGGGCGATCATTATCATTGCAATGCTGGTCCAGCGGTCGCTGGCGCGACGATAAACCGTGGCGCAACGCGTAGCGTTTCTGCGCCACGGAGGTCAAGTTTGGCGGGATTGAAGGGGCGGTCCGGTCACAGAGGTAAAGCCCCCTGTATATTTGGGAGGAAAGAATGCGAGGAAAATTTCTAGGTTTTGCTTTTGCTGCTTTGGCAGCTGGAGCCTTGGCGTTTACCAGCGCGGCAAGTGCGCAGGATAAGAAGGTGACGATCGGCGTATCTATTCCGGCTGCTGATCATGGCTGGACGGCCGGTGTTGTCTATCATGCAGAACGTGTTGCCAAACTCTTGATGCAGGAGCATCCGGGCCTCAACGTTATTGTTAAGACATCACCAGATGCAGCCAGTCAGGCAAATGCTTTGCAGGATCTTGCCGTGCAGGGGCTTGATGGGCTTGTCGTATTGCCGACGGATCCCGATCCACTGGTCAATGCTATCAAGGAAATCAAGGATAAGGGTACTTTCGTAGCTCTTGTCGATCGTGCTCCGAGCAACAATGATAATTCCATCCGCGATCTTTACATCGCAGGCAATAATCCGGCTCTTGGTCAGGTCGCTGGCGAATACATCGCAAAAAATACCCCTGATGCTCAGGTCGTCGTTATTCGCGGCATGCCTATCCCTATTGACCAGCAGCGCCAGGATGGCTTTGACAAGGGTATCGCTGGCTCAAACGTCAAGGTTCTTGACCGCCAGTATGGCAACTGGAACCGCGACGACGCGTTCCGTGTCATGCAGGACTTCCTGACAAAGTACCCGAAGATCGATGTTGTCTGGTGTCAGGATGACGATATGGCTGTTGGTGTGCTCGAAGCGATCAAGCAGGCCAATCGCGACGATATTCAGTACATCATTGGTGGTGCTGGCTCTAAAGACATGATCAAGAAGGTCATGGATGGCGACAAACTTATGCCAGTGGACGTTCTTTATCCGCCTGCGATGGTTTCAACAGCCATGCAGCTGGCCGCCGGACATTTTTATGATCAGGTTCCTGTGAGCGGTGAATACATTCTCGATGCCACACTGATCACAAAGGATAATGCCGAGCAGTTCTACTTCCCGGATTCTCCTTTCTGACTTTCTGCTGCGCGCCCGCTGGTCGGGCGCGTATCTGTATTGCCCTGATTTACGTTTGAGTTTCATTTGGAGGACTTTTGATGAAAACGATCAAAGGGCCCGGGATTTTTCTCGGGCAGTTTGCGGGCGACGAAGCGCCCTTTAACACATGGGACGGTATTACCAAATGGGCGGCTGAAAAAGGCTATGCAGGTGTGCAGGTTCCCACCTGGGCAAGCCAGTTGATCGATCTGAAGAAGGCCTCGGAGTCTAAAGATTATTGTGATGAGTTCGCCGGTGTCGCGCGTGAAAACGGTGTAGAGGTCACCGAGCTTTCGACGCATTTGCAAGGTCAGCTTGTCGCCGTACATCCGGCCTATGATGAAGCATTTGATGGCTTTGCGGCGCAGGAAGTGCGCGGTAATCCGAAAGCGCGTCAGGCATGGGCGGTTGAGCAGGTCAAAATGGCAATCCGTGCTTCCCGCAATCTGGGTATTGGTGCGCATGCCACATTCTCAGGCGCTTTGGCGTGGCCGTTCATCTATCCTTGGCCGCAGCGTCCGGCTGGTCTGGTCGAGACAGCGTTTGATGAGCTTGCGCGTCGTTGGCTGCCAATCCTTGATCATGCGGATGAGCATGGCGTCGATATTTGCTACGAAATCCATCCCGGCGAAGATCTACATGATGGCGTGACGTTTGAGATGTTTTTGGAGCGGGTTAAGAACCATCCGCGGGCAAACATGCTCTACGATCCTTCGCATTATGTGCTGCAATGTCTCGATTACCTCGACAATATCGACATTTATAAAGACCGCATCAAGATGTTCCACGTCAAAGACGCCGAGTTTAATCCGACGGGGCGTCAAGGCGTTTATGGTGGCTATCAGGGCTGGGTTAATCGCGCTGGCCGCTTCCGTTCGCTGGGGGATGGTCAGGTCGATTTTGGTTCTGTGTTCTCGAAAATGGCAGCCAATGATTTTGACGGCTGGGCTGTTGTCGAATGGGAATGCGCGTTGAAGCATCCTGAAGATGGTGCACGTGAAGGGGCTGAGTTTGTGAAGCACCATATCATCCGTGTCACCGAGAAGGCATTTGACGATTTCGCAGCCGGCGGCACAGACGATGCTGCCAATCGACGTATGCTGGGGCTTTGAGGAACCACGATGACCATTGAAGCAAAAACCAAAGAAACAGCCAATCCACGCATTCGGCTTGGTATGGTTGGCGGTGGTGCAGGGGCCTTTATCGGTGGTGTGCATCGTATGGCTTCGCGGCTGGACAATCGTTTTGAACTGGTGGCAGGCGCCTTGTCCTCTTCTGCGGAAAAAGCACAGGCTTCGGGACGGGAACTTGGCCTTGCCGAGGATCGTATCTATTCGAGTTATAAGGACATGGCGATCCGCGAGGCGCGGCTCAAAAATGGCATTGAGGCGGTTGCTATCGTGACGCCAAATCATGTGCATTATGACGCTGCCAAGGAGTTTCTACGCCGAGGCATTCATGTCATCTGTGACAAGCCGCTGACCTCGACCTTGGCGGATGCAAAGAAGCTCAAGAAAGTGGCTGATGAAAGCGGTGCACTTTTTGTGCTTACCCATAATTATACCGGCTATCCGATGGTTCGGCAGGCGCGCGAAATGATTGCCAATGGTGAGTTGGGTGATCTGCGGGTGGTACAGGTCGAATATGTGCAGGACTGGCTCACGGAAGCGGTTGAGGAGACCGGCGCCAAGGGTGCCGTCTGGCGTACTGACCCGGCGCAATCGGGTCTTGGTGGTGCAACGGGTGATATCGGCACGCATGCGTTCAACCTTGCATCCTTTGTCACTAACCTCACGCTTGAAAGTCTGGCTGCTGATCTCGACAGTTTTGTGCCGGGGCGTCGTCTGGATGACAATGCGCATGTGATGCTGCGTTTTGCAGGTGGAGCCAAGGGTATGCTCTGGTGCAGCCAAGTGGCGCCAGGGAATGAAAATGGTCTTCGTTTGCGTGTCTATGGTACCAAGGGCGGCATTGAATGGGCCCAGGAAGACCCAAACCGGCTGTGGTTCACACCGTTTGGTGAACAGAAGCGCCTCATCACCCGCGGCGGTGCGGGCGTTGGCAATGCAGCGACACGTGTTACACGTATTCCAGCAGGGCATCCGGAAGGTTATCTGGAAGCCTTTGCGACGATCTATACTGAAGCAGCTCACGCCATTCAGGCGCGACGTGATGATACGAGGCTCGACACGGCGGTCATCTATCCCACGGTTGATGATGGCGTCAAAGGCGTCGCATTCATTGATGCCTGTGTCCGCTCATCAAACAAGAACGGCGGATGGGTAAGCCTCTGACGCGGAATGAAACTGAAAACGCCGCCATATATGGCGGCGTTTTTATTTGAGCGATTAGGCATGACCAATGGCTCGTTTGTGCCGCCGTAGAAAAGCCATCTTGATTTCATGTTTGCACAGGGTGTGCCTGATACAACCGACGCAATGATCTGTCGGTGCTGTAGGGGGTGCGAATTCAAAGCTATTCGAAAGCATCTGCCATGCAGAAGTTCCGCCCTGTGATTGCCAGTGGGCCACTGTGCCTTTTGACGGCACTTTACGTCCTTATTTTCACAAACATCTCGTTCTGGCGAGCAATCGGTTCCTATTATGCCGATTCTCCTTGGAGACTTGTGGGCATTGCAGTCGCGCTTCTTGCGCTGCACGTGGCGTTGTTCGTGTTCTTTTCGGCAAAATTTATCATCAAGCCGATGCTGATCCTGTTTGTGTTGATCGCGGCGGGCGGCTCTTATTTCACCGATACTTTCGGAACCATCATCGACAAATATGTCGTTGAAGCCGCACTCACGACCACGAAAGCCGAGTCCGGCGCTCTGCTTACGCCAAGCTTCCTGTGGCACATGTTGATTTTTGGTGTTGTCCCATCGCTGTTGATCGCATGGGTGCGCGTCAAGCATCGACCTATTCTCGGCAAGCTGATGGTAAACACAGGTGTCATCCTCGCCTGTTTGATTGTTTCAGTCACCATACTTGGGTCGAATTATGCGGCTTATTCATCGATGTTTCGTGAGCATGGCGCTGATATCATGCAGAAACTCATGCCAAGCACCCCCATTGCCAGCACAATTCAATATGTCTCACATGTTTATAAAAACCGCACTATTGTTATGCAGCCGCTCGGCGTCAATGCCAGACAAACATTGACACAATTGCCGGCCGGAAAAAAACTGGTGACAGTGGTGGTTGTCGGTGAAACTGCGCGTGCACAGAATTTCAGCCTCAACGGTTATGCGCGTGAAACTAATCCTGAATTGAAACAGCAAGGCGTTATTGCCTTCACCAATACGACGAGTTGTGGGACGGAAACTTCCGTTTCTGTGCCTTGCATGTTTTCGCCTTTCACCCGTGAGGATTATTCCAGCACCAAGTTCCGTGGCTCCGAAAATCTGATGGATGTGCTCAAACATGCAGGTGTGCAGACGAGTTGGTATGAGAATAACACCGGCAGCAAGGGTGTTGCTGAACGCATAAAGCTCATCGATCTGCAAGGTGCGCAGGACAAGCGCTATTGCGAAGGGGGCGAATGTCTCGATCAGATACTGATCGACAGCCTGTCGAAAGAACTGAGCGAAACTACCGGCAATGCGACAATCGTTTTGCACATGACGGGTAGCCATGGCCCAGCCTATTACAGGCGATATCCGGCTGAATATGCGGGTTTCAAGCCTGATTGTCGTTCAAATGATTTCGTTAAATGTTCACAGGAAGAGATCGTCAATGCCTATGACAATTCGATCCTCTATACGGATCATATTCTGTCTGAAGTGATCGATCTTCTCAAAGCGCATGAGGACAAGTTTGCTTCAGCCATGATCTATATGTCCGATCATGGCGAGTCACTTGGTGAGGACGGTCTTTACCTTCATGCAGCGCCCTATTTCATTGCACCGTCGCAGCAGACACATATACCGTTTATCACCTGGTTTGCGCCGGAATATGCCGCCGACACTGGTCTCAATGCCGATTGTCTGCGCAAGACAACGGCAGAGCCTTCCTCGCATGATAATGTGTTTCATACCGTGCTTGGTATGATGGCGGTCAAAACGTCTGTGTATGACCAGAAGTTGGACCGTTTTGCTACCTGTCGTGCACCACATGATGTGGCTTTAAACTAAATAAAAACCCCGCTCATTGAGCGGGGTTTTTTTGCTTCGTGTATGATCAAACGTATCGGTTGACGACATTTTCCAGATATTCCTGACGGCCAGATTTTGGCTGCGGGTTGATATCCTTGTTGACGACTTCCTGAGCAAGTTCTTCCAGCGAAACGCCGGCTGAGATTTTTTTACCGAAATCACCCGACCAGCCAGCATAGCGTTCATCGAGGGGCTTGCTCAACGCGCCATCCTGTATCATGCGGGCAGCAGCCTTGAGGCCACGTGCACAGCAATCCATGCCGCCAATGTGGCCGATCAACAGATCCTGTGGATCAAGCGACTGACGACGCAGCTTGGCGTCGAAATTGGTGCCGCCATTCTTGAAACCACCATCCAGCAGAACCTGATAATAGGCCAGCGCCATTTCCGGCACATTGTTCGGGAACTGATCTGTATCCCAGCCCGACTGGTAGTCATTGCGGTTCATGTCGATGGAACCGAGAATGCCAAGGCTGCGGGCCAGTGCCAGCTCATGCTCAAACGAATGGCCCGCGAGAATGGCATGGCCCTGTTCTATGTTGACCTTGACTTCGTTTTCCAGACCGTAGCGCTTGAGGAAACCATAAACCGTTGCGACATCATAATCATACTGATGCTTGGTTGGTTCCTGCGGCTTTGGCTCAATCAGGATCGTGCCTTTGAAGCCGATCTTGTGCTTGTACTCAACCACCATGTTCAGGAAGCGGCCCATATTGTCGAGCTCGCGTGTGAGGTCGGTGTTGAGCAGGGTTTCATAACCCTCACGACCGCCCCAAAGCACGTAATTGTCGCCGCCAAGACGCTTGGTCGCGTCAAGACAGGTTTTAACAGTTGCGGCTGCAAAGGCAAACACTTCCGGATCAGGATTGGTCGCAGCGCCTGACATATAGCGGCGATGCGAGAAGAGATTGGCTGTGCCCCACAAAAGCTTGATGCCGGTCTCGGCCTGCTTGCGCTCGAAAATATCCACAATCGCTTCAAGGTTCTTCGTGTTCTCAGCAAAGTTATTGCCTTCCGGGCGCACATCGGCGTCATGGAAGCAATAAAAAGGTGCTCCGAGAAGCGAGAAGAACTCAAAGGCCACATCGGCCTTCAGCTTCGCAGCCTCAAGACCATCCTTATACCAAGGTCGGTCGAAGGTACGTCCGCCGAAGGGGTCGCCACCTTCCCATGCAAATGTATGCCAATAGGCGACTGCAAAGCGAAGATGATCTTCCATGCGCTTGCCAAGGACGATCTCGTCTGGATTGTAGTGGCGGAATGCCAGCGGATTGTCGCTGTCAGGTCCTTCGTAACGTATTTTCTGAATGTCGCCGAAAAATCCGGTGCTCATGATGCTCCTCCAATGTTGAAGATTTGTCGCTTTGTCCTTGCTTGTTAAGAAAGCGGACGCAGCGCGGGATATAGTGCGTGGTAACGGTGATAAGCCTCGTCATATGACGAGATCAGCGCCTGTTCAGGCTCGATGGTCTGCGCGGTTCGCGGTGGCGTGCAGATTGCAAACGGATCAACGCCGCTGGCGGCAATCAGACCTAGCCGCGCCGCACCGAATGCTGCGCCAAAATCACCTTCTTCAGGCAGAGAAATCGGTACATTCAACGCGGTTGCAATAGATTTGAGCCAATAGGCGGAACGCGATCCACCGCCCACTGCGATAAGTGATTTGATCTCCGTGCCGGCTGATTGCAGCGCAACGAGATTGTCACGTATGGCAAAGGCTACGCCTTCAAGCACGGCCTGTGTCATCGCCTTACGGTCTGTCTCGTGATCCAGACCGCTGAAAACACCACGAATTTTTGCGTCGTTATATGGGGTGCGTTCGCCGGAAAGGTATGGCAGGAATGTTGTGATACCGGGAGCATTCAGCTTGTCGCCAAGCTCTCCATCAAGAGCTTGTGCACTGGTGCCTGTGATGCGCGAAAACCAGTCGAGGGCGCTGGCGGCTGACAAAATGACGCCCATCTGATGCCAAGTGTGGGGAAGTGCATGACAGAACGCGTGGACCGCACTTTCAGGCTTTGGCTGATAGGCGCCATTCGCTGCAAACAGCACACCTGATGTACCGAGCGAAACGAATGCATGACCGGGCTGTACAGTTCCCATGCCACATGCAGAGGCTGCATTGTCGCCAGCGCCACCTGCAACGACAGGGGCGTTCGAAATTCCCCAACGCGCGGTAAGTTCAGCCCGCAAAGTACCGGTGGCGTCGCTGCCCTCGGCAAGTTTCGGCATGTGGTTTTCGGTCAATCCGGTCTTGGAGAGCAGTTCGGATGACCATTTGCGTGCGCCGGTATCAAGCCAGCTTGTTCCAGCGGAATCTGACATGTCGGAGACATATTCGCCTGTCAGCCAAAGGCGCAGATAATCTTTTGGCAGGAGAATCTTGCGGGTGCGCGAGAAAATATCCGGCTCATTGCGAGAAACCCACACGAGTTTGGGCGCGGTGAAGCCTGGGAAAACGATATTGCCGGTAATTGCGCGGAAAGCCGGGTCAGCGTCGAGCTCTGCCGCTTCCTTATAGCTGCGCGTATCGTTCCACAAAATGCAGGGGCGAAGCACTTTATCATTTTCATCAAGCAGTGTTGCACCATGCATCTGGCCGGACAATCCGATACCTGCAATGGCTGCAAATTCTTTTGGATGCGTTGCGCGCAGGCCATCAATGGCTGTTTCACAGGCCTTGATCCATTGTGCTGGATCTTGCTCGCTCCAACCCGGGTGCGGACGAGAAACGTCGAGTTCACCATGCGCGGAGCCAACAACCCTCTGCTCGCCATCGATCAGAAGTGCCTTTACGCCGGATGTTCCAAGATCAAGCCCGAGATACATATTTTCTCCAGTCGGATTGTCGGTTCACCTGCAACTCAATCGAGTTGTGGCAGGTTGTCTTTCAGAAAAATTTCGATGCGGATATGTTCCTGGCCCTGCACAATCGCGAGGCGATCCGCCGTTGCTTTCAGAACACGAATGGCACTGCGAATTTCATGCCCCGCATCCTGTGCCAACACAGCATGAACAAGGCCGTCCCTCAGCGCTTGCGATGTGACACCGTCACGTTCATGCGCGATGACCAATGGCCTGTTGATGTTTTTCGAAGCGGCAAGCGCGCGCACAAGTCCGCTATTCCCTGCGCCCAAACTGTAAATTCCGGAGAGGTTTTTGTGTTTTTCGAGAAGTTCAAGAGCGAGTTTCTCAACGCGCGCGCTCTCATCGAAGCCTTCGAGAACAGGCAGGATCTTGTGCCCGGAAAAATCGGTTTCCATGGCACTTCTAAAACCCTCAAATCGCTCCTGATGGTCATGTACTTTCAGCGAACCAGCGATAACGGCGATGGCACCGCTTTTACCACTGGCAAAGAGGCCGAGCAAACGTGCCGCTGTCCGACCGGCTGCGCCGTTATCTATACCGACATAATGGGCACGCGTTGAGAGGCCAAGATCAGAAACAATTGTCACCGCGTGGATGCCAATTTCTGTCAGTCTTGCACAGGCTTTGCGCACCGGGTCCGTGTCAACGGCAACAAAGGCGACGCCGTCAGGTTTGCGCTCGGCGCTTTCATTCAACGCTTTTACAAGGGCAGCTTCATTAAATGCCGGAACGAGAATCAGATTGATCAAAATACGTTCGGAAGGCCCACGCTCCATCGCTGCCATAAGCTCGGCGCGCAGACTTTGCATGAAGGTGTTTTCATTATCCGGCAAAATAAAATCAAACTGGTACAGCCTGCCACGTGCCAGATTGGCTGCGCCCACATCGCGCACATAGCCAAGTGTATTCATCGCGTCGGTCACCCGTTCGCGGGTTTTCGCTCTGACGCCGGGGCGATCATTGAGCACACGGTCAACCGTGGCAAGACTGACGCCTGCAGTTCTGGCTATATCATGCACAGTGGGTTTCATGCTCACTCCTCGCAGCGGAACATAGGAGTAAAAATGAGGTACGTAAATCAGAAAAATGCTTGCTATTCATTTTTGTTCGAGTATCAATTGCAACCGAGGATAGGAGCCATGCATATTGCCGATGGTTCTGCTGGAGTGGTCTTGGTGCTGAGCACCGTAGGGAGGATCAGCCAGATATAAGTCGTTAGTTGTCTCCCTTGGAGGCTTCTTTGTTGTGCCAAACTCCGTGGGCGGTTTTGTTCGGGGCGAGGTCTTGTATCAGCCGGCATGTCGCTGGTGGTTATTGGAGGAATGTGCATGAAACGTCGTAATTTTCTGACAGGTGCGTTGGTCGCCGCAGCTCTTGGCCTTGGCGCAATGGGGACCGCGCCTGCTTTCGCTTCTCCGGAAAACCCGGTTATCGGTTTTTCTATCGATGATCTGCGTGTTGAACGCTGGGCGCGTGACCGCGATTATTTTATCGCTGCAGCAGAAAAACTGGGTGCCAAGGTCAACGTTCAGTCGGCTGACGGAAATGAAGAAAAGCAGGTGAAGCAGGTTGAAAACCTGATTTCTCAGGGCGTTGATGCCATTGTGATCGTGCCGATGAACTCCAAGGTTTTTGATGCTGTGGTGGCCGATGCAAAGGCTTCCGGTATCAAGGTTCTTTCCTATGACCGCCTTATCCTGAATGCCGATATCGATGCTTACATTTCCTTTGATAATGAGCGTGTTGGCTTCATGCAGGCAGAAGCCGTGCTGAAAGAAAAGCCGGAAGGTAATTATTACCTGCTCGGTGGCTCACCGACGGATAACAACGCCAAGCTTCTTCGTGCCGGTCAGGAAAAAGCGCTGAAGGAAGCAGTCGATTCCGGTAAGGTCAAGATTGTTGGCTCGCAGTGGGTCAAGGAATGGAGCCCGACCGAAGCGCTCTCCATCATGGAAAATGCACTGACTGCAAACCAGAACAAGATTGATGCTGTTGTTGCGTCAAATGACGGCACTGCCGGCGGTGCAATTCAGGCTTTGGCCGCACAGGGTCTTGCAGGTAAAACCGCTGTCTCCGGCCAGGATAGTGATCTCGCTGCCGTAAAGCGCTTGGTTGACGGTACGCAGACCGTGACTGTTTACAAACCTCTCAAGCTCATTGCTGAAGAAGCTGCGAAGCTTACGGTTCAGCTGGTTCGTGATGAAAAGCCTGAGTTCAATGGCAAGATCGACAATGGCGCGAAGGAAGTGGATACTTTGCTTCTCACGCCTACTGCTGTGACCAAAGACAATGTCGACGTCTATGTGAAAGACGGCTTCTATACCAAGGAACAGATCGAAGGGAAGTAAATCCCATTCGTTTCAACTTGGAAATAAGCTGATGGATCAGGCGCCGGATATTGTTTTTCAGGCGTCTGATCTTCAGCAAATCTCAGTTGGCCTCGCCATGACAACGCTGTCTTTGGCCAATTGACGCCCGGTAATTGCTGGAAGGTCGTTTATTTATGTCCGAATATCTTTTGGAAATGCGAAACATCAGTAAGGATTTCAACGGTGTAAAGGCGTTGGATGGAATTTTTCTGAAGGTGCGCCCGGGAGAATGCGTCGGACTTTGCGGTGAAAATGGTGCAGGTAAATCGACACTGATGAAAGTGCTTTCTGGTGTTTATCCCTATGGTACATGGACCGGTGAAATATTCTGGGAAGGCAAGGAGCTGAAAGCTGCTGGCATTCGCGATACCGAAGAAGCCGGCATCGTGATTATCCATCAGGAACTGATGATGGTGCCGCATTTGTCGGTAGCCGAGAATATTTTTCTCGGTTCAGAGCCGACGACTGGCGGCTTCATCGATTATGACCAGATGAATGCGAGGGCAACCGAATTACTCGCACGCCTCAAGATTTTTGATATCAATGTCGCTCTGCCGGTTTATCATTACACAGGTGGCAAACAGCAGCTCATTGAAATTGCGAAGGCAATCAATAAGAACGCCAAGCTTCTTATTCTCGATGAGCCGACTTCCGCGCTAACATCATCAGAGACCCGTATTCTGCTTGATCTGATCAAGGATTTTAAAGCGCAGGGCATGGCCTGCGTTTATATTTCCCACAAGCTGGATGAAGTTGCGGAGATTTCAGACACGGTGACAGTCATCCGCGATGGCGCACATATTGCGACGCGTCCGATGGCAGAACTGACAACACCTGACATTATTACGATGATGGTCGGGCGTGAAATGAAAAACCTTTTTCCGCGCGAGCCACACGATATTGGTGAAGTGATTTTTGAAGCCCGCAATGTGAGTTGCTGGGGAGTGACGAATCCTGATCGCAAAGTGGTCGATAATGTATCGTTTGAGTTAAGGCGCGGCGAGATTTTGGGCATTGCAGGACTTGTGGGGGCAGGGCGTACCGAGCTCGTGTCCAGTCTGTTTGGTGTCTGGCCGGGTGCTCATCAGGGGCAAGTCTTTCTTGAAGGCAAGGAAGTCAAAATCCGTAGCCCGCGTGATGCTGTGCAGCAGGGTATTTGTATGGTGCCAGAAGATCGCAAGCGAGATGGCATTCTGCCCATCATGCCTGTTGGTCATAATATGACGATTTCTGTTCTTGATCGCTTTTCCCTGCGCGGTTTGCTCGACAAGGAGGCCGAACTTGCCACCATTCAGCGCGAAATCCTGCGCTTGAAAGTGAAGACAGCCGATCCAATGTTGGCCATTGCATCGCTATCAGGGGGCAATCAACAGAAAGCTGTCCTTTCAAAAATGATGCTGCCGGATCCGAAAGTTCTTATTCTTGACGAACCGACACGTGGTGTCGATGTCGGTGCGAAATATGAAATCTATAAGCTGATATTTGCACTTGCCAAGCAAGGTGTGGCCATTTTGATGGTGTCGTCGGAAATGCCGGAAGTGTTGGGCATTAGCGATCGTGTTCTTGTTATTGGCGAGGGCAAATTGCGCGGCAACTTCCCGAATGAAAATCTCACCCAAGAGAGGGTACTTGCCGCTGCTATCGGCACACCCGAAGCCAATGCCGCCTAGCTTATCGAGAACTGAACCAAATTAACTTACTGTTTTTACGCATTATTCTACGCAAAAACACTTCCTACTTTTGCTGGAAATGCTCTACTCTAATCGGTGCATGACATGACGTTGACAGGCAAAAGCCTCAGAAAATTTCTATCGGAATATAAGATCGTGGCGTTGTTGATCGTCGTCGCTTTGATCTGGGCATTCTTCGCCATCATGACTTATGATCCTGAAATGGGTCGCTCGCAGTTTTTGACAGCGCGAAACTTCTCAAATCTCCTGCGCCAGATGGCAATAACCGGCATGTTGGCCTCGGCGATGGTGTTCGTTATCGTTGCAGGTGAAATCGACTTGTCTGTCGGGGCTTTGCTGGGCCTTTTGGGCGGCGTCGCGGCGGTACTCGACGTCATCTATGGCTGGCCATTATGGGCGACAATCAGTACCGTATTGGTTCTGGGCGTTATTCTGGGTGGCTTTAACGGCTGGCTGACAGCTTATCTCGGAATCCCATCCTTTATTGTCACACTTGGTGGGCAGTTGGTATTTCGCGGTATCGTGCTGGGCATCATGGGTGGTGTCACCATCGCGCCGATCTCATCAGATTTCAAATATCTGGGACAAGGATATTTGCCTGAGTGGTTCGGCAATATCTGCGCGATAGCTCTGTTTGCCGTACTGATATTGATCACTTTGAGAACGCGTGCCAGCAAGCGTAAACACAACCTGCAAATGCTGTCGCCCGCGATGGAAATTGCGCGACTTGTCGGCACAGGCATTCTTATCCTCGGGTTTATTCTTATCCTTAACAGCTATCAGGGCGTGCCATTTCCGGTTCTCGTTCTGCTGATTATCCTTGGTGTATTTACTGTCATCTCGCGACAGACCGTATTTGGACGGCATATTTATGCTGTCGGCTCCAATCTTGAGGCTACCCGGTTCTCCGGGGTCAACGTAAATTTCGTCAAGATGGCGGTGTTTGCGCTGATGGGGCTGATGGCTGCTGTTGCAGGTTTGACCACCACCGCACGCCTTGCGGCCGGCACACCTTCAGCTGGCTTCGGCGGCGAGCTGGATGCAATCGCGTCCTGCTTTATTGGTGGAACATCGATGCGGGGCGGTGTCGGTTCAGTCATTGGTGCGCTGGTCGGTGCGCTCATTATGTCGAGCCTCGACAATGGCATGTCGATGCTGGGTGTCGATACATTCTGGCAGCAGATAATCAAGGGCAGTATTTTGGTGCTTGCCGTATATCTCGATATCGTATCGTCAGGTACGCGCCGCGCTTAATGGAAGCGGGGCAGCTTTGATACTGGCGGGGGCGTGTCGCGCAAAATCCTGGTGGTTTTGCGCGACACTTTTTTATTTTATATCGTCGCTTTTACGACCAATGCTCAGCAACTGATACATAATCAGTGCTGCAAAGGTTGATGTGCCTATTCCACCGAGAGAAAATCCACCAATATTGACGGTGAAGTCACCGGCCCCAAAAATCAGGGCAACGCCGACTGTGAAAAGGTTGCGCGGATCAGCGAAGTTTACCTTATTAACCACCCAGATGCGTGCCATTGCTGAGGCAATAAGGCCGAAGACAGATACGGCAAGGCCAGCAAGAACGGGTGCTGGTATGGTTTGCAGGATGGCGCCGAATTTAGGCGACATGCCAAGTACAATCGCTACAATAGCAGCAATGACGAAAATCAAAGTCGAATAGACTTTGGTCATCGCCATGACGCCGATGTTCTCGGCATAGGTTGTAACACCTGTACCACCGCCTGAACCGGAAATCATTGTCGCAATGCCGTCACCCAGAAATCCACGACCGATGTAGCGATCCATATTCTGCCCAGTGATCGAACCAAGCGCTTTGATGTGGCCCAGATTTTCCGCGACGAGCACGATGGCAACCGGAGCGATCAGCGTGATTGCAGGCCAGGTGAAGACAGGCGCAGAAAATGCGGGCAAGCCGAACCACGGCGCGGCGCCAACCGCAGAAAAATCAATGCCGGGAACGAAGCCCAGACCATTCCCGAAAATCAGTACGAGGCAATAGCCGAACAGCAAAGCCAGCAATACAGCAATACGCTTGGTGGCGAGTGAGCCGTAAGCAGATATCATGGCCATGCATAGCACCGTAAGCAATGCGATTGTCATATGCGCGCCGGTGCCCTTGAGCTGTCCGATCGCGACGGGTGCAAGGTTTAAACCTATGGCAACGCCAATTGCGCCGGTTACAGCCGGTGGCATAAGTTTCTCGACCCAACCAGTCCCGACGGCCATTACAATCAGGCCGATCACTGCGTAAAGAGCGCCACAGGCGATGATACCGCCAAGCGCCAACGCAATATTTGGGTTAGGGCCGCTACCAGCATAGCCAGTGACGGCAATGACAACGGCGATAAAAGCAAAGGACGAGCCGAGATAACTTGGCACACGGCCACCTGTTATAACGAAGAATAGGAGCGTTCCTATGCCGGAGAAGAATACGGCGACATTCGGATCAAAACCCATGAGCAGAGGTGCAACAATTGTTGAACCCGACATAGCCAATAGATGTTGTATGCCCATCGGCACTGCTGCTGAGGTCGGTAATCGTTCGTCAGGTAGTACAGTACTGTCGTTTGTAAGACGCCAATTTGGAAAGTAGGACATAGACCCCTCATGATCATATTTATCAAAAAGGGCTTATCCGCAATTTTGTGAAACTACTAGGCGGCTTAGACGAATTTAAGCCGGTATTTTCACGCGTTTTATATCGAATAAGGTGTGAGGGTTTTTGAATGTATCGCGTGGAAATACTGCGGGATTATGATGGCCATGTAAAATGAGTTCGTGTCGCAGGTAAAAATTATAAAATTTTTCCTAATAAATAATATTCGAAACTTATTGGTTAATTTTTCATATATAAAATGTATATATCTAATATACATCCGTATTCGATTGGCGAATGGCATTGTATATACAAGCTTAATTAGAAAAATTTGCGATGTAAATTAAAAGAAATTCAGCCGCGCATTGGTCGTATTATTATAAAAAAATGCAAGTTGAAACTGCGATTGTTATTCAAGAGCACACAAGCAGTATATCTTTTGCCGTATGACGTGCTGGGCCCTACAGCCTGAACAGCGTTTTTGCTGCCAGAAGTGTCAGTTGGTAGGTGAATAGATGTTTGTTCTGAGCGGCCTTCTGCATGAGAAAGGACACCAGTAACAACAATCATCCCATCTTCACGCCCAACTTTAAAGCTGAGCGCAAACTCGTATTGAGCTGGAACTGGCTTAATGGCATCATTGATATCTTCCCATAAAGCATATGTGCTCTGCACATTCCCTGCGCGGTCTTTAATGCCGCCTCGTTCATTGATAACAGGCAATTCTGGTTGCATACGGGACAGTGCAGCAGAAAAAGCCGCCTTTACATTTCGCTCCATGATGCGCTCCTGCATTTCAAGCAGGCGCTCCATCGTGTCGATGTCAACATTCGGATTCATAGCAGCGCGCTCAATCACCTGAATGATTGCTGCAATTCCTTGCGTTTCGCGATGATTTCGGAGCGGGAGAGTTCACGCATGGGCTGCAATATCACTGATTACGCGATAGGCTTCGTTCGCCTGTTCGACGCTGTGAAGTTCGGCGGTGTGATATTCTTCGAGAACCAGAACGTGAGCTATGTCAGAATACAAAGTCGATCGATCGAAGCGGCCAGACTGCCAAAGAGGATCAAGAACAGCATGAATGCTTGATCTGATCTTTTTGATTGCTGGCGTTGGGATGCACCCGAGCGGCCGCGTCCTGTTCTTAGTCTTGTGGTGACAACCGACGAAGTTCTTGCAGGTGTCGCACTTCCAGAACGGCAGGCGGGACAAGTCGCCACGATGAGGGTAAATCTCCTTGCCGTCTTTCAGGTGCGCATCAACTGACGACTGGCAACCGCAGCAGAAAATCTTACGCTTCTCGGCCATGATCCACCTCACTCAGCAGCTTCGAGAACAGCCGTTTGCATGTTCTCAAGGGCGGTAAATGTGAGGTCGGAATAGTCGTCGCGGCGACCGAGGCGGTATCGGCAGAATGTTCTTCGCACGATCAAGCCATGTGGAAGCAGGTATCAAGCGTAGACAGGAAGCGGCAAAGGCAGCTCAACTCCTTTTGGTAAGCAGTCAGACCGAGGAAGAACGAGCAGCGAAGGCCGCACAGGAAAAAGCAATTGAGCAAGCTAGGGTAGAAGCCAAGGCAAAGGCCGAAGCGGAATATCTAGCAAAGCTGGAATCCGCTGCCGCAGAAGCACAGGCAAACAAAGAGGCTGCAATAGCAGCGGCTTATGCACTGATGGGGAAAGAGGCGCCTGTCGAAACACGCCGTTCATGGCGAGAAATCGTTGATGAAGTCTGTGAGCAATCGAATTTCTCGACGCGCTGCATCATCGGACGCGGCAAGACTTATGAAGTCTCAGCAGTCAGACATTTTGCAATATTAGCTGTGTGGGCTGAACGAGAAGACCTTTCACTGCCACGCATCGGTCATCTGATGGGCGAACGTGACCACGCAACAATTCTAAATTCACTCAAGCACTTCCGATTTGAAAATCGCGAACTTGCTCACGTCTTCGTGCGCAAGTGTCTCGCTGGCGGCATTTCCGCAAAGGAAGCAATAGCAATTCGGAAAGCGGCATAGGAGAGGGCGATGAACACATTAAGTTGGTTACTTTATCTTGCAGATGTAGCGGGCAGCGCTAAGCCAATGTTTGGCTTTATCGCTTTCATGGTCGGGCTTATGGGCGGCGCCGGAGTGGTCGTGCTTTGGGTTATATCTGCCATCGAAGATATCGAAAAGCTTCCAGCTACTATCGTGACAGTCATATGGGTGTTGATAACAATCCCGTCCTTAGCTCTAGCAATCCTTATCCCATCGAAGGATACAATTTATCTTATAACAGCCTCACAGGCTGGGGAGGTTGTCGTCAAGTCTGACGAAGCGAAGGAAATTATGTCTGGTCTTCGCGACATCATCAAAGAGCAGATTAAGAAAAATCTACCTTAACCGGCATAAACATAACCCTAGGCGATGAGGAAACACTATGGCGGCGCACAGCAAGGCGGAAAAGCCGAGAGTAAAACGAGGAAGGGGAAGGCCGAAGAAAGAAGGGGTGTTGCGGACACCATCCGGTCAAATCAGCAGGGCAAAGGAACCGCCTGCAAAGGTCGCGCAACTGGCAAGAATGAGGATATTCGGCATGACAGCATCTGAGGCGCTCAGCGAACTTGCGGGCGACAATTTGGGTCGGCTTCATCTCGCATGGAAACGCGACCGATCAGACGGCATCAGCACCGAACAATACGATGCTGCTGATCGTTATCGTGAGGTCTATAATGATAAGCGGAAAGCTGATTGCTCATCCGCAGCCCACTATGAGCACTCTGGGACGGTCGGCACAACGAACCAAGAGGAATACGACGCGTGGGTAAGACGAGCAAACGCAGCATTTGATGATGCAAGGAAGGCAATCGTTGACGCGCAAATCGAACTGCGAAATGGCAATCTCCTTGCAGCGGTTCAGTATATGCTCGAACGTGATGCTTACTTTCCACACATGATTGGGGATATTCGTCTCGCCTGTAATGCACTTCATAGACACTTCTTCACACAAAAACGTAGAAAGGTCGCATAAACGTCTTGTCAAATCACTAGACACGGAATAATCTGCACATAGTTTCAGAATGGATAAATGTATCCAAAGTAGATTTCAGCGGCTTACGGGCCGCGTTTTGATTCGAGCGGGTGCAAGTAGCCGGCTATCAGCTTCCACCTGATTGCCGGGAGGTGCAAATCCTCCCACAGCGCCAAAGTATCACGCGGTACGCCGCATGATGGGGAGAACTCGAAAGGGTTCAGGACTGCCTAATTAATCTATTACACGCGGGAACGTGGCATAGATCGATAGTGTGGGGCTGCTACTCCACCTGTAGAATTCGAGGCAACACCTCAACGGAATGTGCGAGACGCGGTGAATGCCAAGGCCGTCCTCCCCGAAAGGGTGTAGAGTTACCGAGAGATTTGGCGCTCGGCGCACACGGAATGCGAGGCAGCGGTGGTTCACCGTATGGCGACGAAGCCGAAAGTCAGAAGCTGGTCGCACGGCGGTTATCTGCCATAAGTCGATAGTCAAGGGTTGTGGATATCCCGACCGCCAGCCATGTAGGTTCTGCCTCGCAAATATGACATGACCGCCGCCACTGCTTGGCATCCAGATAGCGCAAGGTACGCGGCGGTTCTCAATTCGAGGGGATAAACAGGCTCGCATAGCTCAGCTGGATAGAGCGTTGGACTTAGGTTCACAGGTCGTAGGTTCAAATCCTGCTGCGATCCTGCCACTCGGACAGAATGCGAGGCGACCGAAAGGCGTCAATTCAAGCCGGATATAACGGCGGGCTAGGTAGTGTTTCCGGCAATCCTAGGTATATGTAATCCAGTACATGCCCGCCTCGCATACTAATCAGAACGGCGGCGTTGAAAGCAGAAGCGCAGGGGATCACCGGCAGCTTGATTGATTGCGATGCGCTGATGCTAGATGCAATCGCCCGCTGTCAGCAGGGTTAGCGTCCCGCCCGTTCTGTACCAGCCTTTAGCAGTCTGTGGTAATTCGGTGTCAGCCTATAGCAGGCTGGTTAAATAGTGGCATTCGCCAAGCCGATAATCGTCCTTGGCCTGACTTTATAGTGTTTGAAAGCAAAAACCTAGACTGGCTTAAGAATGATAGAAGTTCCCATTATAACATGTTCCCCAAACCTGTTAAGTTCTGTCGATCTTCCGTCATCCAACTCGTAGTAATAATGTGCGGATTTGCTTTTGCTCATGCGACCCCAAGTTTGATCCGGAGAATTTATGTCAACGAATAATCGTATACCCCGGTAGATTTGACCGTCACTACCAATAAGGTCAACAAAACTGTTGTCACTCATACTGCGTCTCCAACATGTAAAATGTTATAATAATGCAACGATCATCATAGAAATGAACACACAATTTAACCCTGCCAACGAGCAGGTCTTATACATTTAGTGAACAGTTTCTAATCTATGTTATTAGCGTGTCGAATTATCCGAGCAATCTCATAAGGGTCTTCAATTCCACTATCATATATCTTGTAAACCTGTTTCGCGATCTTCAGGGCTTCTGCTGCTGTAGGCAAAGAAACATTAAGCAGCACACAGGTTTCGACATATGCACGTTGCAGGGCTCTAAGCTGCTCTGGCTTGTATGTTCCAACAAGCTGGCCTGTACGAAATGGCATTCATTATGTCCTTAATACCAATTGAATCAACGCTTCTCCATTGCCTTGAGCTTTGGCGGGTTGCGTGAGCAATGCGACCAACTGCGCGGGTTGGAAGCAGATAAGCGTTAAACCCGAAACAGCGGTCTATCTGGCCGGAAACGATCTGAAAGCCGGGCAAGGGATTGCAGGACATAATGCCTATAGGCAGAAAGCATGTGGCTGGTAATGGGTGACGATATTAAGTGGCTAATCGGTATAGCTGTCACTTTCGGGCTGGCATTGATCGCGGCTTTCTGATCCTTGTCAGCCTCAATGAAGGCTGGTGATGACGCTCTGCACGAGAGGATTAACCGAACTCGTGACGACTATGTGCGCTGGGTAGATTTGGACGGCCATGTCAGCCAGCTACGGGATGGCATGAAGGAGCTTAAGGACGAGACAAGAGACAGCGCCAAAGAGACAAACAAACGTCTCGATCAGGTTCTGGCTCAGGATAAGAAGTAGAGAACATTAAAGCGGTTCATCAGCTCATCCATCGACGAAAAATTGCAAAATCCCCCACAATTAATCAGTCAACTGTTAGTGATCAATTTTTAGTTATTTCATCAATGTCTTCTTTAATATAGTTTTTGTATATTAAATACTTTTGATGAGGAACTATGAGAAATATTATTGTGACAGGTCTTGCTATCTTTTTTGCTGGAATGCTTTCCCATTTCGCGATGGCCGCTACTGCTTCCGTAAATCCGTTGACCAATCGGGTTACAACTACTGGATTTTGGTGTTTTGGTTCGGGCCAGATTGAAGAACCATTTTGTCCGGGTCCTGCACCAGTCCCTCCTCGCTAAGATCGATGCCGTCACCTTAACTTTGGTTTAATACCAAAGCATTGTGTTCTGATATGTTGGTGCATGTAAACCTGAACAAGTGTACATGCACCAACGTTGCGATGAAATCTTTAGGTCACTTCGACATTACAGTCCGGGTGTCAGCATCATTGTTCCAGCACGCGCACGTCTGCCCGCCAATGAAGGTGCGCTTCCATTTAAGTTGCATCTTCTTTCAGGGTTCCCGTAACTGACAAAGTTTCCGGAACGATTTCCGCATTTGCTGCACAGAATGCGCCTTTCCAGTTCTTCCAGCGTCTGCCATTCCCCGAAGCGCACAGCCATTAACGGCGCCGTCTTTTTGTAGTGGTGATTGCATTTAGAGCGCGTCCATTGAACGCGGAATCGCGTTGAGGATTCCCTTGGTCGCCGAATTCTGATTCCATCGCTCCGACTGGTGATTTGGTTGGAGGCAATATGACCCGGCTTTCAGTGATGATCTGCGTAGCCGCGTTCTGGCTGCGTCACGGGATGGCATGTCGGCACGTTCAGCGGCAGCCCGATTTGGGATTGGGATTTCAACAGCCATCGCCTGGATTGCGAGTGCGCGAGCAGGTCTGTTGACCCCGGCGAAGCAGGGCCGACGCGGCGGCTCACGCCTGGATCCTCACGAGGACTTCATCTTCGGCATGATCGAAGAGGCGAAGGATATCACGCTCAACGAAATGGTCCGGCGATTGCATGAGGAGAGAGCCGTATTGATCGGCCGCAGTGCGCTTGACGTCTGGCTGCGAAAGCGCGGCTGGACTTTCAAAAAAAGACCGCACATGCACTGGAGCAGGACCGTCCTGACCTGCTGAAGCGTCGCCAGGACTGGTTCGACGGCCAGCTCGATCTCGATCCAGCGCACCTCGTATTCATTGATGAAACCGGCCTGAGCACGAAGATGTCCCGGCTTCGCGGACGAGCCCCTTGCGGAGATCGATGCCATTCACCGGTCCCACACGGCCATTGGAAGACAACGACATTTACCGGTGCACTCAGACTATCTGGCATGACCGCGCCCATGGTCCTCGACGGTGCGATGAACGGCGTCGCATTCCAGGCCTATGTCGAACAGGTTCTCATTCCAACCTTGGTGACCGGCGACATCGTCATCATGGACAACCTGCCGTCACATAAGGCGAAGGGCGTGCGTCTCGCAATCGAAGGTGCGGGCTGCAGCTTGCTCTACCTTCCTCCATACAGTCCAGACTTCAACCCCATCGAGAAGGCCTTCGCCAAGCTCAAGGCCGTCTTGCGCGCCAAAGCCGAGCGAACCGTCGAGGGCTTATGGAATACTGTCGGCCAGATCGTCACGCTGTTTGAACCACAAGAATGTGCCAACTACTTCAAATCCTGCGGAGATGACCCCGAGTAAAGTGGACGCGCTCTAGCACAGGTGAACCGAACGACATTGGTTTGTCTCAGGTTCTTAAGGACGTTTTTTATTTGATGACGGTTGGCTTCCAGCCGCGAGCAAAGCCCATCGACATGGCAAGGCTGGCGTACTCGATCTCTTTGACGAGGAAGTCCCGGTCTTTCAATAGTGCTTCAATCGCCGCTTTTACATCGCCCTTGTGATAGGCGAGTACCAATTCAATTTCTTCGTCGTATTCATTGTCTCGCGTAACCGCATTCATTGTACTGCTCCATGAAAAAGCAGACACACTCACCGCCATGGTGTCTTAGATAGCGCTAATTCACTTAAACAGTGCATATAAGTCAATTCACAAGCGGAGGCTTGGAACAAAAAAAGAACACCTATGGCGTTTTTGGTTCTGCTCCGTGGCGATCTATTCATCTGTGTTCATTTTGTTCCAATTTAATATGATTAGGGCTTGCGATTTAACCCTTTATATTCTAGGGGTTTTTTATGGTTCGGAGCGTAGCGCAGCCCGGTAGCGCACTTGACTGGGGGTCAAGGGGTCGTGGGTTCGAATCCCGCCGCTCCGACCATTAAATCAATGACTTAGACCCAATAAGTCACTCCTCTAGTTTACCGCTTTGTGCACGGTTTACAGCAATCGTTCTGCTTTCGATCTTTTCCACAGCCGCACTTGATACAAGATAATGCTTCCTGATGATCGTTTCGGTATCCTTTTCCGAATGTCCAGACACTTCCGCGATATGCTTGTCGTCGTCCGTCAATGGAAATTCATCGTCTTCTTCTTGAAGCATTCGGAATAGCTTCTCCGTGGCAATGAACAGGTGCGCGGCTCGCGCTCTGGCTGTTCTTCGCACGGTGGTCTTTAAGGACCTGTATATCTCGGTCTACCCGAGGCGAGCTTGGAGGGAGGCGGGGACACGCCGCCGGAAGAAGAAGGAATTGGCTTCGCGCCGGAGGAAGTTCGACATCGCCAAAAGCGCCCTTTGTGGGGGGGCAGCGTTGGGGTATCCACAACGCTGGCGACATAGGGCTAAGTTGTGGAATTATAAAAGGAAGTGGCTGGGGAACCTGGATTCAAACCAGGATTAACGGAGTCAGAGTCCCAGCCAATCTATTGATATATAGTCATTATTTTGCAAAATGATGCATTCTACGCCCGTTATGAATCAATGGGTTAGCTGCGAAATGCAAAACAATGTGCAACAATTTCGCACCATTTGATCTCATATGATTGCCGCTTCATTTAGCGTCTCTAAACGTCAGATTTCGACCCCATTTCTGCCGTCAGCGCCCGTACCTGCACTCTCATAAACAGACATGCCGATGTTGTTAGTACATCGTCTGCTTATATTCCTCCTCAAGGACAGCGTCGATCTTTCGCATTTCCTCCTCACTGGGTGCCCCTGTGGTCTCATCTAAAATCATCTTGATGAGTGAAGGCATCTGACTGCGATCCTGACGATGGTCTGGATCCCAGATGCGCGCGCGCTTGAGAGCCTTTGCGCAGTGCAGAAATACCTCGCGAACATGAACGACGATTGCCAGGGTAGGGATACGGTTTTTGACCTGCATGCCTTCGAGAAGAGCGGGGTCATTTACGATGTTGGCCAATCCATTGACGCGCAGGGTGTCGTCAAAGCCGGGAACCATAAAAAGCAGGCCAACGGCTGGGTTTACTAGGATGTTCGACAGGCTATCCAGTCGATTATTCCCTGGGCGGTCAGGAATAGCCAAGGTGCTGCTATTCAAGATACGAACAAACCCAGGCGGATCCCCGCGAGGGCTTACATCTGCCCGACCGTTGAGATCCTGCGTACCCAAGCAAAGGAATGGTGAGCGCTGGATGAATGCCTGCGCATGTGGCCCTAATTCTTGCTGAAACTTTTGGAGAGCGAGGTTATGCGTCGGGGGATATAAGCGGCGTAAGGCATCCTCACTATCGATTACAAATTTGGGGTCCATGATCTCCTCCAAGCGTTCTCTTTGCGGCAATACCATTCTGAGGTACGTACCTCAACATTGTCAAGTTAGAATTTTCTGGTCGCTTAGTGGCCGAATTAGCGGGTGCTGTTTTCATAGGACAGCGGGAGCGCCCCCGCGTTCCATGTGCAGTAGCGGGCATCCTGGCAGGCGGCATTCTTAAACTACACAGAGTCGGTTCTGGTGGAGAATTTGCTGTGCTTGCGTTCGGCTCGCCTGCCATAGGCGCGCGCAAATTGCCGCCTTGTCGTTTGCCGACAAATTCGCGGCGTTGCTGTCCAAATCCGGACAGTCCGAAAACCACCCCATTTCACTCACGGGCAGATCGATCAAATGATGCAATGTAAATCGTTTTGGCAGCCTGCCGATGCAGAGAAGTTTGGAAAGTGTACCGTTGTTCTAGAATTAAACGATAACAAAAACAGTGGCTTAATCTCCTAAAGAAATCGCATTTCGCACGATTTACAAACCAAAGACAGGAAAAATATAGATTAAAATTAGAAAAAACCAATGAATTCAAATGGCTGGGGAACCTGGATTCGAACCAGGACTAACGGAGTCAGAGTCCGTGGGTCTACCGTTAACCTATTCCCCAGCAGGGTCACGTATCAGTTTGTTTCTGAACCGTGATTTCGATGTAAGCAATCGCTTTATTCATCGGTGGCCACCATCTAGCGAACTCATACGATGAGTGCAAGCCCTTCTTTTAAAAAAATATGGCAAATTCAATTATTTCTTTGCTGCAGCCAGAAAGCACTGTCTTTGCCGCTCAAAATTCAACGAGCAGGCAAAAAAAAGCCCGGCAGCAGAGGTGCGGCCGGGCAAAAAGGCAGGCTGGCCGAGAGGGGACCCGGCATGTGAAGGTGGCGCCTGCCAGATGTTCAATCAACAGATGTGGCGGGTCGCCTCCACGCGTGAACGTGCATCTGCAAGTGCTGCCAGAACGCGCGTCGGATCCTCCGCGCTGCGTTTATGGATCGCAGTAAAAACATCTCCACTCTGAAGTCCGATATCCTTGAGCAGGTAATTATCGAGTTCATTGAGGTGGAGCACATGGCGTCGGTTTCGGATTAGCGTCCAGCGCCGCATAACCGACATAAACACCGATTTTACCATTTGCTTGAGCACAGAGGTCAGTGTGCTCGTAGCCGGTAAATGTGTCATGATGGTCTTGCTGATCGCTGTCATTGCCGCTCTCCTTTAAGCGCGCGTATTCAAATTGTTTCCATCGTCAGGTCATTCGCTTTCGCGTTTCCATTCTCTGCAACACCAGCTTTATCCAATAATGGAATTGATTGTTCCAACGAATGTTTTTAATGTAATAGTTCAATAATAGTGATGGATGGTTTTGATGAGTGCACCTTTGGATCTGGATCAGTTGCAGACGTTCATCGCCATTGCGGATACGGGCAGTTTTACAAAAGCGGCTGATGCGGTTTTCAAAACACAATCTGCTGTTTCAATGCAGATGCGCCGCCTTGAAGAGCGTATCGGAAAACCGCTTTTTGAACGCGATGGGCGTATCAATCGGCTGACTGAAGATGGTGAAAGGCTGCTGCTATATGCGCGCCGTATGTTGTTGCTGAATGGTGAAACCATTGCAGCCTTTGATGATACGCAACTTGAAGGCCATGTGCGTATCGGCACGCCCGACGATTATGCCGATCGGTTTTTGCCCGAAATCATGGCGCGTTTTGCGCGGTCTAACCCACGTGTCGAATTGTCGGTTGTTTGCGAGCCGACGGTTAATCTCGACGAAATGATCCGTCGTGGAACGCTGGACATTGCTCTTGTGACGCAGTGCGATGATAAACGCCGGTCAGAAGTTGTACGCACTGAGCCGCTTTTATGGGTAGCATCGGCCAACCATGCGGTGCATGAAGAGGCGATGTTGCCGCTCGCTGTCGGGCGACCGACTTGCATCTGGCGCCATGCTGCAATCAATGTTCTGGAACAGGTGGAACGCGATTATCGCATCATTATTACGAGCTGGTCTGCGACTGTTCTGGCGGCTGCCGTTCTGTCGGGGCTTGCGGTTTCTGTGTTGCCGGAATGTGCGCTACGGCCCGGAATGCGTGTTTTGGGCGAAGCAGATGGTTTTGGCACCTTGCCGGAATTCGGCATTGGCATCATGCGCGGACATACCAAGCAGAATCCGATTGTTGATGCACTGGCCCAGCATATCATTGAAAGTCTTGATAATATTTCATCGCCTGCACCGGCTGCATTGGCGTCGGCTGAAATTGCAGGTTTTCCTTCGGTTCGGACACGGCGTGTGCGCAGCAACGAATTGTTGCCGGGCTGGTGATGGTGCATAAGATGCAGGGCGACGACTTGACCCGTTGACCGGAGGGGTGCGCTGGGTGCCTATGATGAGATGAGCATGGGTTCCGATTCTATACCAAGCGGCACCGCTTCAAATGTAGCGGAATATAGCGTTTCCGAGATTTCCGGCGCTTTAAAGCGTACGGTCGAGGATACGTTTTCGCATGTGCGCGTGCGGGGCGAGATTTCTGGTTATCGTGGACCACATTCGTCGGGACATGCCTATTTTGCTTTGAAGGATGATCGTGCGCGGCTTGAAGCCGTGATATGGCGTGGATCGATGGGGCGTTTACGCTTCCGCCCCGAAGAGGGTATGGAAGTCATTGCCACTGGCAAACTGACGACTTATCCAGGTTCTTCCAAATATCAGATCGTCATTGAACAGATGGAGCCTGCAGGCGCTGGTGCGCTGATGGCGCTGCTTGAAGAGCGCAAGCGCAGGCTGGCCGCCGAAGGTCTGTTTGATCCTGCGGTCAAGCAACTATTGCCTTTCATGCCGCGGGTTATTGGTGTTGTCACATCGCCAACAGGGGCGGTGATCCGCGATATTATTCACCGCATTTCAGATCGCTTTCCGCTGCATGTGATCGTTTGGCCGGTGCGCGTGCAGGGCGAGACAAGCGGCGCGGAAGTGGCCGCAGCGGTGGAAGGTTTCAATGCACTGGCTGAAGATGGCGCGATTTCACGCCCCGACGTGCTGATTGTCGCGCGCGGTGGAGGCAGTCTCGAAGATCTTTGGGGTTTCAATGAAGAAATAGTCGTTCGCGCAGTTGCGGCTTCGCATATTCCGGTGATTTCGGCTGTCGGTCATGAAACCGACTGGACGCTTATTGATCTGGCCGCCGATGTACGCGCGCCAACGCCCACGGGTGCCGCTGAAATGGCTGTGCCCGTCAAAGCCGATCTGATCGCAACTGTTGCAACGCAATCGGCGCGCCTGGCGTCTGCCATGTCACGTTTTATCGACCTGAAGCGTCAGGCGCATCGTGCCGCGAGCCGGGCATTGCCGTCGGCTGATCAGTTGCTGGCATTGCCACGGCGTCGTTTTGATGAAGCCGCTTCGCGACTGACGCGGGCGCTTTTTGTGAATACACAAAAGAAGCGTGTTCACTTTGAGGGTCGCGCACGTCAGTTGTCGCCGCGCTTGCTGCAACGCGGGTTCGACGAACAGAAGCGTCACATGAAGCTGCTTGGACAGCGTCTGCCGCGTGCGCTTGAAGCGTTTTTGCGCGAGCGGCGCACATTGTTTGCGAGGCGTTCCGACAGGCTGGCACCAGAGCCTTTGTTACGGCGTACGACCCTTGCGAAAGGCACAATAGAGCAGCTTGATCGGCGGCGTGATCAGGCGATTAATATCTTGTTTGAGCGCACGAAAAGACGCGGTCACGAACTGGAACGCCTGATGCGGACGCTCTCTTATGAAAGTGTTCTTGATCGCGGTTTTGCGGTTGTTTTTAATGCCGATGGCAAGCCGGTCAAACTCGCTGCAGGCGTTTCTGACGGTGACGCGCTATCGATCCGCTTCCGCGATGGGGATGTTGCGGCAACGGCGGGACATGGCTACGATACCTCATCACCAAAGGGCGCCACGCGAAAGGCGTCATCGTCTGGTTCTGGCGGGCAGGGATCGCTATTTTAGCAACACAAGCCTTTTGATTGCTTCATCATCATTCAAGATAACGCGTAAGTTGCAGAATACGTTGTTCTCTTAAGGCTCACTTAAGTTTGGTCTCCTTTTTCTCGGCAAACATTCGCTGACATGCTTTCGTAGTGGAGGGCATGTGGCTTCAAGTCGTGCAAATGAAAGAGTTTTTGGATGTCGCGTAAATTTTCTGAAGGCAGTGATGTGCCCATGCTGCCTAAAGGTGTCACGAGCCGGCGTGCATTTCTGATCGGTGCGAGTGCTGTCGCGCTTTCGGGTTGCGTTTCAACGGCCCAGCAGGCCGCACCTGCTAAAGTTGCTGCCGCGCCAGCCCCGGTGCGTGCTGTGCCGCCAATGTACGAGGCCATGCCTTATGAGCAGTTTCCTCTGCCTGCAGTAAATGTTGCCAAAGTCGATCCGAAATTCTGGCGGCAGGAAGTCGATTATCCGACCAGCGAAAAGGTCGGCACTGTCATCGTCGATACGCCGAACAAATATCTCTATCATGTTCGCAGCAATGGCCGGGCCATGCGTTACGGCATCGGCGTCGGACGCGATGGGTTCTCGTGGGCAGGGCGTGCGATTATTGCTTATAAGCGCCAGTGGCCGCGTTGGACGCCGCCGGATGAAATGGTGGCGCGCCAGCCGGAGCTGATGCCTTATAGTATTGCCAATGGCGGTATGCCTCCCGGCTTGAAAAACCCGCTTGGTGCTCGCGCGCTATACATTCACAAGGATGGTCGCGACACGATCTATCGGCTTCATGGCTCGTCGGAAGAATGGAGCATAGGCAAGGCCGTGTCGTCGGGCTGTATCCGACTGCTCAATCAGGATGTCATTGATCTTTATAACAATGTACGCGATGGCAGCACGATTGTCGTTATCCCTGATCCGAGCAAGGGAACGCAGGTTTCTGCTTAACGAACAAAAGGCGCGGATTTCCGCGCCCTTTGTTTATTTATTGACTGTTGCCGTAGCGATAGTTTCAGCACTGCGCCAGAGCGACGGTCCCTGCATCACGATGACGCCCACAGCCACCAACAGAACACCAGCTATGCGGGATGGCGTGATTTCTCTTGATACAAATCCCATGATGCCGAAGTAATCGATCAGCACAGAGGCGATCAGCTGCCCGGCGATGACCGCAGTCATGAAACCGGCTGCCCCAAGCTTTGGCGCAAGCAAAATGGCAGCGGTGATATAGAGCACACCGGCAACGCCGCCGATCCATATCCATTTTGGCTGTCCGGCGAGGCCGGTGAAAGTGGGTAGCGAAACTTTCATGGCCAGCAATACCGGCAGCACACAGATGATGCTGACAACCAGCGATACGATGGTTGCCCAAAGCGGGTGACCAAGTGCGCGTCCGAGAGCCGCATTGGCACCGGCCTGAAATGGTACCACCGCACCGGCAATGAGGGCTGCGACGAGAAATGTAAGTGATCCCTGGGCCTGCATGGAAAGTCCTTTCGTCTATTCCTTTCGCTTTGATCTAGTTATATGTTTGGTGAATTGGAAATTCAGATTACCGAGTTGTATATGCATCAGACGAATAATCTAAGAAATGTTGATTTGAATTTGCTCGTCATTCTGGATGTGCTTCTGACGGAGCGGCACGTCTCCCGTGCTGCCGTGAGGCTCAATATGAGCCAGCCAGCAGTCAGCCATGCGCTAGTGCGTCTGCGTGGTCTTTTTGATGATCCGCTGCTTGTGCGTGAAGGCGCTGGGTTGGTACCGACGCTTAAGGCAATGGAAATTGCAAAGCCGCTAACGGAGGTTTTGACGGGTGTTCGTGCAGTGCTTGGGCCGCAGGGATTTGATCCCGCAACGACACAGTATCGCTTTCATCTTTCGATGTCAGATTATGGCGGCAGTATCTTGCTGCCAAGGTTAGTGCGCGAATTGCGACAGGACGCGCCGGGAATTGATCTTGCAGTCAGTCAGTTCAGCCGTGAAGGTATGATCGCGCGCATTCTCGATGGCGATATTGATCTGGGCTTTGGCGTCTTTCCGCATCTGCCAGCGCAAATCGCCGCTGATGTCATCATGCAGGATGAATATGTCTGTCTGCTCGACCGTCGAAGTCTTGAAGGGCGAGCATTTGATGCGGAGACTTATTTCGCCCGTCCTCATGCACTGGTTGCAGTGCGTGGCGATGCGACGACAGAGATCGAGGAAAGCCTTAAACTTGCGGGCCATACACGGCATATTGCTGTGGTGGTGCCTCATTGGGGCGTTGCGCCGCAGCTTATTGCTGGCACAGATCTTATCCTGACCACTGCGCGCGGCGGGCTGAGGAATTTGCCGCAGGACAATAATCTGATTGTGCTGCCTGCGCCTGTAGTTCTGCCGCCGATACCATTTGTGCAGATATGGCATAAGCGCCGGGAAAGTGACCCGGCGCATCGCTGGTTACGGTCGAAGATAAGCTCGACTGTTTTTAATACTCAATAAGCGTATTCCAGGAAGATCGGTTCGACCGAACCCGCCCACACGCTGTTATAGGCTTTAAGCATACGCTCGGCATCGGTGATACCCGCTGCGACGATTTCTTCGAGCGGTGCAAGGAAGTGGGTTTCGTCAAAGCCGTCGCCATTGAGCTGCTTACGGTTAAGCAGACCAAGACGGGAAATTTCCAGTGTCTTGCGTGCGATTTGCACGACTGGCTTACCCCGGAACGAGGCATTCAGGGCTTTTGCAGGGACATCATTGCGCAGCGCCAGAACCTCTTCATAAGTCCAGTCTTTGGTCAGATATTCTGCCGCACTGAGCGCTTCATCATCATAAAGCAGGCCAACCCAATAAGCGGGCAGAGCGCAAATGCGACGCCATGGACCGCCGTCAGCGCCACGCATTTCCAGAAAGCGCTTGAGACGCACTTCCGGGAAGAGCGTCGAAAGATGATTGGTCCAGTCGCCCATATTGGGAACCGGATCGCTGACTTCGCCCTTCAATGCGCCGTTCACGAACTGTCGGAAGGTGACATGCGTGCAGTCGTGATAACGTCCATCTCGCAGAATGAAGTACATCGGTATATCGAGCGCCCATTCGACATAATCAATAAAGCCGAAGTTTTCCGAGAAGACGAAAGGCAAAACTCCAGAGCGCTGGTTGTCGGTGTCGCGCCAGATATTGGAGCGCCACGACAGAAGATGGTTCGGCTTGCCTTCAGTGAAAGGCGAGCTGGCAAAGAGCGCCGTCGCAATTGACTGGAGCTTCATCGAAACCTGCATCTTCCGGCGCATATCGGTTTCGGAGCTAAAGTCGAGATTAACCTGAATGGTCGAGGTGCGGTACATCATGTCGAGACCTTCATGCCCGACTTTCGGCATGTAGTTGCTCATGATCTTATAGCGCGACTTCGGCATAACCGGCGTTTCTGCCAATGTCCATTTCGGGCTGCCGCCGAGGCCAAGGAAACGAATGCCCAGCGGTTCCGCGATCTCGTGCACCTGCGAGAGATGCGCATTCACTTCGCGGCACGTCTGGTGGATGGAGGAAAGCGGCGCACCTGAAAGCTCAAACTGACCACCCGGTTCAAGCGAAATCGCACCCTGTCCGGTCGGTTCAACGAGGCCAATAATATTGCCCTCATCGATGATCGGCTCCCAGCCAAGTTTGGCCTTCATGCCTTCGAGAATGGCTTTGATTCCGCGCGGACCTTCATAGGGAACAGGGCTGTTATCCGCGACGTAGAAAGGAAATTTCTCGTGCTCGGTGCCGATGCGCCACGCATCCTTCGGCTTGCTACCTTCAGCAAGATAGGCTGCGAGTTCTTCAACACCGGTCAGTGCTGTTTCATCGGTCGTATCGCGCGCCATGTATTGTGTCCCTAGTCGATTTATCTTTGTCAGCGTGATTGGACAAATTTGTCAAATCACGCAAGTCAATTTCATTGAAGATTGGATTTTCTTGAGTTCATGCTCGTGCTTTCCAGTCGCCCAATACTGCTTGCACAAGTGTAAGCGCCGCAACGGCCGCGGTATCAGCGCGCAGAATGCGCGGCCCAAGCGGTATCGCTGTGACGAAAGGCAGTTCGCGCAATTGCCGGCGCTCGCTTTCCGAAAAGCCGCCTTCTGGCCCAATCAGAACAGCATAAGGGCCGTTTTTGAGTTCGCTCAAAATGGTCAATGGGTCATCTGTCTCATGGCCCTCATCGCAGAAGATCAAACGTCGCGATTGGTCCCATTGCTCCAGAAAGCGATCAAAGCGTATTGCTTCACGGCATTCGGGGATGGCAAGCACACCGCATTGTTCGGCGGCTTCAATCGCATTGGCTTTGATGCGGTCTGTGCCAAGCTTGGGCACTTGTGTATGTTGTGTGACCACCGGCTGCAGAATGCCAGCACCCATTTCCACGGCTTTCTGTACCATGTAATCAAGCCGGCCCTGTTTGAGCGGTGCAAAGCAATAGATCAGGTCGCAAGGTGCTGGCTGTGGGCGGGTTTGTTCGATCACTTCCAGAAAGAGCCGCTTCTTGCCCTCGGGACGAAGCCTGACCTTCCATTCGCCGTCCTGTCCGTTAAAGGCGAGAACCTCGTCGCCTTCCTTCAAACGCAGGACATGTGTGAGATAATGGGCGGCTTGCGTCGGTGCTTCTGCACTAACGCCGTCGCTTATACCAGTTTCGATATAAATTCGTTGCATTTTATAATTTGCGCGCATGATCGCATCGATGGCAGAGGCGCGGGGGCATGGTCAAGCCCTTTGGTTGCATTGGGCAAGGCACGCAGACGTCTACACGATTTTTTGATGGGATCAGAATATGAGTTGAAACAAACAAGATTGTATACATATAGATATGAAGCTATCTATTTGAATGGAACTTAAATCATGAGACAGGCCTGGGTTGAATTTGCTTCGTTGCTTTCCGCAAACGCACGCGGTTGGCGCAAAGCTTTTGATACCGCCATGGCGGAGCACAACCTCTCAGATGCAAAAGCATTGCCACTCATTAGCTTGTTGCGGCACGGCGATTGCATACCGCAAGGCGTGCTGGCCGAGAGGGTTGGCATTGAGGGCGCAACAATTGTCCGTGTGGTGGATGAGTTGGAAAAAGACAAACTTATCCAACGTATTGCCGATGATACAGATCGTCGTGTGAAGCTTATCCAGTTGACGGACGAAGGACGCGAGCTCGCTTTGAAAGTGGACAAAACCTCTGCGCGACTTCGTACTGCCTTTCTCGGTGATCTTGACCCGGATTCCGTCGATATCGCGATGGATGTGCTGCGGGAACTAAACGAAAAGTTTCAAAACCGGCCATCCTGAATGCGGCATCCATGAAAACCGTAAGTAAAACTTGAGATATTGATGACGAAACCAGTTGAAACATTGCCGAAATTTTGGGACGTCGTCTTCTCCCTGAAGACGTTTGCGGCGGCGATGCTTGCGCTGTGGATCGCCCTTATGGCAGACCTTCCCAATCCGTATTGGTCGATAGCGGCGGTCTATATCGTCGCGCATCCGCTCTCAGGTGCCACGACGTCGAAGGGGTTTTACCGGCTGATCGGGACCATTATCGGCGGTGCAGTGACGATTCTATTCGTCCCAAATCTAGTCAATTCTCCGGAAATCCTGACACTGGCTATTGGCCTGTGGATGGGGCTTTGCCTTGCAATCAGTCTGCTTGATGGTACGCCGCGCAGCTATCTCTTCATGCTGGCTGGTTACACTGTAGCCATTGCAAGTTTTGTGGTTGTATCGGCCCCAGAGACAACTTTTGCCTATGCAGTGGGACGCGTTGAAGAAATTGCGATTGGCATTATCTGCGCAGCAGTGGTCAATCGTTTGGTATTTCCGCGCCACAGCGGTCCGGTTGTCGTAGCTCGTATCGACAATTGGCTGCGCGACGGCTCCATGCTCTTATTAGAGACATTACGTGGCAAAGGAGACAGTCCGGAATTTCGCCGCGACCGTCAGCGGCTTGCCGCCGATGCCTTGGAACTGCGCAACCTGACCACTCATGTGGCTTATGATACATCATCAATCCGCAATCTGGGTACACTTTTGCATGTTCTTCAGCAGCGCATGGTGGCTGTTTTGCCGATTATTTCGAGCCTGCATGATGTACTGCTTCTCAAGCCTGGCGAAGGAGAAAAGCCTTGGCATCCGGCAGTGCAGAAATTGCTTGATGAAACCTGCAGCTGGATTGAAAGCGGAGAGAATCTTACCGAGCAGCGCCGCGCGGTTTTGTTGGGCTATATCGATGAGATCGAACGCTATGGCAGGGATGCCGACACATGGAGTGAGCTGTTGCCATTTAATGTTGCAGCACGCGTGAGAGATTTGGTTCAGATATGGAGCGACTGTATTACACTGCGTCAGGACATTGTTTCCGGTTCGCGACATTCGCTTCGGTGGCGTCGTTATGATGCGCATCTGAAAACCCGTCCGCAGCACAGAGATTATGGCATGGCCTTTCTGTCGGGTTTTGGTGCTTTTATCTCGACATGTGTTGCGACCGCATTTTGGATTGCAACGGGCTGGTCGCAGGGCGGTGCAGCCGCGATGATGGCTGGTATCTTTTGCTGTCTTTTTGCAGCGATGGATGATCCGGTTCCGGTTATGCGCAAGTTTGGCCAATTGTTGATGATTGTGATTGTTGCGGCCTTTGTCTTTGAGTTCGCTCTGCTGCCGTTAGTTGATAGTTTCTTTCCGCTTATGCTCGTGCTGGGCTTGTTTCTGATACCTGCCGGACTGCTTCTTGCAATACCGTCGCAATTCATGCTCGGCATGGTGCTGTGCATAAATCTGCCGATGCTGCTGATGCTGCAAGGCCGTCTCACACATGATTTCGTCAGCTTTGCCAATGCTAATCTGGCGACTGTCGTTGGTATTGTTATTGCAGCTGTCGTAACGTCGATTGTTCGTTCGGTGGGTGCTGAATGGACGGTGCAGCGTCTGGTTAAGGCAGGCTGGAATGATCTTGCTCTTGCAACCGAACGCAAGCCGGGCCGTCATCGTCGTCAGCGGATGAACCGCTTGTTGCTTAGAATGATTGATCGTATCGGCATGATGACACCACGATTGGCGCTGATCCCGTCAGCTGATATCGCCAAGGTCGATCTGCTGCGTGATCTGCGTAACGGCATGAATACGATCGATCTTCAGCAATATCGGGCGAAGCTGCCTGAAGATTGCCGGGACGCGGTCGATAGGGTGCTCGACGGAATTGGTGCTCACTATCGTGCGCTTCTGCACAACAGGAAAGCTGAAACGCGTACCGATATAGACGAGCAGCTACTTTCGGCTATCGATGACGCTATCGCCATTATCATCGATCAGGGATCGCCTGCAATCGCTAAAAGACCGCGTCTGGCGCTGGTCGCCCTGCGATTTAACCTCTTTCCGAAGGCGCCGCCTTTCCAGTTGCCACCACAGCCGCGACTGGAACTGCCGCAGGCCGCCTGAAACACGTTCAGAGAATGGAAATTTTAGAGTCATGAGACCGGAATTCGACATCTATGGAATCTATCTGCCGAGCCTCGCAGTTCTGGCACTGGGCGCTTATTTCGCAAATTCGCTGATGCAGAGATTGCTCGCACGCGCCCGGTTTTATCGTTTTGTGTGGCACAGGCCTCTTTTTGACGCTGCCATGTACTTCTGCATTCTCGGCGCAAGCGCCGTCATCTTAAATGGAATACCACTATGAAGAAACTTTTTGCACATTCTGGCCGGGTCTTCCTAACCCTCGTCATGGTCACAATGGCAGGGCTTCTCGGCTGGCATCTCTGGGATTATTACATGAACGCGCCGTGGACACGCGACGGCAAAATCCGCGCCGACGTTGTGCGTCTTGCTCCAGACGTTTCGGGTTTGGTGAGCGAGGTTCTGGTGCGCGACAATCAGAACATCAAACAGGGGGATGTGATTTTTCGCATCGATCAGGCGCGCTACAAGCTTGCTTTGCAACAGGCAGAAGCAAAGCTTGCCAGCAGCAAGGCTGCTCTTGATATGGCCAATCGCGATCTTACCCGCTATCGCAAGCTGAATGATAACACCATCACGCAGCAGAAGATGGAGCAGATCGAAACCACGACAATGCAAGCGGAGGCCACCTATCGTCAGGCTGAACTCGACCGTGATCTCGCATCGCTCAATCTGGAACGTTCCTCTGTCAAAGCGCCCGTAAATGGTGTCATCACCAATTTCTCGCTCCAGCCCGGCGATTATGTGACAGCAGGTTCCCCGGTAACGGCGCTGGTTGATACAGACTCGTTCTATGTCTCGGGCTATTTTGAGGAAAACAAGCTCGAGCGTATCAACATCGGCGATCCGGTTGTGATTGACGTGATGGGCAGCAAGCTAAAGCTTAAGGGACAGGTTGAGGGTATCGCTGGCGGTATTGAAGATCGCGAACGCAGCGATTCAACGAACCTTTTGGCGAATGTTTCGCCGACATTTAACTGGGTGCGTCTGGCGCAGCGCGTTCCGGTACGTGTGAAGCTTGAAGATGTGCCTCAGGGGGTGCATCTGGTGGCAGGCCGCACCGTCAGCGTGTCAGTCATCAATTGATAGACGCAATAAACTGAAACCCATGAAAGCCCGGCTGTTGTCCGGGCTTTTTTCATGCTAGCCCTTTCGATGTAAAACTTGGGGCTTGAACAATGAGTGTGTTGGTCGTTCAGAATTATCCCGATTCAGGTCTGGGGCAGATTGAGCCGATCCTGCTTGAAGCTGGGCATACAATCGATGTGAGGCATGCCTATAATGGCGATACACTTCCCACGGATGACAGTGAGCATGAGGCCCTGATCGTATTGGGTGGCGAGCAGAACGCACTTGCCGATGGCGACTACCCCTATTTCCCAGGTTTGCTCAATCTTATTCGGGCCTTTGGCGATCAAGACAAGGCTGTGCTTGGTATATGTCTTGGCAGTCAGCTCGTCGCACGCGCCTATGGTGGTGAGAATATTCTCGACCGTCCGATGGAATTTGGCTGGCACGAAGTGCGGTTAACGGAGCAGGGAGAGAGCGATCCTGTCCTGTCTGCGGCAGGTTCAGCTTTCCCAATTTTTCACTGGCACCGGGATACATTCTCCTTGCCGGAGGGTGCCATTCATATGGCAATCAGCGACATGACTGTTCATCAGGCCTACCGCATCGGGCGTGCCGTTTACGGAACGCAGTTTCATTTTGAAGCGGATACCAAGCTGGTCGTCAATTGGAGTGAAACGCTCAGTGATACGATTGCCAGGTATGATTCCAATTGGGCGGCAGAACTCCCTGTTAATCTCCGGCAATCGGGGATTGCCGCAGACAAGGCCGGGGCTGCGCTTGCGCGTGCCTGGGTTGATCTCATCTAAGAGAAACAGCTAAAAAGTTGCCTGCAAACAACAGACCAGACCTTATAATGCGTTGCGACTTTGCCACAGGGCGAAACGAATTAGTTTTTTCCCTCAGAAAGCGACAATTGTCGTTTGTTCGTTCAGTTGCGGGTAACTTTTTTCGAGTGTAACTGAGGCCAACTTCCGTGCGGTCAGTGATCAGACAAGGTGCAAGCCTTGGCTATTAGGAAAGCTCGGTTCATCGTTTCTCCTGGTAACCTCGAAAGAGTTTTCGACCATGACCGCTAAGCATGCCGCACTCCTCACCGTCCTGATGATTTCTGCGATTGTGTTTATGGCAGTTGGCATTTTCACCGTCGATGCCGGCAACAGCATGACCTCCACCGACGGCTACGGCATTTCCAGCGCACGTTAAATAACAGGATTAGCGGCTGGACCAGTCGCTTCCAGAAAACGCTTTTCCAGACCATCGATCACGATGGCTGACAGTTTTCCGCTTTTCCAGGCATAAGTATCGAGGTTAACCCTGTTGGTTTGAACATCGATAGCACCCTGCGGCGTATGTCCGTGGATGATGACCTTCTCCAGCGGATCGGTCCATTTTAAAAACAGTGTCCTGATCCACATAAGATCGTCCCGATCTTGCTCGTCGAGAGAAACTGCCGGGTTTACACCTGCATGGCAGAAGAAGAAATCTCCAAAGGTCACTGAAGACGGCATCGAGCGTATATAGTCGATATGCGCTTGCGGAACTTTGTCGACGAGCTGTTTGTATCCTGCTGCCGCTGATGCTCCATCAGTGTAATCGACCTCCACTCCATATGACCGGGCGGTATCGCTGCCGCCATGAAGTGCAAAAATGCCGTTCGTATCCCCGGTCGTCAGATAGCGCACAAAGCCGTCGTCATGATTGCCGATGAGCGAGATAATGCGCGGATCATGTGCCGACGCATGGATCAAAAAATCCAGCACAGCTTTAGAATCCGGGCCTCTGTCGATGTAATCACCAAGGTGAATGATGCGCCAGTCATGCGTTGGATTTCGATCAATATCTGCATGGATGAGACCATGCATGTCCTGCAAGAGATCAAGGCGGCCATGCACATCACCCATAGCATAGAGCCGGATGCCGTCCGGTCCTTTCGCTTCTTTAAACGTCGCAGTCTTCATAACTCGTAGCTTTCTTTCGCGTCTTTTCCTGCTCGCTGGCGGTAGCGCAATTGCGATACGCGCTCGCGCTCATCGTTAAGCTCACGGTCGTTGGTTGCCTGTTCGACAAAGCGGATATGCTTCTGCACGGCTTCACGTGCTGCTTGCGGGTTACCAGCAATAACGGCGTCGTAAATGGAACGATGCTGTGAAAGCAGCATGTCAGCAACACCGGGATAGCTGTAAATAAGGCTACGATTGTAGAAAACGCCATCCTTCAGCAGCTGATAACAGGAACGCAAAGTGTGCAGCAACACGATATTGTGGGCAGCTTCACCAATTGCATTGTGAAACTCGACATCGAGTTGGGCTCCCTTAACCAGATCACAGGCGCTATTGGCGTCTTCCATTGCGGTCATGATTTCCGCCAAAAGAGCTTTATCGGCTGATGTGGCGCGAAGAGCCGCATATTCGGCGGCCACGCTTTCAATTTCACGGCGATATTCGAGATAGTCGGTCGTTGCCTTTCGATGCTCTGCAAAAAGCTTCACAACAGGGGCGCTGAATACCTGACCAATAACATCGGCAACAAAGGTTCCGCCGCCGTGGCGGGAGGTGAGAAGACCAGCATTTTCGAGCCGCTTGAGCGCATCGCGCAGAATAGGGCGGGAGATATCGAGCTGTCGTGCGAGCTCGCGCTCGCCCGGGAGACGGTCGCCGCCACGCAGAACACCTTCGAGAATCAGACTCTCGATCTGATGCACAACATCATCCGCAGTGCGGCTTGCATGAATGCGGGAAAAAACTGTCTCGGCCATGCCGTCTGCTGCCTCCATCATGGCTGCAAACTATCCCTAAGCCGCCAAGCGGGCAATGGCATCTTCAGTTCATAAATAAAAACCCCGGAAACATCGCTTCCGGGGTTTGTAAAGAGTTGGGGTCTGTTGTCAGGCCTTTTTGCGCTTGCGGCCCGAAACGAAAACAACAATACCGGCAACTAGGCCATATATCGCCCATTTGAAGGGCAGCACATCTGCAGTTTCGCTACGGATAGGACGGACCGCTACGGTGCCGGGGCGACTTTCAAAACCAGCTTTTCCTTCGGACTTTGCTTGTTCGATCTGCTGTGGGGAAACAACCCATTCAGCGCCGCGCGATTTATCATAATACATGAAACCGCAACCGACGATAACGGCCACGACGAGTGCGAAAATCAGGCGGGGTACTGTGTTCATTGTCATTCCTTGATATTGTCTGGACTTAATATTGTCCGGCGAACGGCAAACGCTGTCGCGATCACGCAACGGGCGTCTTATTACGTAATCATAGCCGCTTCGTCTATTATTTAGATATATCGTGCGGAGTACTGCTACTTTCCCAATAGGGTACCGGTCCATAAAGATCTGCGAGATAGTCTATGAAGAGACGCACTTTGGCAGGCAGGAACTGCTTGGAGGGGTAAACCGCGTGAATGGCGACATTTCGCGATGCGGCATATTCCGGTAGAACCTGCACCAGCCTGCCTTCTGCCAGTTCCGGTCCAATGTCCCACGTCGAGCGCTGCGCAATTCCAAGACCAGCCAGCACCGCCTCGCGCACCACTTCGCTTGAATTGGTCTGAAGCGGACCGACGGGACGGATTGTTATTGGTCCTTTAGGGCCTTCAAGCCGCCATGGATCGTTGTTGTGCGGTGCAAGGCAGATATGATCGGCAAGATCCTCGATCGTCTGCGGTGTTCCGCGTTCTGCAATATAATGCGGGGATGCCGCGAGAATTCTGCGCACAGGTGCGAGACGGCGGGCCACAAGTGTAGAGTCGGACAGTTCGCCAATGCGAATGGCAAGATCATAGCCGTCACCAACAATATCGACCATCTCGTCCGAGAGCTGCATATTGACAGTCAGGTCGGAATTGGCGCGCATGAATGGCACCAGATAAGGCGCGATGTGCATGCGTCCGAAAGTGGTGGGGGCGGAGATTTTCAAAGTCCCGCGTGCATCTGCCGAACGCCGGGCCACGAAGGCTTCCGCCTCTTCAATGTTCGACAAAATAGCCAGCACGCGCTCATGGTAGCCTTGTCCGGCTTCCGTTAAAGCAATCTGGCGCGTTGTGCGCTGAAGCAGTCGCGTGCCAAGCCGCTCTTCAAGACGCCCGAGCCGCTTGGAAACCACGGCGGGTGACAGGCCAAGATCGCGCGCTGCTGCAGACATGCTGCCGGTTGCGACAACGCGTGCAAAAATCTCCATATCGGCCAGACTGCTCATCATGATAGTTTCAAATGCTCCCCGGCAGATATATGTACTTGCTCATCTAGCCGAGGCTTTGCTGAGATCGCAAGGCGATTATGCCGCAGTGTCAAAACTGTTTCGCCATAGTCATGATTGGTAAAATTAGTTTACCAATCATGTGAAGTCGCTGGGAGGCGGAGGAACATATGAGCGGATTGGTCATGCCGGAGCCGGATGCGGCCGTATTGCAACGACGTGCTGGCATCGTTGCAGACTTGCGCAATATCGTACCGGGTGAGGGGATTGTCGATACTGTTAATGCAATGCGCGTGTTTGAAAGCGATGGGCTAACGGCGCATCGTTCTCTGCCGCTGGTCGTTGTCCTTCCAGAAACGGTCGAGCAAGTCTCAAAAGTTTTGCGCTATTGTCACGATAATGGCATTCGCGTGGTGCCGCGCGGTGCTGGCACGTCGCTATCCGGTGGTTCTATGCCGCTGGCCGATGCAGTCCTCCTTGGCATGTCGCGTTTCAATCGCATTCTCGAAATCGATTATCCTAATCGCGTGGCAGTCGTGCAGCCGGGTGTGACCAATCTTGGCATCACAAAAGCTGTCGAGCATGAGGGGTTTTACTATGCGCCCGATCCATCCTCGCAGATTGCCTGCTCAATCGGCGGTAATGTTGCGGAGAATGCAGGTGGCGTGCATTGTCTGAAATATGGTCTCACCGCCAACAATGTGCTTGGCATCGAAATGGTGCTGATAACTGGCGAAGTCTTGCGCCTTGGCGGCAAGCATCTCGATAGCGAAGGCTATGATCTTTTAGGGCTGATGACCGGCTCGGAAGGTCTGCTTGGCGTGGTGACGGAAATCACCGTTCGTATCCTGCAGAAGCCTGAAACCGCGCGTGCAGTCATGGTTGGCTTTCCGTCGAGTGAGCAGGCGGGGCAATGCGTGGCGGATATTATCGGCGCGGGGATCATTCCGGGTGGTATGGAAATGATGGACCGGCCTGCCATTCGCGCCGCTGAAGATTTTGTTCGTGTCGGCTATCCGCTTGATGTCGAGGCGCTGCTGATCGTCGAACTCGATGGACCGCCGATCGAAGTTGACCATTTGATAGGAGCGGTCGAGAGCATTGCGCTCAAAAATGGCTCAACCACCTGTATCCTGTCGCAATCGGAAGAACAGCGACTGGCTTTCTGGGCGGGCCGTAAAGCGGCTTTCCCGGCAGTGGGGCGCATTTCGCCGGATTATCTCTGCATGGATGGCACAATTCCACGCAAAGAACTGCCGCGTGTTTTGTCTGGGATGCGCGAGCTGTCCGAAAAATACGGACTTCGGGTCGCCAATGTGTTTCATGCGGGTGATGGCAATCTGCATCCGCTCATTCTCTATGATGCAAATATTCCCGGAGAGCTGGAGGCTGCGGAAAATTTCGGGGCCGATATCTTACGTCTTTGCGTGAAGGTTGGCGGCGTGCTGACGGGTGAGCATGGCGTGGGTATCGAAAAGCGCGATCTCATGCCGGAAATGTTCAACGAAATCGATCTCGACCAGCAGATGCGTGTCAAATGTGCATTTGACGCCAAGCACCTGCTCAACCCCGGCAAGGTCTTTCCGCAACTGCGTCGCTGCGCCGAGCTGGGCCGTATGCATGTGCATCGCGGCGAGCTGGCCTTTCCCGACCTTCCGCGTTTCTGATCTGTGGTTGTGATGATGACTGATGTAAATACTCTAAAACCACGCGATGAAGCGGGTGTCGTTGAAGCGGTCCAGTGGGCTCTTAGCACATCCACACCGCTGGAGATTATCGGCAATGGCTCAAAGCGTGGGATAGGTCGCCCTGTTCAGGCAGGGCATGTGCTGGATGTGTCGCAGCTTTCAGGCATAACGCTCTATGAGCCGGATGAGCTGGTTCTTTCAGCAAAGGCTGGCACATCTCTCGCCGAGATCGAAAAACTGCTGGCGGCAAGCAATCAGTGCTTTCATTTTGAACCAATGGATTATGGTCCGCTGCTCGGTGGCAAAGCAGGGCAGGGGACAATAGGCGGTGTGTTGGCTGCCAATCTTTCGGGGCCGCGTCGGTTAAAGGCGGGCGCTGCGCGCGATCATATCCTGGGCGTTCGCGTGGTTTCAGGCCGCGGTGAATTGTTCAAATCTGGTGGGCGTGTCGTCAAAAATGTCACTGGCTACGATCTTTCCAAGGGCATGGCCAATTCCTGGGGTACGCTGGGCGTTGCAACGGAAGTTACGTTTAAGGTTCTGCCGAAGCCCGAGACTTCTGTGACGCTTGCTGTTCGTGGGCTGGACGACGAACAGGCTGCTCGCGTTATGGCTATGGCGATGGGATCGCGCGAGGAAGTGGCATCGAGTGCCCATTTGCCGCCCACCGTCGCCAATCGCTTTCTCGACGGAAAGCTCGGCTGGGAAGCCGCAACCATTTTAAGACTGGAAGGTTTTGCGCCGTCTGTCGCGCATCGGAGCAGGCAATTACAGACTCTACTTGGCCGGGCAGGGATAATAGACGTGATTGATGAGCCGCAATCGACACAGCTCTGGACAGAAGTTCGCGATGTGCTGCCCTATGCGTTGGCTGGCGATACGCGCGTGGTCTGGCGTGTTTCAATGGCACCGATGCAGGGCTGGCGTATGATTGACGAGTTGCGCCGTCATGCAGGCGTCGATGCCTATTATGATTGGCAAGGTGGTTTGATCTGGATGCGGATGGAAGCAGAGCCGGAAGCCGGGATACTGCGCAAGCTGATCGCCAAATATGGTGGCGGCCATGCAACGCTAATACGCGCACCGGAATTTGTGCGGGCCAACACGCACGTATTTGAGCCGCAACCGGCAGCGCTTGCAGCACTTTCACAGAGGCTGAAACATCAGTTTGATCCGGAAAACATTCTCAATCCGGGACGTATGTATCCTGAGCAGGCGGGAGTGTGAGCCATGCAGACCCATTTCAGCCCCGAACAATTGCTCGATCCGGGTGTGAGCGAAGCGGATAAAATCCTGCGTAAATGCGTGCATTGCGGTTTCTGCACAGCGACATGCCCGACCTATGTGACGCTTGGCAATGAACTCGATAGCCCGCGCGGACGTATTTATCTTATCAAGGATATGCTCGAAAACGGACGTCCGGCGGATGAAGAAGTCGTGCGCCACGTTGATCGGTGCCTATCGTGCCTTTCCTGCATGAGCACCTGTCCGTCGGGCGTCAATTATATGCATCTGGTCGATCATGCGCGTGCGCATATCGAAAAGACCTATAAGCGGCCATTCATGAACCGCTTTCTGCGCGGGGTGCTGGCGCAGGTTCTGCCCTATCCGGGCCGGTTTCGGATGGCACTCAAGCTCGCCAAACTCGGGCGACCCTTTGCGCCACTGATGCGAAAATACGATCATTTAAAGCCCGTTGCAGCCATGCTGGAACTCGCCCCGCAAAACCTTCCCGCCAAAGCTGATCCTCTAAAAATCAATGTAGCCAAGGGTGAAAAGCGCGGACGTGTTGCGATCCTGAATGGCTGTGCGCAACCCGTGCTCAATCCCGGCATCAATGCAGCGACACTGAGATTGCTCAATCGGTTTGGCATTGAAGTGGTGGCGCCGAAGGATGAAGGCTGCTGTGGTTCACTGGTTCACCATATGGGACGCGAGGAGCAGGCGCTCGATCAGGCACGGCACAATGTTGACGTCTGGACGCGGGAGATTGAAGCGGGTGGCCTTGATGCGATTATCGTGACAGCTTCCGGCTGTGGAACGACGATCAAGGATTATGGTTATATGCTGCGGCTCGACCCGGCCTATAAGGATAAAGCAGCACTTGTTTCATCGCTCGCCAAGGATATTACCGAATATCTGACGACCATCACACTGCCGCAACCCGACAAGCCGAAGATGCTTACTGTTGCCTATCATTCGGCCTGCTCCATGCAACACGCCCAGAAGATTTTGCGTCAACCCAAAGACCTGCTTTCCAAAGCCGGGTTCACTGTGAAAGAGCCATTGGAAGGGCATCTTTGCTGCGGTTCGGCGGGTACCTACAATATCATGCAGCCTGAAATCGCGACAAAACTTCGAGATCGCAAGGTCAGAAATATTGAGGCGACTGGTGCCGATCTGATTGCGACGGGCAATATTGGTTGCATGACGCAGATCGCAACAGGCAGCAAACTGCCAATAGTGCACACAATTGAGTTGCTGGACTGGGCTTATGGCGGGCCAAAGCCCGTTGTGCTTTCAGGCTCCGGACTTCATTGAACGTGCATATTTGAGCGGAAAGCCCTTGAAGCTTTTCGTTTCTTTGAGCACGAAAGTTGTCTGCATTTCCTTGATGCGGGGCAGGCGGCGCAGCGTGGACATGGCAAAATCGGCATAGGTATCGAGATCACGCGATACGACTTGCAGCAGAAAATCGGCGTCCCCTGCAATGCTGTAGCAGGTGATGACTTCATCAAGGCTCATCAGTTCAGCTGCAAACTGTTCCGCTTCCGCTTCGTTGTGACTATCGATCTTGATGCGGACAAAGGCCAGAACGCCAAGGCCGATTGCCCTGCGATCAAGCGTAGCGCGGTAGCCCTGTATTACGCCATCTTCTTCCAGTTTGCGAACTTTACGCCAGCTTGGAGAAGTGGACATACCAACCTGCTCCGCAAGCGCCTGATTTGTAAGCCGGCCGTCACCTTGCAAAGCTTCGAGAATCCTGATGTCGGATGGATCAAGCATGTTCATATGAATTTACCTCAGAATCGATCATTCTGGGTAATATCTACCAAAAATATTTTCAGGAAGGGATAGATAGGCAGGATTACCCCCATAAAGCGGTGTATTTCTCGGTGAGAAATTTCTGTTTCAGGAGCCGTCATGCAAGAAGATCTTCGCCTCGCCATTATTGTTAATCCAGAAATGCCGCTGGGGCTGATTTCCAATACGGTTGGCGCGATTTCGATTGGGCTGGGTGCAAAGTTGCCATTCATTGCCGCACGACAGCTGGTCGACAAGACAGGTGTTGCGATTGATATCAGCTCTGACCGTCCGGTGCCGATCCTGCAGGCTGACGGGGAAACTATTCGAGCAATTGCATTAAAAGCAGCAGGCTTTGAGGAACGTCGCGCAGTTGTGGCCTTCCCTGCCTTTGCGCGCTCGCTGCATGTTTACACCGAGTATGAAGCCCTTTTTCCTGAAAAGGAACTGTTGAATGAAGTAATTGACGGGGTGGGAATCGCTGGCCCAACGAAATGGGTGCGCTCGCTAACGGGCAGTTTGAAGCTGCTGCGATAAAGAAAGCCCGGAGTTTCCTCCGGGCTTCATTTTTACTAAACCACCGAAAATGTCGCAGGATTTGGTCCGATACGACCATCCGTCTTGTCCAGTTTGGTAATTGCATCGTGGTCAGTGCCATTGAGGCTGAAATCGAAGACTTCGAAATTTTCCTTGATACGTGCTGGCGTAACAGATTTTGGAATGACGACGTTGCCGGTTTCGATATGCCAGCGCAGGATGATCTGTGCGACTGACTTCCCGTGCCTTTCCGCAATGGTTTTGAGCGTAGGGTTTTCAAGAATCGTGCCTTGACCAAGCGGGCTCCATGCTTCGGTCGCGATGTTATGTTTGCTGTGGAAGAGGCGCAGCTCATCCTGCTGGAACTGCGGATGCAGTTCGATCTGGTTGATAACCGGAACAACATCGCTTTCTTTAAGAATGCGCTCGAGATCAGCGGTCTGGAAGTTCGAAACACCAATGGATTTCGCACGGCCTTCTTGCTTGATTTTGATAAAAGCGCGCCAGGTCTCCATGAACAGGTCTTTGGATGGCAGCGGCCAATGGATCAGATAAAGATCAACATAGTCCGTACCAAGCTTCTTGAGGCTTTCGTCAAAAGCCTTGAGCGTTGACTCATAGCCCTGTTCTTTGTTCCAGAGCTTTGTTGTCAGATAAATATCGCTGCGCGCGATACCAGATTCGTTGATTGCCTTGCCGGTGCCTTCTTCGTTGCCATAAATGGCAGCCGTATCGATGTGCCGGTAGCCTACATTCAGCGCTTCGCTGACGGCTGAGATGGCTTCATCATTGCCTATTTGCCAGACACCATAACCGAGCTGCGGGATGCGATTGCCGTCGTTGAGTTTTACCGCCGGTACGGTCATATTCAGTCCTTCCCTCTTACATATACATATATCTCTTAGTTTTGCTTTCACAGCATATGGGTGTTCGCATGGAAAGTGAAAGACCTTTCGTCTTCCTTTGTGCGCTAACGCAGATGCATTTCCTATAAAAACGTCAAAAATTTCAATTCGATGACAAAAAGGCCGTTGTCACTTTTGCGACAACGGCCTGAACTTGCATTGAATAAAGGGTTTAATTCAACGAACGACGACGCGAGTACCCACAGGAACGCGACCATAGAGATCGGTCACATCTTCGTTACGCATACGGAAACATCCCGAAGACATGGCTTTGCCAATCGTCCATGGCTGATTGGTGCCATGTATTCTGTAGAGCGTGGAACCCAGATACAATGCGCGCGCGCCCAGAGGATTGTTGATGCCGCCCTTCATCTGAGCGGGCAGAATGCGTCCCTTTTTGCGTTCGCGGGCAATCATTTCCTTAGGCGGTGTCCAGGTTGGCCATTCCGCTTTGCGGCTCACCTTTTGTGTGCCTTTCCAGCCGAAGCCTTGCTTGCCGACGCCAATTCCGTAGCGACGCGCCTGACCATTGCCTTCAACGAGGTAAAGAAAGCGCTTGTTTGTATCGATGACCAGAGTTCCGGGTTTTTCACCGCCGGAATATGATACGACTTGCGGCAGGAACATCGGGTCGAGTTGTTGCTTTTTGCGGACCACTTTTGCCGGATTAGCCGCAGGACGCTGCTGGCTCACGCTCTGATAACGGGCTTTGGGCTGCTGCTTCTGGCGGACGAGGGTGCGCTTTTGCGGTTGTGCGGCTTCTGCCTGAGGCAGGACGCGCACCGCAGGTCCACCAAGTTGCGCCAGCCAACGCTGCGATGTTGCATCGTCAATGCGAACTGGTGGTTGGGTCGCATAACGATCATTGGCAAAAGCCATGCTGGTGGTCACGATGGAAACGGCAATCGCCGCAAACGATCCAATCAAAAGCAGATGACGTGGTTTCATAAGCCAAATCCGTCTGTTTTGCGCCTTGCATTTGCGCTGACGCGGTTACCCGTCGCACTCCTGACATCTGCTGTCAGGAATACAGCCCCGAATTTCATGAACCTATTGTGCCGCTCAAAGGAATCATAAAGGTAAATTTTTCCAATGGTCGGGCGCCTGCGTGATGCAAAATAAAGTTGTGGTTAGCAGCAAGTTGCGTGACATGATTAAAAATTGCTAAAACTGTGGAGGCCAGAATGAGCGATACAGCAGAGAAAAAGACAGGTCTTATCGTCAACGCAGACGGTAAAATTCGCTGCTTCTGGCCCGGCGAGTTATCCGATTACATTGCTTATCACGACAATGAGTGGGGCGTTCCTGTCACAAGTGACAATCGATTGTTTGAAAAAATCTGCCTTGAAGGGTTTCAGTCGGGCCTTTCATGGCTGACGATCTTGCGCAAGCGCGAAAATTTCCGTGCAGCCTTTGACGGTTTCGATTTTAATCGCGTCGCGCTTTACGACGACAAGGATATTGAGCGGCTGCTCGCGGATAAGGGCATTGTGCGTCATCGCGGCAAAATCGTATCGACAATCAACAATGCGAAGCGCGCTATTGAATTGGTTGAGGAGAAAGGCTCTCTGGCTGCTTATTTCTGGTCGTTTGAACCGAGTGCCGAGGAACGGCCTCAGGTGGTGGATTATCCCACCTTGTCCGCTAACCCCACCACAGCAGTTTCAACCCGTATTTCCAAAGACCTTAAAAAACGTGGCTGGTCTTTTGTCGGGCCAACAACCGTTTACGCCTTCATGCAGGCCATGGGGCTGGTCAACGATCATATTGAAGGCTGCCATTGCCGCCCGCACATTGAAAAACTCCGGCAGGAATTGGAGCGACCGCAATAAACTGTAGATTGCGACGATTTTGGTTTTCTGTCACAGAAGAAGTGCATTTCTGGAGTTAGGACAAATGGATCCGACGTCGCTTTTGGTTTTTGCTGGAATTTTGATGGTTGCAGCTGGCACGCCAGGTCCAAATATCGGCGCGTTGGTGGCCCGAGTGATCAGTCGCGGGCATAAGGGCGTTTTCCCTTTCATGCTCGGACTCTGGATTGGCGATGCTGTCTGGCTGTCGCTCGCTGTATGGGGGCTTTCCACGCTGGCGCATAATTTCCATACCCTCTTTCTCTTGCTTAAATACGGTGGTCTGGTTTACCTCGCTTATCTTGCATGGAAGATGTGGTTTGCGCCTGTCAGTGATCTTACCAGTAAAGACATCATCCCGCGTCGCAATGAGGCTGGGGGTCTTTTCCTAAGCGCGTTGGCCATTACGCTGGGCAATCCGAAGATCATGGTTTTCTATGTTGCCATTCTGCCGACCGTGATTGATCTCACAGGCGTTTCTATCCTTGGCTGGGGCGAATTGCTGCTGGTTATGTTCATGGTTCTGGCTGTTGTTTATAATGCTTGGGTGCTGTTGGCGGTGCAGGCGCGACGCTTTTTGCGCACCCCGCGCATGGTCAAGATCGCCAACCGCACATGCGCCGGAATGATGGCTGGCGTGGCTGTTGCCATCGCCACGCGCTGATCGCGCTTTTTAAAGCTCTTCCTGCACTTGCCGCACCCGGTTTGATGCGTTAGGAAACCGGCAACGAATTTGCCGGGTTTTCCGGCGCAACATGAACAAAATCAGCGATCAGGCAGGAAAAATGGCCGATAAAGCGGACAAGATGAAGGCGCGGTTGCCGCGCGGATTTGTCGATCGGGTGCCGGATGATTTGCGCACCACCGAAAAGATGACGGCGACCATCCGTGAAGTTTACGACCTCTATGGTTTTGAACCGGTAGAAACACCACTCATTGAATATACCGATGCGCTCGGAAAGTTCCTGCCGGATCAGGATCGTCCGAATGAAGGTGTGTTCTCGTTTCAGGATGATGACGAGCAGTGGCTGTCGCTTCGCTACGATTTGACTGCACCGCTGGCACGGTTCGTGGCTGAAAATTACGAGAGCCTGCCGAAGCCATATCGCAGCTATCGCAACGGCTGGGTTTTCCGCAACGAAAAGCCGGGCCCAGGTCGTTTCCGCCAGTTCATGCAGTTCGATGCCGACACTGTTGGTGCGCCGAACGTCTCGGCGGATGCTGAAATGTGCATGATGATGGCCGATACGGTTGAGCGCCTTGGCATTCAGCGCGGCGATTATGTGATCCGCGTCAATAACCGCAAGGTTCTCGACGGCGTTCTCGAAGCCATTGGGCTTGAAGGCGATGCGAATGCTGGCAAGCGCCTCAATGTTCTGCGTGCCATCGACAAGCTCGACAAGTTTGGCGCTGAAGGCGTTCGTCTTCTTTTGGGCAAGGGTCGTCTTGACGAAAGCGGCGATTTCACCAAGGGCGCTGAACTGTCCGATGCGGCAGTGGAAAAGGTTCTGGCCTTTACCGCTGCGGGTGGTGCAACAGGTGCTGAAACCATCGCCAATCTGCAGGCCGTCGTTGCCGGCAATGCCAAGGGCGAAGAAGGCGTGAAAGAGCTTGCCGATATGGAAGCTCTGTTTGACGCTGGTGGCTACGAAGGTCGGGTGAAAATCGACCCCTCGGTTGTGCGTGGTCTTGAATATTACACCGGCCCTGTATTTGAAGCCGAGCTTCTTTTTGACGTTACCAACGAAGATGGCCAGAAGGTTGTGTTCGGATCGGTTGGCGGCGGTGGTCGTTATGACGGTCTGGTGTCGCGCTTCCGTGGCGAGCCGGTTCCGGCAACGGGCTTCTCCATCGGCGTTTCGCGCCTGATGACTGCGCTGAAAAACCTCGGCAAGCTTGATGTGTCCGATGTGGTTGGTCCGGTTGTTGTGCTGGTCATGGATAAGGACGCAGCAAGCCTTGGTCGCTATCAGAAGATGGTCTCCGATCTGCGTCAGGCTGGCATTCGTGCTGAAATGTATGTCGGCGGTTCTGGCATGAAGGCACAGATGAAATATGCCGACCGTCGTGACGCGCCATGCGTGATCATTCAGGGTTCGCAGGAGCGTGAAGCTGGCGAAGTTCAGATCAAGGATCTGATCGAAGGCAAGCGTATCTCTGCTGAAATCGAAGACAATGCAACCTGGCGAGAAAGTCGCCCGGCACAGATCACGGTCAAGGAAGAGGGTATCGTTGCGGCAGTGCGCGAAATCCTTGAAGCGCAAGCCAAAGATCGCGCACAGCAGGTGAAGTGACGGGTAACATGGCAGGTCAACGCACATCTTTAGTCCTCACGATGCTTCGCGGGCAGCTTGATGCCAGCGAAGCGGAGCTTGTCGATATTCCGCTGATCCAGCCTGCCGATCCGTTTCTGGATATGGCGGGCGAAGATTTGCGCCGCCGTATCTTTCTCACTGAAAATGAAAATGGCGACAGCCTTTGCCTGCGTCCGGAATTTACTATTCCGGTCTGCCGCAATCACATTGCGCTGAATGCTGCAACACCCAAGCGCTATGCCTATCTCGGTGAAGTGTTCCGCCAGCGTCGCGATGGCGCGGCTGAGTTTCTTCAGGCAGGCATCGAGGATTTGGGTGCAACCGACGAAGCGGCATCGGATGCGCGTTCGATTGCCGATGCGCTGGCCTGTGTTCATGCCGCAGCTCCCAATGCCAAGCTTGAAATCGTGCTGGGCGATCAATCCGTTTTTGCAGGTATGTTGAAAGCCCTTGGTCTTCCGCAAGGATGGCGCAAGAAGCTGCTACGTGCCTTTGGCGATGCACACACGATGGAAGCAGCTTTTGCCGAACTGACCGGCGAGCAGCGCACTGACCCGTTGCCGGAACATCTGGCTGGATTGGTTGCCGAAGGTGACGAGGCAGGCCTGGCACGTATGCTGGAAGCAGAAATGCTTGAAGCTGGCATGTCGCCGGGAGCTGGACGCACGCCTGCGGAAATCGCCCGTCGCTTGATCGAGAAGGAAGATCTGGCTGCGGCCCGTTTTCCTTCATCCACACTGGATGTGCTCAAGCGATTCCTTTCGACCCGCGTGTCGCTTGAAGCTGCGACCATCACGCTGCGGGCTTTTGCAGCCGACAACGCACTTGATCTGAGTGCTGTTCTGCAAAAGTTTGAAGCGCGCACTGATGCGATTATCGCCGCCGGTATTCCTGCCGAAGACATTGTCTACGATGCGTCTTTCGGACGCCCGCTCGATTACTATACGGGTCTTGTTTATGAAATCCGTCAGGCGGGTGGCGACAAGGATATGGTGCTGGCCGGTGGCGGTCGTTATGACCGACTGTTGACTATGCTCGGTGCATCCGAAAACATTCCGGGCGTTGGTTTTTCCATCTGGCTGGACCGGCTCGAGGCGCTGAGCGGAGAACAATCATGACTGTAACGCTCGCACTTCCGTCCAAAGGACGGCTGAAAGAGCAGACGCTCGCTGTGCTGGAAAAGGCCGGATACAAGGTTATTCTACCTGACGACGCGCGCAATTATCGTGCGCGGGTTGAAGGTGAAAACGATCTCGATATTCTGTTTTTATCGGCATCGGAGATCGCGCGTGAGCTTGGCTATGGCAGCGTTGATCTCGGTGTTACCGGTGAAGACCTCATCCGCGAAACGCTTGCCCATGCCGATGAGCGTGTGGCGATTGAAGCAGAGCTTGGATTTGGTCATGCTGATGTGGTGGTTGCCGTACCGGAAGTCTGGCGCGATGTAACAACGATGGCCGATCTTGATGATGTTGCGGCGGATTTCCGCCAGCGTCACGGTCGCCGTCTGCGGATTGCTACCAAATACTGGCGTCTGACACAGCAGTTCTTCTCGCAGAAGCACGGCATTCAGGTCTATCGAATCGTTGAAAGTCTCGGTGCGACCGAAGGCGCCCCTGCGGCAGGTTCGGCAGATATGATTGTTGATATTACATCGACCGGTTCGACGCTCAAAGCCAATCAGCTCAAAGTGCTTGAAGATGGCGTAATCTTGCGTTCGCAGGCTTGTCTGGTTTCAGCACGCCGCAGCGAACAGAATAGCCGTGTTCAGGATGTGATTGCTCGTATCCGCGAGGGGTTGGCTGGCTAACAGTATAATACCGAATTTAAAAAGCCGGTCTGAAATTCAGACCGGCTTTTTTGTTTTAGATTTTCGGTTTACTGCCGATCAGTCCATAATAGGCGATGTAAATATAGCAGATGATCGGCATCAGGAACGCCAGATGAATGCCTACTCTATCTGCAAGCGCGCCTTGAATGAGCGGTATAATCGCACCGCCAACAATGGCCAGACACAAAATGCCGGAACCTTGGCTGGTGTGTTTGCCAAGACCATGCAGAGCCAGACTGAAGATCGTCGGGAACATGATCGAGTTGAAGAGACCGATTGCCAGAACCGACCACATGGCGACATGCCCCGTAGTTGCTACGGTGATGAGCAGCAGAATGATGGCTATAGCGGCGTTAAATGCCAGCGCCTTGCCGTCATCGATATAACGCATGGCAACTGCACCGATGAAGCGTCCCAGCATTGCGCCGCCCCAGAAATAGGAAACGTAGTGCGCGGCCTCAGATTCAGCCAGACCCGCGACATTCGGATCGTTGAGGAAGTTGACGAGGAAGCTGCCAACGCTGACCTCGGCGCCGACATACACGAACAGGCCGATAGAACCCAAGACCAGATGGCGATATTGCCATGCTGAACCGTCTTCCTTGGTAAGAACAGCTTCTTCTTCCTGAACGTCAGGCAGTTTCAGGATCGCGAAAACGATTGCGAGGACTGCGAAAGCCAACGCCAGCATAAGATAAGGGAACTGAACGGCATCTGCTTGCGCAGAGCTTGCCGCATCGCTGGTTGCGGCTGACAGGATCAGGAGTGCACCAAAGGATGGTGCGACGGTTGTGCCGAGCGAGTTGAAAGCCTGTGTTAGCGTCAAACGGCTGGCTGCTGTTTCAGGTTTGCCGAGAATGGTGACATAAGGATTCGCAGCCACCTGAAGAATCGTCACGCCCGAAGCCAGCACGAAAAGCGCACCAAGAAACAGTTCGTAAACGCGATAAGACGCAGCTGGAATGAATAGGGCGCAGCCAATGGCCGCAATCACCAGACCGGTCACGATACCCCATTTATAAGAGATGCGTTTGACAAGAGCGCCAGCAGGCAGCGAGACGATGAAGTAAGCACCAAAGAAGCAGAACTGGATCAGCATCGACTGAAAGTAGTTAAGCTGAAAAACGCCCTTGAGATGCGGGATCAGAATGTCGTTGAGACAAGTGATGAACCCCCACATGAAGAAGAGCATGGTGAGGCTGGCGAGTGCAAAACTGTAATTCTTGCCCGTATGGGCCTCAGCACGAGGCTGACTGTTCGTTGTCGGGGAAACGGTCATTTTTTCTCTACAAACTAAGTTATAAGGCACGCCTGGGAGGACGTTATGTCTTTCCAAATCAAAATAGGCGGTTGCATTATCTTACAAGTTCGCCAGACGCAATATTGACGCACTTTAAGTAACAGTTCTGTGTCTTGATAAAGTGGGTGCTAAAAAGCCGTGCTGATAAGGCACGGCTTTTCAAAATCAGGCATGAGAGCGGGGATTAGCCGCGTTTTGCATCGATCGAGATCGAACCAGCGCCATGAAGAGCAAGAAGGATCAGACCACCGGCAATAGCCAGGTTCTTCTGTGCCATCATGGCATTCATGCCTTCGGCGAAGTTCATGTGTGCCACTAGCGTAGCGCCGATGGTGAACAGAGCCACGATTGCAGCAGCAATACGGGTCTGGAAACCAACGAGAATGGCGAGACCACCGACGAATTCAACCAGACCAACCAGAACGGCGGTTGCAGTTGGAACAGGAAGGCCAAGGCCTGCGAAGTAACCAGCTGTGCCGGAAATAGCGGTCAGCTTGCTGAAGCCAGCGAGAATAAAGAGGATCGAAAGGAAGACGCGTGCGACTAGCGTAGCCACGCTGTTGCTCTGAGGAGTAATCGAGGACATTTCTGGTATCTCCAAATGAATATGAGCTACCAATTAAATGGTTCCAACTGTCAAGGAAAGATAGATATTCCTCGACAGTTCGTTCGATTATTGTGTACAGTTATTCAGGTGCAATCATTTTCTCGGCGCGAACAAGCCGATCGTAATCTTCTTCCGATACGTGGCCGCTGTTCAGTGCTTCTTCGCGCAAGGTCGTGCCGTTTTTGTGTGCGGTCTTTGCGATCTTGGCGGCATTGTCATAGCCGATTGCAGGAGCGAGGGCGGTCACCAGCATCAGGGAGCGTTCGAGAAGGTCCTTGATGCGGTCCTCGTTTGCTTCAATTCCTTCCACGCAATGATCTGCAAAAGATACCATGGCGTCACTCAGAATCCGGATCGATTGCAGGACATTATACGCAATGACCGGCTTGAAGACGTTAAGCTCGAAATGTCCCTGGCTTGCAGCAACGGTTACCGCGGTCTGGTTGCCGAAGACCTGTGTTGCCACCATTGTCAAAGCTTCGGCCTGTGTTGGATTAACCTTGCCCGGCATGATTGATGATCCGGGTTCATTTTCCGGCAGAGACAACTCGCCGAGACCTGAACGCGGGCCGGAGCCTAAGAAGCGGATGTCATTGGCGATCTTGAAGAGATCAGCGGCAAGTGCATTCAGGCTGCCATGGAAGTTCGCAAGCGCACCGTGGCTTGCAAGCGCTTCGAACTTGTTGGGTGCTGTCTTAAAGCTCAAGCCGGTGATTTCGCTCACCGCATCTGCAAATCCGGTATCGAAACCTTTTGGTGCATTAAGACCCGTGCCAACGGCTGTGCCGCCCTGTGCCAGCAGAAACACGTCAGCAAGCGACTGCTCAATACGATGGCGCGCATATTCGAGGGCCGCGCGATAACCGGAGAATTCCTGTCCGAGCGTAACGGGCGTTGCATCCTGTGTATGCGTGCGGCCAATCTTGATAATGTCTTTGAAGGCTTCTTCTTTGTCCTTAAGCGCTTTGGTGAGGTGTGTCAGAGCAGGATAGAGGCGTTGAACAGTTTCAACTGCTGTCGCGATATGGATTGCAGTCGGGAACGTGTCATTAGAAGACTGACTCATATTGACATGGTCATTCGGATGAACCGGCTTTTTCGAGCCAAGTTCACCGCCCAGTAGTTCGATCGCGCGGTTTGAAATAACCTCATTGGCGTTCATGTTCGACTGAGTGCCGGAGCCCGTCTGCCAGACAACAAGCGGGAAATGATCGTCGAGCTTGCCCTCAATCACTTCGGATGCCGCGACGGCAATGACCTGCCCGAGAACCGGATCAAGCTTGCCAAGCGCAATATTGGTCTCAGCTGCTGCGCGCTTGACAACGCCCAATGCATGAACAAGAGGCAGAGGCATGCGCTCTCCGCCAATCTTGAAATTCTGCAAAGAACGCTGTGTTTGCGCGCCCCAGTAACGGTCGGCGGCAACATTGATCGGTCCGAAAGTGTCTGTTTCGGTACGCGTGGCAGTCATCTTCAGTCTCCGGCTTGTTTCAGGCGACGAAAATGACCGCCCGTAGAATCGAGAATAACAGCATAGCTGGATTATTGGCTATGGACTGCTTGCACAGCAAAGCCTTAGCTCTCAATCATTTGATAAAATATGAATGTAAAAGTCAAATTTTATCAGCAATGACTCGCGCTTTAGTTATCCTCGTTGTCGTCTTCGCCGTCGTCGGTTTCGGAAATCCATGCAGTTGGTTCGACCTTCTGCTGGGTTTTGCTGTTAGTGAAAACCCACCAGCCGGTGTCAGTTTCATCCCAGTCGCCGCCCCCGGCTTTCAGCTTATCGAGCGAACGATATTGCCCGACCGATTCATTGCGCTGATCATCATCATCGATCCAGACCACGGTGACTTTGCGTCCGTCTTTTGGTGCGGTGGCTATCGGCAGTTCTTTGCGCATATGATTATCCATCTGATTGTCTGTTCAGGTAATCATAGTGCGCAAAAACAGTGCGACAAGCAGGATTGCAAGCGTTTGCGAAGTTCCACAGCTTGTCGATAACGATTGAGTTGAGGCGTGCGCACTTCAATTCAGAGCCCGCTTCCTGACGACTGCCAGATAATCCGGGAATAGAATATAGATGACAGTCTTGAACGTCGTGAATAACATCTCAAGCGCGACGGATTTATATCCAGAACTGTTTTCCTGACTATAGCATACTCAAAGTGGAATATGCGTTGACGGAATTGGCAAGTTATCTTCTCAGGCTGAATCGTATTGTGGGGAGTGGGCAATCGCCAAAAAGGCCTATGTCATGACGCCCAACGGGTCGAAGCTGAAAACAGCGAATAACAGTTATAAACTAAAAAGTGGAAAGGCAGGCGTAAGCCTGCCTTTCCTGTTGCCTGAGACAAGACTTCCAAGTGCGGGGGCAATTAGGAAGTCTATCCAGTATCACACAGCGATTGATCACGAACTGCGCAGAATGTAAATCAGAAAATTCTAAAATACATTGGCTATCTACGTAAAAGCTCAATTTAGGTGAATTTTCTATAAATCATAAAGAGTTACGCAATATGAAAAAGGCGACCTAAAGGCCGCCTTTTCCAAGATAATTGGGTCTTTGGATTTCTTAGAAATCCATGCCACCCATACCACCCATACCGCCAGGCATGCCAGCAGGAGCTGCATCCTTCTTAGGCAGTTCAGCGATCATAGCTTCAGTCGTGATCAGGAGACCAGCAACCGATGCTGCGTTCTGCAGAGCGGTGCGAACAACCTTAACCGGGTCAACAACGCCAGCCTTGATCAGGTCACCGAATTCGCCATTCGCTGTGTTGTAGCCATAGGTTTCCGAAGCGTTTTCAAGAATCTTGCCAACGATCACGGAAGCTTCTTCACCAGCATTGGTCGTGATCTGGCGAGCCGGAGCCTGCAGAGCGCGACGAACGATGTTGATACCAGCTTCCTGGTCAGGGTTTGCACCCTTGGCCGAAATCTGAGCCGAAGCGCGGAGCAGAGCAGTACCACCACCAGCAACGATACCTTCTTCAACCGCAGCGCGGGTTGCGTTCAGGGCGTCGTCAACGCGGTCCTTCTTTTCCTTAACTTCGATTTCCGTTGCACCGCCGACGCGGATCACGGCAACGCCACCAGCGAGCTTGGCAAGGCGTTCCTGAAGCTTTTCACGGTCGTAGTCAGAAGTGGTTTCTTCGACCTGCTGCTTGATCTGCGAAACGCGAGCATCGATTTCAGCCTTCTGGCCTGCACCGTCAACGATCGTGGTGTTTTCTTTCGAGATTGAAACCTTCTTCGCACGACCGAGCATGTCGAGCGTAACGGTTTCGAGCTTGATACCGAGATCTTCGGAGATAACCTGACCGCCGGTGAGGATCGCGATGTCTTCGAGCATTGCCTTGCGGCGATCACCAAAGCCAGGAGCCTTAACAGCAGCGATCTTCAGGCCGCCACGCAGCTTGTTGACAACGAGCGTTGCAAGCGCTTCGCCTTCAACGTCTTCTGCGATGATGACGAGTGGCTTCGAGGTCTGAACAACAGCTTCGAGCACTGGCAGAAGAGCCTGCAGGTTCGAAAGCTTCTTTTCGTGCAGAAGGATGTAAGCGTCTTCGAGGTCAGCAACCATCTTGTCTGGGTTGGTGACGAAGTATGGCGACAGGTAGCCGCGGTCGAACTGCATGCCTTCAACGACTTCGAGTTCGGTTTCAGCGGTCTTGGCTTCTTCAACCGTGATCACGCCTTCGTTGCCGACTTTCTGCATCGCTTCAGCAATCATCTTGCCGATTTCGGCTTCGCCGTTAGCGGAGATCGTGCCAACCTGAGCGACTTCTTCCGAAGTGTTGATCTTCTTGGCTTTGCCGAGAAGGTTTGCAACAACTTCTGTTACTGCGAGGTCGATGCCGCGCTTCAGGTCCATCGGGTTCATGCCGGCAGCAACAGCTTTTGCGCCTTCCTGAACGATAGCCTGACCGAGAACGGTCGCAGTGGTCGTGCCGTCACCAGCAGTGTCGTTGGTCTTCGAAGCCACTTCGCGCAGCATCTGTGCGCCCATGTTTTCGAACTTGTCTTCGAGTTCGATTTCCTTGGCAACCGATACGCCGTCCTTGGTGATGCGCGGAGCGCCGAAGGACTTGTCGATAACAACATTACGACCCTTAGGGCCGAGCGTTACCTTAACAGCGTCAGCGAGGATATCGACGCCGCGCAGCATCTTTTCGCGCGCAGTGCGACCGAATTTTACGTCTTTTGCAGCCATTTTACTCTCCTGGGAAATGTCCCGGTCAGATTATGGTGAATTAATATTCAAGCAGAAACTAATCTTTGGCTTCGCCTAGCCGGCGCGAGCCAGAAGGGATTAGCCAACGATGCCCAGAATGTCGGATTCTTTCATGATCAGCAGATCTTCGCCGCCGATCTTGACTTCGGTGCCCGACCATTTGCCGAACAGAACCTTGTCGCCAGCTTTCACTTCGAGGGCGATCAGCTTGCCAGCTTCGTCACGAGCGCCAGCGCCAACAGCGACGATTTCGCCTTCCTGCGGCTTTTCTTTAGCGGTGTCCGGGATGATGATCCCGCCAGCAGTCTTAGCTTCCGATTCAACGCGACGAACGACGACGCGGTCATGAAGCGGGCGGAACTTGATATCAGCCATGGTATAACCCTTGGTGTTATAGACGTTGAACCCTGTTTACGGATCGAACCGATCCGAACTTGTTAGCACTCGATCTGTCTGAGTGCTAACGTGCCCAAGAGATAGAAGTGGTCCTATTCATTGTCAAGGATCGTTGCCGTTTTTTGACAGGGCAGAAAATAAATTTTTCTCAACAGGGCACGGTGCGCATGAAATATGCTGTTGCGTCGGCCCTTCCATTCAATGTGGGGACTATATAGTTGTTGGGCAAGAAGGAGCGGGAAATTGCTGCCCCCACGCGGTTATCTTCAGGAAACATTGTGTTTGGTTAACAGAATTGTTTGATCTGGGCGGAGAAAGCTTCAAGCCGGGTGACATGAAGGCTTGCGTCTTGTAGAGGAACCACGCGATACATTCGTTTACGAGCGTAGCTGCCGGACAATAGTGATATTGAGGAAAATGATGAAACTGCCTGAACGCCTGGACGATTTGACGGATGGATATGATGCAATCTTCTGCGATGTCTGGGGTGTTTTGCATAATGGCGTGGAGGCTTTCGCCCCGGCAGTTGCAGCCCTGAAACGGGCGCGCGCCAAAGGCATTACGGTTATTCTTGTGACCAATGCACCGCGCCCGTTTGGCAGCGTTATTGCGCAGATGACACTGCTGGGTGTCCCGGAAGACGCCTATGACCGCGTGGTAACGTCCGGTGATGTGACCCGTGATCTTATCATCGAAGGCCCGCGCAAAGTTTTTCATATCGGCAGCGAACGGGAACTCGCGATCTATGAGGGGCTGGATGTTGAGCTGGTGGAAGAGTTTGAAGCATCGGGTGTCGTTTGTACCGGTCTTTATGACGATGAAACCGAAACGCCAGAAAACTATGCGGATTTGCTCCAACGCCTCCGCTCGCGCAATTTGCCTTTCATCTGCGCAAATCCCGACATTATGGTTGAGCGCGGTCCGCGTCTCATATGGTGCGCTGGTGCGCTGGCCCGTGAGTATGGTCAGCTTGGTGGCCGTACACTGATTGCCGGCAAGCCACATCGTCCGATTTATGAAGCGGCGTCAAAGGCGGTCGAGGAAATTCGTGGTCAGCCCGTTGATAAGTCCCGAATTCTGGGTATCGGCGATGGTGTGCTTACAGACGTAAAGGGCGCTGCGGATTACGGTCTCGACGTGCTCTATATTTCCGGTGGCGTTCATGCCGCAGATTATACTACGGACGGAACAGTCGATTTCGAGAGAATGGACGCTTTCCTGAAGAAGCACGGAAACGCGCCGGTTGCCGCGCTTTACGCGCTCGTCTGATAATTGCTCGAGAACAAGCCGATCATGACAAAGCCAGTTTTTCAGCGCCTTTCAGAAACAGACAAATTGCCACAATCACTGCGCGATTGCGTGGTGGCGATTGGTAATTTTGATGGTGTGCATCGCGGCCACCAGGCCGTGTTGGAACGGGCGCTGGAGCTGGCACAGATGGATGGACTGCCGGCTGTCGTTCTGACTTTCGAGCCGCATCCACGCAGCTTTTTCAAGCCGGACGAACCTGTTGAGCGTCTGACGGATGCCGCCGAAAAAGCTGAAATTCTGCGTCTCATGGGGTTTCATGCGGTAGTTGAACAACCGTTTACGGGTGATTTTTCGGCGCTCTCGGCTGAAGACTTCGTTCGCACTATTCTGGTGGACCGTTTGCAAGCCAATTGCGTGGTAACGGGCTATGATTTCCATTTCGGCAAAGGCCGTCGCGGCACGCCGGAATTCCTGGTCGAGGCTGGGCAAAAATTTGGATTTAGTGTTTCGCTCGTTGATGCATTCAGCGACGAGGGCGGGGAAATTGTTTCCTCAACACGCATTCGTTCGCTTCTCTGTGATGGCGAGGTTGCTGAGGCTGCGGGCCTTTTGGGGTATCGCTATCGTGTCAGCGGTGAGGTCATCCATGGGCAGAAGCTGGGCCGGACGCTCGGCTTTCCAACTGCCAATATGGTGATTGATGATCATGTCAGTCTGAAGCATGGCATTTATGCGGTGCGATTCCGCAGAGCCGATGGCATTCTGCATGATGGGGTTGCGAGTTTTGGTCGGCGCCCGACAGTAGCCAGCGATGGAAAGCCATTGCTTGAAACATTTGTCTTCGATTTCTCCGGCGATCTTTATGGTGAAATCGTTGAAGTATCTTTCTTCGGCTATTTGCGTGGTGAAGTGAAATTCGAGGGACTTGATCCGCTGATTACTCAAATGAAGCGGGATGAAGAAGAAGCGCGTAGCCTGCTCGCCGGGGCAAAGCCGATTTCTGATTTGGATCGTCTATTATCGTTTTCTAATCAGTAGTGTTCTAATGCAACACTTATGGGAAAATAAGTGTTGTCGTTTTCATCGGTGTTTAAGTTTAATTTTACATATTTCGTTCAAGCAGTATTAATTGCCCCAAAGTTTTATGGGCACTGTTTGATCGGAGTATCAAGTGACGCGTATTGTATCTCTTGCCTTGGTCGCGGGCGCCGTATCTTTATTTAGTCCATTGTCAGCGTTTGCTGCTGATGTGCAGCAGACTGATATCTACACGACAGAAGTTGCACAGCCAGCGCGCAAGCATTTCTGGTCGGGTGACTGGTATCTTAAAGTCGGTGCAGCCGGAATGATTGCCCCTAAATTTGAGGGCTCCAACAAGTATCGCTTCTCGGCGCAGCCGCTTATTTCTCTCGGCCGTCAGGGCGAGGCGGAACGTTTTTCGTCGCGCAATGACAACGCGTCGTTTGCTTTCATTGACAAGGATCGTTTTCGCGTTGGTGCGGTTGGAAAACTGATGTTCGAGCGCGATACCGACATTGAAGGCATACACAAAACGAAATTCGGCGGTGAGGCTGGCGGTTTCGTGGACGTTTATCCGACCGACTGGTTACGTTTCCGCGGTGAAGTTCGTCACGGCATTCGTGCGCATAAGGGTGTTGTTGCTGATATCGCCGCTGATGCCTTTTACGATGTAACGCCGAAAATTCGCGTTTCTGCGGGTCCGCGTGCGACATTCGCATCCAAGGATTACATGCGCACTTACTATGGTGTGACGGCTGAAGAAGCTGTGGCTTCCGGTTTGAAGGAATATCGTCCGGGTGGCGGTTGGGAATCGGTCGGGGTCGGTGGCGCTGTAACATGGCAGGCAACGGATAAGATCGATACCAGTCTGTTTGCTGAATATAATCGCCTCCAGGATAAGGCCAAGAATTCGAGTATCGTTAAGGATCATGGCTCGCCAAACCAGTTTACGGTTGGTGTGTCGGCGACTTATCGTTTCGATTTTTCGCTCGACTGATTTGAAATTAGTCAATCTGTAAGGTTTTCAGAGGCAGGGCTGCAAGTTTATTGCGCCCTGCCTCTTTATTCCTGCGATGGTGATTGCTAAAAGCGTGCCCATGATGACGGATTTTCGGCATATCGGCATGCTCATAAGAAGCACTGGCCGAATTATTGGCCCGGCCTTCCTTTAAAACCCGATGGCGTTGCGAGAAACGCAACGCTGGGGAGGAAGGTCCGGGAATGACCTGTTGCGCCTTGCGCTTTCTCAGTTTTCAAGCATTTTCACCCGCCAGTTTGTCGTGCGGGATTACAGGCAAATGATAAAATGACCGATAAGATCGATTATTCGAAGACACTTAATCTTCCGCAGACCGATTTTCCTATGCGTGCAGGTCTTCCGCAGCGCGAACCGCTTTTCGTGCAGCGCTGGGAGGAAATGAACCTCTACAAAAAGCTGCGTGAAGATGCGAAGGACCGCCCGCTTTATGTGCTGCATGATGGCCCTCCTTACGCAAACGGCAATATTCATATCGGCCATGCGCTGAATAAAATCCTCAAGGACGTCATCACCCGCTCGTTCCAGATGCGCGGGTTCAACTCGAACTACGTGCCGGGCTGGGATTGCCATGGCTTGCCGATCGAGTGGAAGATTGAAGAAAAATACCGCGCACAGGGCAAGAATAAAGACGAAGTCGAGATCAACGAATTCCGCAAGGAATGCCGTGATTTCGCAGCGGGCTGGATCAAGGTTCAGTCTGAAGAGTTCAAACGTCTCGCAATCTGTGGCGATTTTGAAAATCCCTACACAACGATGAACTTCCACGCGGAAGCGCGGATTGCTGGCGAACTGTTGAAGTTTGCAGCCAGTGGCCAGCTTTATCGTGGCTCGAAGCCAGTCATGTGGTCGGTTGTCGAGCGTACAGCGCTGGCAGAAGCCGAAGTCGAATATCATGATATTGAGTCGGATATGATCTGGGTCAAGTTCCCGGTCGCCGGTACTGGTGATCTTGCCGGAACTTCCGTTGTTATCTGGACGACGACTCCATGGACCATTCCCGGCAATCGTGCGGTTTCCTATTCCAGCCGGGTTGCTTATGGTCTTTACGAAGTCGTTGCTGCTGAAAACGATTTCGGCCCGCAGGCTGGCGAAAAGCTCATCTTCGGCGACAAGCTGGCAGAAGAGTGTGCGAAGAAAGCAAAGCTGGAATTCAAGCGCTTGCGTGATGTGACGTTTGAAGAACTGGGTGCGCTCCAGCTTAATCATCCGCTCAAAGGATTCGCCGGCGGTTATGAGTTTGTTGTTCCGCTTATCTCTGGTGACCATGTCACCGATGATGCCGGTACGGGCTTTGTTCACACCGCGCCAAGCCATGGTCGCGAAGACTTTGAAGCATGGATGGATGCCGCGCGTGAACTTGAAGCACGCGGCATTGATCCGAGCATTCCTTTCCCGGTGGGCGACGACGGTTTTTACACAAAGGATACGCCAGGCTTTGGTCCTGATCGGGAAGGTGGTGCCGCGCGCGTTATCGACGACAATGGCAAAAAGGGCGATGCCAATGACGCTGTCATCAAGCAGCTCATCGCGCATAATAATCTTTTTGCACGCGGTCGTCTGAAGCACTCCTATCCGCATTCTTGGCGCTCGAAGAAGCCAATTATCTATCGCAATACGCCGCAATGGTTCGTCTACATGGACAAGAACCTTGGCGATGGCACAACGCTGCGTTCGCGTTCGCTCAAAGCCATTGAAGAAACCCGCTTTGTGCCTGCGGCCGGGCAGACTCGTCTGCGCGCGATGATTGAAGGTCGCCCCGACTGGGTGCTCTCACGGCAGCGCGCTTGGGGTGTGCCGATCTGCGTTTTCGCGGATGAAGAGGGCAATATTCTTCAGGATGATGCCGTTAACAAGCGCATTCTCGAAGCTTTCGAGGAAGAAGGCGCTGATGCATGGTTTGCGGAAGGTGCACGTGAGCGCTTCCTAGGCAGCCGCGCCAACGAAGGCTGGACGCAGGTTCGCGATATTCTTGACGTATGGTTTGATTCCGGTTCGACGCATACCTTCACGCTTGAAGATCGTCCTGACATGAAGTGGCCAGCCGATGTCTATCTCGAGGGCTCGGATCAGCATCGCGGCTGGTTCCATTCATCATTGCTGGAAAGCTGCGGGACGCGAGGCCGTGCGCCCTACAATGCCGTTGTCACCCATGGTTTCACCATGGATGAGAATGGTAAAAAGATGTCGAAGTCGCTTGGTAACACTGTGACGCCGCAGGATGTGATCAAGGACTCAGGCGCCGATATTCTGCGTCTTTGGGTCATGACGACCGACTATTGGGAAGATCAGCGTCTGGGCAAAAACATCATCCAGACCAACATCGACGCCTATCGCAAGCTGCGCAACACGATCCGCTGGATGCTCGGCACACTCGCCCATGACGGAGGCGAAACGCTGCCTCACGCCGATCTGCCTGAACTCGAACGCCTGATGTTGCATCGCTTGGCTGAACTCGATGAAGTCGTACGTTCAGGTTATGATGCTTTTGATTTCAAGCGTATTTCCCGCGCTTTGATCGATTTCATGAATGTCGAACTCTCGGCGTTCTATTTCGATATCCGCAAGGACGCTCTTTATTGCGATGCGCCATCGAGCGCGCGTCGCAAGGCTGCACTTCAGACAGTCCGAGCGATCTTTGATCGTGTGACCACATGGCTTGCACCAATGCTGCCTTTCACCACCGAAGAAGCATGGCTTGATCGCTATCCGCAATCGGCTTCGGTCCATCTCGAGCAATTCCGCACAATTCCAGCGGAATGGCGCGATGACGTGCTGGCTGAAAAATGGCGCAAGGTCCGCAATGTTCGCCGTGTTGTTACGGGTGCGCTGGAACTGGAGCGCGCGGACAAGCGCATCGGTTCTTCGCTGGAAGCAGCTCCGGTCGTTTACATCACCGACAAAAGCCTTGCCGATTCGCTTGATGGCTTGGATTTTGCTGAGATTTGCATTACCAGCGGTATCTCACTCACCGATGCTGCTGCGCCTGCTGAGGCCTTCACGCTAGATGAAGTTAAAGGCGTTGCCGTTGTTCCTGTTCGTGCGGAAGGTGAGAAGTGTGCTCGTTCATGGCGTTATACGACAGATGTCGGTTCGGACCCGGAATTCCCGGAAGTCTCGGCGCGTGACGCACTCGCACTGCATGAATTGAAAGCTCTTGGTAAGCTTTCAGCCTAATAATCGGAAGCCCGGTCACCAGGTGAAGTTCCGGGCTTTTCGCTGCAAGGCTTGCCTTATAGCGTGAGAACATGGTGAAATAGCGGTTAATAACGCGATTGCCCGTCGAGATGGTCTCATGTAAAAGGCAGTCTTTGAGATAAACTTGCAATCTGCCTTGGAGTTGCCGGTTTTCTGAGGCAGAGGTGTGAAAACTTCTCTGACATAGAGAAAATCGACAGGCGTAAAAGAAGTGGCGCTTATGAAGATTGAAGGACGAGTTCTGGTATTGATGACGGCGGTTGCGGGTCTCGCACTGTCTGGCTGCGTGTCGTCGCCGACCTACGGGACCGACAAAACAGCGAGTGCTCAGCTTCTCGACGATATGTCGAATATGGCTAGCTTCGGTCAGGGCAAGAAAAAAGAGCGCATTGATTATAAGCCGCGTCCTGATCTTGTGCGTCCGGCAGCGGGTGATAAGGGCTCATTGCCTGCTCCGCAAGAGAGTCTGGCAAGTGCTGGTGATCCATCATGGCCGGAATCACCAGAACAGCGTCGCAAGCGTCTGCGGGATGAAATCACTGCGAATCGTGACAATCCGAACTTTGTTTCGCCGATTGAGCAGGATGCACCGATTGCCAGCAATGCAAGCCACCTTCCAAGCGGTAGCAGCCGTCGTGAAGAATTCGCGACACGGACGCCGACCGCGGATCCTGCACGTGTTGCAGAGTTGAAGAAAGCGCGCGAACAGCAGGCACAGGGTTCATCTTCAACGCGCAAGTATCTCAGTGAACCGCCATTGGCTTATCGTCAGCCAGCACCTACTGCATCTGCGGGTGAGCTTGGGCAAGATGAAGCGCAGAAAGAACGTGAGCGCAAAAAGGCGGCTGGCGGTGGTAAAAGCTGGCGCGATATGCTGCCATGGAATTGATTATATAAAATATCATCTTTTATTGTTTGGTCAGCCAGAAGTTAACGCTTCTGGCTGATTATATTTATACATACCGCAATGTCATGAAAATACCGTGTTTAGGCGTATGATTATTGTACATTAAATTTTTTTAATGTCGGTTATTTTGAGAAATATTTGATTTCAATCAAGGAGTACATTCTGGCAGATCGTAATCTGCTCTTTTCGGGATGTAAGGTGCTTATTATGAATAAATCAAACCGCTTTTGGGACACTTCTGATGGTTACGGGCTGGTCAGCCGTTGTTTCCACTGGTCTATGGCCGTGCTTTTTGCCTGGCAGTTCACATCGACAATCCTTCGTGTACTCGCGAAAGATACCTCGCTCTATAATTTCTTTTGGCCGACGCATTATCAAGTGGGTTTTGTATTGCTGCTGCTTGTGCTTTTCAGGGGTATCTGGGGATTGCTCAATCTGTCGCGTCGCCCGCATAAGTCGGGTACGTTGGGTAAGCTGGCAGGGCTTGGCCATCTGGTGATTTATGCGCTGATGTTCGCGGTTCCGGCACTTGCACTGTTACGAACTTATGGCGGTGGCCGCGGTTTCTCGTTTCTCGGAATGCAGATATTTGCGAAGACGGGTGTTCAAGACGCTGCTTTAACGGCTCCAGCTAATGCCGCCCATGGTTTTTTGGGTTGGGTGTTGTTGGCTATCATAGCAGGCCATGTGTTGATGGTATTTATTCATCATTTTGCGCTGCGCGATAATACGCTGCGTCATATGATCGGACACCGGGTGGCCAGTTAAAAAAGTTTATCGCTTCTCACGGAAAAAATCCCGAAGCAGCTTCTGGGATTCTTCTTCTGAAAATCCGGCATAAACATCAGGTATGTGATGACATGTGGGCTGTGTGTAAAAGCGCGGCCCATATTCCACTCCGCCACCTTTCGGATCAGCCGCGCCATAATAAAGACGGCGAATACGTGCGAAAGAGATAGCGGCTGCACACATGGCGCATGGCTCAAGTGTCACATAGAGATCGCAGTCCGGCAGACGTTCGGAGCCAAGTTTTTCTCCAGCCTGCCGAATAACCAGCACTTCGGCATGGGCGCTGACATCATTCAATTCACGTGTTCTGTTACCTGCGCGTGCGATAATTTCTCCATCATGCACGATGACTGCGCCGATCGGCACCTCACCACGAAGAGCAGCAGATTTGGCTTCTTCGAGTGCAACATCCATGAAAGTCGCGCCGTTAATGGATGCAATATCCGTAACCTTTTTCAATCCAACCTCATTTCATGGCCGGTAGAGGGAAATTTTACTCGCAAGCTTATGAGCGATTTGTTACTGCATAAGTCACGAAATCAAAACCGATTTGCGAACGGATTTATACAGCGTCCTTGATCAGACTGTGACTCGCCGGCTTCCCTGCGGCAAGAGACGGCAAGGCGACGCTGCTGAGAGGCTAATATCAGATGAGTACAGAAGACGACAATAAGGGCGGTCGACGTCCTCCATACGGTCGCGGTGAAGGCCGTGGAGATCGCGCGGGCGGCACGCGCGGCGAACGCGGTGAGCGGCGTCCGGGATTTCGGGAAGCTGGTTCGCGTGAAGACAGGCCTCGCCGTGACGATGAACGCGGCGCTCCGCGCAAGTTTGGATCGCGCCCGCCGCAAGAAGATGAAGATAGTGGCGAACGTATCGCCAAGCGTCTGGCACGTGCAGGTATCGCCTCGCGCCGTGAAGCAGAGACAATGATCGCGGCTGGTCGTATCGCGGTTAATGGGAAAGTGCTTGCAAGTCCTGCAGTGAATGTAAAACGCAGTGATGTTATCACTGTTGACGGCAAGCAGTTGAAGCAGGCCGAACGCACACGGCTTTGGCTTTATCACAAGCCTGCTGGCCTTGTGACGACAAATCGTGACCCTGAAGGGCGTCCGACTGTATTTGAAGCACTGCCCGCCGAAATGCCGCGTGTTCTTTCTGTCGGTCGTCTCGATATTAATACAGAAGGCCTGCTGCTGCTCACCAATGACGGTGGTTTGTCGCGCGTTCTGGAACTGCCTTCGACCGGCTGGCTGCGCCGCTATCGCGTTCGCGCCCATGGTAAGGTCACGCAGGCACAGCTTGACGAGCTTAAAAACGGCATCGCCGTCGATGGTGTCTTTTATGGCAGTATCGAAGCGACGCTTGAACGTGAGCAGGGCGCGAATGTCTGGATTTCTATTGGTCTGCGCGAAGGCAAAAACCGCGAAGTTAAGAACATTCTCGGTGCATTGGGTCTCACTGTTGGGCGCCTGATCCGCGTTTCTTTTGGTCCTTTCCAACTTGGTGATCTGGAAGAAGGCGGCGTGCGTGAAATTCGCGGACGCATTCTGCGCGATCAGCTCGGTGAAAAGCTTGTAGAAGAATCGGGCGCAGATTTTGATGCGCCAATTCTGAATGAATTTTCCAACACCGTTGTTCAGGGCCGCACTGCGCGCGAAATGGAACAGCGTGAACCGCGTGAGCAAGAAGGTGAATATCGTCGTCAGCCGCGTGAGCGCGAATGGATTTCGAGTCAGCCTGAGCGCCGTAAACGCCCGGAAAAAAAAGAAGACAAGGTCGAGCCGCGTCGTCGTGGTGGCGTGAACGTCTGGATGGCATCTGGCGCACGTCCACAGGGTGAAAAAGCTGCCGCAGAAAAAGCAGCGCGTGCCACGGCTCGTGGTGAACGTGCAAGCCGGTCGGAAGGCGATTTCAAATCTCGCCCACGTCGCTTCGAGGAAGGTGATCAGCGTCGCGATGAGGGTCGTGAAGATCGTCCGCGTCGCTTTGAGGGCCGTTCGGAAGGACGCCCTGTAAGCCGTTCCCCGCGTGGTGGAGGTGACTTCCAGTCACGTCCACGCCGTTTTGGCGACGGTGAACAGCGTCGTGACGAAAGCCGTGAGGATCGTCCACGCCGTTATGAAGGTCGTTCTGAGGGCCGGTCAGAGGGGCGCGGTCCACGTCCTGAAGGCCGTGATGATCGGAAGCAGGAACGCCGTCCGGGTAAGCGCGAGCGTGCTGAGTTGAAGGCTGAAGGCGGTGAGAGGTCATCGGGTGGTTATGAAGGCCGCAGCTTTGGCAAGCCTTCAGCTCCGCGTGGTGACGGCCGATTTGGTGGTGGAAACGCTGATCGTGGCCCACGCAGCAGCGGACCGCGTTCAGGCGAAGGTCGCGGCCCGTCGAAGGGTGCGGGAAGCTCTGGCAAGGGTCCGGATCGTTCCGGTTCAGGTGGTAAGCCGAGCAACGGCCGATCGGGTGATGGAAAGCCACGCGGTGGCAAGCCAGGGGGCGGTGGTGCGGATCGTCGGCGGTAAATTCCGCGGGCGTACGCTCGTAACACCGGCAACAAATGCGATCCGCCCAACCACGGATCGCACGCGTGAAAGCCTTTTCAATATTCTCGCACACAGCTTTCCCGATAAGGTTGATGGCGGTCGTGTGCTTGATCTCTTCGCAGGGACGGGGGCGCTCGGACTCGAAGCGCTTTCTCGCGGCGCCCGCTATGCGGTTTTTGTCGAAGAATCTGCAGAAGGTCGCGGCATTCTTCGCCAGAACATCGAAGCTTTCGGACTTCAGGGCCAGACCAAGGTTCTGCGCCGTGATGCCTGCAAGCTGGGCGAAGCGGGCACGATGGAACCCTTCGATTTGATATTTGCTGATCCACCCTATGGTCGCCGCATGGGGGAAAAGGCTCTTTTATCTGCACTGGAAGGTGATTGGCTTAATCCTGACGCACTTATCGTGCTTGAAGAGGAAGCAGAAGCATCGCTTGAACTGGATGAACGATTCGTCGTTCATGAAGAACGAAATTATGGTGGCACCATCATTCGTCTTATTCAGTTGAGGCATGGCTGAAAATCCGCTGGTTCCGGATAACCGGGGCTGGCAGTGATATTTGATATTGAATTTGATCATTTCGTCCTTTTGAACGGCGAAATCAAAACTGATTGGAGATGTCGTTTGGTGTATAACCCCTCACTCCGGCGCTTTTTCTTGTCCACGGCACTCGGTTTCGCGCTTGCTCTGCCGCTAGCAGTCGTTTCTGTTCAGGCGCAGACATCTGCTCCCGTCGTGTCGTCTGATACGGTAGCTGTTCAGCCTGCGCAAAATCTGCCAGAAATCACGAAATCTGAAGATATCAGCAGCTTCACGCTGGAAAACGGCCTCAAAGTCGTCGTTATTCCGGATCACCGTGCGCCGGTAGTCACTCAGATGATCTGGTATCATGTCGGGTCCGCTGATGAAGCTCCAGGAAAATCCGGTATTGCGCATTTTCTTGAGCACTTGATGTTCAAGGGCACCAAGACTTATCCGGCGGGCGAATTCTCCGCGAAGATCGCAGCGATTGGCGGTCAGGAAAACGCATTCACCTCTTATGATTATACCGCCTATTTCCAACGTGTTGCACCCGATGCGCTCGAAATGGTGATGGGTTATGAATCCGATCGAATGGCCAATCTGGTTCTCGATGAAGAAGCGGTCACGACAGAGCGAGAGGTGATCCTTGAAGAGCGTCGTATGCGGGTCGATTCAAACCCCGCAGCGATGCTTATGGAAAACACTGACGCCGTGCTGTTCTATAATCATCCTTATCGTGTGCCGGTTATCGGCTGGCGGCAGGAAATGGAGAAACTCAGCCTGAAGGATGCGGTTGATTTCTACCACCAATATTACACGCCGAATAATGCGACACTGGTTATTGCCGGGGACGTGACACCTGAACGCGTCCGTGATCTCGTCATGCAAACCTGGGCAAAAATCCCCAAGCGTGCCGAGGTTCTGCCACGGGAACGTCCGCAGGAACCGGAAAAGCACGCAGCGCGGGTTGTAACCTTGCATGATGATCGGGTGAGTACGCCTTCTTTCCGTGTATCTTGGCTGGTACCGTCTTATGCGAATGAAAAGCGCTTTCCGCATGTGAAGCAGGGCGATGCGCCTGCGCTTGATCTGCTGGGTGAAATCTTAGGCGGTTCGCTGCGCTCACGTCTTTATCAAGAGTTGATCGTCAAACAGGGCATCGCGTCGAACACCGGGGCAAGCTATGATGGTGATGCACTCGATGACGGAACGTTTTCTGTCTATGGCTCCCCGCAAACGGGTAAGACACTGGCTGATGTAGAAAAGGCGGTTGATGCCGAGGTTGCGCGGATCATTAAAGACGGTGTGACACAGGAAGAGTTGGATCAGGCACGAAATCGTTTCCTCAAAGCTGTTACATTTGCACGGGATAGCCAGTCTGGGATGGCCCGCATCTATGGCTCTACCTTGTCGATTGGCCAGAATATCGAAGATATTCAGAAATGGCCGGACCTCATCAAATCGGTGACGGTCGATCAGGTTAAGGATGCCGCGGGCCGTTATTTGGTGAAAGATCAATCAGTGACGAGCTATTTGCTACCACCTGATACGGAGCCGGAAAATGCACGCGAAAATCCAGCTGCAGCAGCAACCAATGACGGTGAAGGCAACGCGGGAGGAGCAATCCAGTGAGTGAGGTTGTTGTTTTGAACATGTTGCGAGCAAAGAGTGCCATCGTTGCCGTTGTGATATCCATGATGATGCTAACGGCACTCACTCTTCCTGCCAGTGCAATTGAAATTCAGGAAGTGGTTTCACCAAAGGGCATTAAAGCCTGGCTGGTGGAAGATAATTCAGTGCCGCTCGTGTCCATGCGTTTCTCTTTTAAGGGCGGGGCTTCACAGGATCCATCGGGCAAGGAAGGTCTTGCTAACCTGATGACCGGGCTTTTCGATGAAGGCGCAGGTGATCTTGATTCTGACAGCTTTCAGGAACGCATTGATAATCTGGGCGGAGAAATGAGTTTCTCGGCGTCGCCGGATTCTGTTTCAGGCAGTATTCGTATGTTGGCTGAGAACCGCAAACCTGTTACCGATCTTCTCGCACTCGCGGTCAATAAACCGCGTTTTGATCAAGACGCAATTGACCGTATCCGCCAACAGGTCGTTGCCAGCCTTGAAGCATCACAGCGCAATCCTTCGACGATCGCATCGCGTAAGTTTGCAGACGTGCTTTATGGCAACCATCCCTATGGCCGCCCCGATGAAGGGACTGTTAAGTCGCTTCAGTCGATCAGTCGTGATGATCTGGTGAACTTTCATCGCAAAAATTTTGCACGTGATCGCCTGACGGTTGGTGTGGTTGGCGCTATTAATGCCAAGGATCTCGGTGAGATGCTCGATGAGGTCTTCGGTGATTTGCCAGCAACGGCGGAACTGGTGCCGGTGCCTGATGCAAAGCTCGCACTGGGTACAACCACCAGCCTTAGCTTTGACATGCCTCAAACGTCGATCAGCTTTGTTTATCCAGCAGTCCCTCGCAAGGATGAAGAGTTCTTCGCTGCCTATCTGATGAACCATATTCTTGGTGGTGGTTTCACATCACGTCTTTATGCAGAAGTGCGGGAGAAGCGTGGACTCGCCTATTCGGTATCGTCGTCAATGTCGCTTCGTGATCATGTTTCAGCGCTGACGATTTCCACAGCTACCCGGCCAGAAAAAGCGCAGGAATCTCTAAAAATCATTCGCGAGCAGGTGGCCAAGATGGCCAATGAAGGGCCGACAGAAGCAGAACTTGCTGCGGCCAAGAGTTACCTTAAAGGCTCCTACGCAGTGAATAATCTCGATTCATCGATCTCGATTGCTGACACGCTTGTTGGCCTTCAGGAAGCAGATCTTGATCGGGATTATATCGATAAACGTAATGAATTGATTGATGCCGTGACGCTGGATCAGGTGAAGGCTATTGCCAAAAAGCTTCTGGAAGCAGAACCTGCAATTCTGATTTTCGGCCCTGCGCAATCTTAAGCTAGTGGTCTGATTCCAACATTTGCCCCCGTCGATTCATACGCTGAGCAAATGTTGGGATCAAAAAGAGCACAAGTGCAGCGAGAGGAAAGCTTTATGGATGAGTCTCTACCGACATCTCCGCGCATCGCCGTTGCCTTTGGCGGCGGCGGTGCTCGTGGTATTGCGCATATTCATATAGTTGAAGTTCTCGACGAACTTGGTGTTAAACCGGTCGCAATTGCTGGCTCTTCCATCGGTTCGATCGTTGGTGCGGGCGTTGCCAATGGTATGACCGGCACAGAAATTCATGAATATATGGCGGCAATTTTCAATCGTCGATCGGAAGTCGCGCGCCGTATGTGGCAGGCACGTCCTGAACGCTGGGTGGAATTGCTGAAAGGTGGGTTCCGTGTCAGCCAGTTCAACCTCGAGAAAATATTAGACGTATTTCTTCCGGCGTCACTGCCTGAAAATGTCGAAGAGCTGAAAATTCCGATGAGCATCACTGCATCGGATTTTCATGCGGCGGCTGAACTCAATATCGAAGAAGGTGATTTGCGCTCTGCTATTGCCGCATCCTGCGCCATTCCACCGGTATTCAGGCCAGTGCGGCGCGATGGACGTATTCTGGTTGACGGCGGACTGCTCAATCCGGTGCCGTTTGATCTGCTTTTCGATAAGGCAGATATCATCATAGGAATTGATGTCGTTGGCACGCCTGTTGGCCCTGATGATTATATGCCGACAACAATTGAAGCGGTCATGGGAGCCAATCAGCTCACCATGTGCTCAATTATCGAGAATAAATTCCGAAACAGACCCCCGCATATCTTCCTGCGTCCGAATGTTGAGCGAATAGGCCTGCTCGATTTTCTAAAGTTCGAACAGATTTTATCGCAAAGCGCACCCATTCGCGAAGAATTGAAACGCGCACTGGATTCCGTTCTGAGTGGCAGAACCGCTGCAGCTGCTTCTTGATCTATTCAGCCGCAACCGGTTCCGACGGAGTTTCTTCATCAACATTAGCAACAGTGTCGATGTTATCGCCGGCTTTGTCGATACGCTGGCCTTCACGCTGTGGTTTGACCAGCGGTTCGGGTGTCACTGGCTTGTTAAACAGCAGATGCCGCCCTGCCATGATGCCTTCAGACGCTTGAACATGAAGGCGGTCTTCATCGCGCTGACGTACATCTTCCCGAATGGCATAGGCGTTGGCTTCAGATAAGCCTAATGCTTCGAGTGTGCGCTGGCCAAACAAAAGACCCGATTCGAAAGTTTCACGCAGTTCATATTCAACACCCTGCGCACGAAGCTGCAGGGTATGTTCACGATCATAAGAGCGAACAAACAGGCGCACATCCGGATATTCCGACTGGATCAGATTGATAATCCGGTTGGTGATTTCCTTTTTATGTGTGCACACAGCCACGAGTTTTGCTTTGCGGATGCCGGCAGCCTCCAGCACATCTTTACGGGTTCCATCGCCAAAATAAATGCGGAAGCCAAATTTGCCCGCCGCTCTTACGCGATTGGGTGAGTTGTCGATCACGGTCACATCGATGCCACCCGCAAGCAGGATCTGCGCAGAGATTTGCCCGTAACGCGAGAAGCCGATCATCAGAACATCGGCGCCAGCGCCTTCGAAGTTTTCTTCAATGACGTCTTCGGTTTTGTCTTTGATTAACAGCTTTGAACCGATGGCCACAGAAAGCGGCGTTAAGGCCATTGATACGGTCACAGCGGCAACAAGTTCAGAGCTTAGTGCATTTGAAATAACGGCGGCTGCTGCGGCAGCAGAAAATAGCACGAAGGCGAATTCACCGCCCTGTGGTAGCAGAAAAGCTACCCGGATCGCATCATTGTGGTTCGAACGGAAGATGCGGCAGAGCAAATAGGTGATCGCTGCTTTGACGATCATGAAAATCGGAACCGCAATCAGGATTGTTTTCCAGTATTGCAGAATGACGGTTAGGTTGAGCGAAAGTCCCACGGCGACGAAGAACAACCCAAGGAAAATACCCCGGAACGGTTCAATGTCTGCTTCAAGCTCGTGGCGGTATGACGATTCGGCAAGAAGAACGCCTGCTATGAAAGCGCCCATAGCCATGGATAACCCGGCCGATTGCAATAGACTTGCCGAACCCAGCACCACAAAAAGAGCTGCTGCGATCATGACTTCGCGTGCGCCGGTATTCGCAATGATCCGGAACATTGGATTGATAAGATAGCGTCCAGCGATGACAAGGGCTGCAATTGCTGCGACAGCGGTCACAAGATGAAAACCGGCGCTGGCTTGTGACGGTTCATTGGGAGAAAGTGCGGGAATGATTGCAAGGATCGGGACGATTGCAAGATCCTGGAATAACAATATCGCGAAAGCACGCTGTCCGTGCTTCTGGTTCGTTTCAGCACGGTCTTCCAAAACCTGCATCGCAAACGCCGTGGAAGACAACGCGAGCCCAAAACCGATTATGATCGCGGCTTCAGTGCTAAGGCCAGCGAGATACACACCGAGTGCCGCGAGGGCTGAGCCTGTCAGGATGACTTGTGCGGCGCCAAGACCAAAAATCGCATGACGCAAGGCCCATAGACGCGATGGCTTTAATTCAAGGCCGATGATGAACAGAAGAAACACGACCCCGAGCTCTGAGAAATGCAGAAGATCTTCGCCATCTGAGATGAGGCGTGCCACTGGACCGATCACGATGCCAGCCGCAAGATAGCCAAGAACGGTACCAAGACCGAGCCGCTTGAATAGCGGAGCCGCGATAATCGCGCCGCCCAGAATCATCAGCGCTTGTAAGTAAAGGCTTCCGCCAGTTGGGACCATGATATGCTCTTGGAATTCGAAGAATGTAACGGCTTCCCTTGAAGCCATCGGATTTCAGCAATATAGAAACACGATATGTCTCTAATCAGTCCGATGTCGAATAATTTGACATAAGTTTTTTGCAAATTCCGATTACGGCTGGTTACATTGCGTGGTCTCCCAAGTGGAGCCATCGTTGATTTCAAGCTTGGATTATATAATGATTTCAGACAATTCATCGGGTAAACTTGTTGATCGCGCGGCACAGCTCGTGGCTGCTGCAAAGCGCGCCGGAGCGGATCATGCTGACGCAGTTGTGATCCGAGCCCGCTCGGTGAGTGTTTCTGTCCGGCTTGGCAAGGTTGAGGGAACCGATTCGTCGGAGAGTGATGACTTTTCCCTGCGTGTCTTTGTGGGCCGCCGCATCGCCAGTGTTTCGGCCAATGCAGGCAGCGATCCCGACAGATTGGCAGAGCGTGCGGTGGCCATGGCTCGCGTTGCGCCTGAAGATCCGTTTGAGCAATTGGCCGATCCGGATTTGCTTGTTAAGCAGCCACGCAGCCTCGATCTCTTTGACGCCACTGAGGTTGATACTGCGCGGCTGACAGCCGATGCACTTTTAACGGAAGAGGCAGCACGCGCAGTTGCCGGTGTTACCAATTCGGGTGGCGCTGGCGCATCGCGTAGCATGGGCGGTCTGGTGCTTGTGACATCTTCCGGCTTCTCGGGCGAATATGCTGCGACGCGTTTTGGCCGTTCTGTTTCTGCTATCGCAGGCGAGGGCACGAAGATGGAGCGCGATTACGACTTCAGCTCACGCCTTCATTTTGCGGATCTCGAAACGCCTGAAAATATTGGACGAAGCGCAGGTGAACGAGCAGTTCGGCGTTTGGGTGCAAGGCAGGTTAAAACAGGGCCTGTCAATGTTGTGTTCGATCCGCGACTGGCGCGCGGAATCGCAGGGCATCTTGCAAGTGGGATCAATGGTGCTTCTGTCGCACGTAAAACCAGTTTTTTGCGTGACAGCATGGGTAAGCAAATTTTGAAGTCGGGAATAAATGTCACCGATAATCCCTTGCGGGTTCGTGGATCGTCGTCCCGCCCATTCGATGGCGAAGGCATTGAAGGCCAGCCGCTGACTATGGTTGAGGATGGGGTGCTAAGGCATTGGCTCCTCTCTGGTTCAAGTGCGCGGGAACTTGGTCTTGTCGGTAATGGACGTGGTGTTCGTTCAGGTTCGGGCGTGTCTCCCGCCTCAACCAATTTTGCGATTGAGCCGGGTGAAGACACGCCGGAAGCGCTCATTCGTGCGCTTGGTACTGGTTTTTATGTAACAGAAGTTTTTGGCCAGGGCGTTGATATGATCACAGGGCAATATAGCCGTGGTGCATCTGGTTTCTGGATCGAGAATGGTGAATTGGCTTATCCTGTGAGTGAAGTGACGATAGCTTCCAATCTTAAAGATATGTTCCTTAATATGACTCCTGCGTCCGATATTGATCGGAATTTCGGCATGGCGGCTCCGACACTCGTAATCGAAGGCATGACCCTTGCCGGAAATTGAGAAGCGAAAAGATATTCAGAACGAGCTGGAACTGTTGCGTCATGCCGCGCGTGAGGCAGGTCGCATCGCCATGCGTTATTTCGGGCAGTCACCGGAGGTATGGTTCAAAGAAGGTCAGTCGCCGGTTAGCGAAGCCGATTTCGCTGTCGATACCTATCTCAAGCAGGTTCTTCTTGAAGCGCGGCCTGACTACGGCTGGATTTCAGAGGAGACGACCGATGACCGTACGCTACAGCACCGTCGTCGTGCTTTTGTTGTTGATCCCATTGATGGAACCCGTGCCTTCATTGGTGGTCAGTCACAATGGTGTGTAAGTGTTGCCGTCGTAGAAGATGGCAAGCCAATCGCAGGCGTCCTGCAATGTCCGGTGCTTAGCGAAGTTATCGAGGCTGGAAAAGGCTTTGGCGCGTCGCAGAATGGTCTGCCGATCCAAACACGATTGCCGCCACCGGGTGAAAAAATATCCATGGCGTCAGCAAAACGAATGGTGGATGTGTTGCCAGATGGTTGGCGTGATCGTGTGATTGTTCATCCTTATGTGCCATCTCTTGCCTATCGGATTGCAATGGTGGCGCGGGGTGATATTGCTGGCACCTTCATTCGGCCCAATTCGCATGATTGGGACTTGGCAGCAGCCGATCTTATCTTAAGTGAGTCGGGCGGGGCGCTTCTTGGTCATGACGCTCGACCGATTATTTATGGTGGACCGACGCTGCAACATGGGGCATTGGTGGCATCCAGCGGCAACCTTTTACAGGAAATGTTGAGTGTTGTCGCGGACTGGCCATTGAGCTAATCATGCCGCAAAGCAAGTAGTTTCAAAGGGTATTAAAATGAGCGTTGAAGGCGACAAGAAGCAGCTTCTTCATCTGGTGTTTGGCGGTGAGCTGACAAAGCTTGGAACTGTTCAGTTTCGTGATCTCGATAAACTCGATGTCGTTGGGATATATCCAGATTATGAATCGGCTAAGACTGCATGGAAATCGAAGGCTCAGCAGACAGTTGATAATGCACATATGCGCTATTTTATCGTGCATCTGCACCGTTTGCTGGACCCGGAAGGTGTTGATCTGAAAGCGGAATAAACGCTTGTCTGCTTCACGCGACCGTTCCGATGGCTTTGCAAAACGCTTGTGGCGTCGCATTCGCGGCCCACTTGCGCGTTCGGCTTTGGTCAAATCTGCACTCGTGCAGTTGATTGCCGGCTATCTGAAATTCGTGCGTTTGACTAACCCTCCTCGGACGGGTTCAGCAGATATCAAGGTTCTTTTGCGGGAGAACAACCCCTCCATCATAACCTTTTGGCATGGCCAGCACATTATGGCGCCTGTTGTGCGCCCGCATGATTTGTCTGTGGTTGCCATGTTTTCGCGCAGTGCAGATGCTGAACTTAATGCGCGTATCGCAGAAAAGTTCGGCTTTATCACGGTGCGCGGTTCCGGCGGGCGCAGCGAAGGAAATTCAGCGAAAAAAGGTGGTGCGCGCGCACTTCTGACATTGAAAAGTGCGCTGAAAAAGGGACAATCTGCATCAATGATTGCCGATATTGCACATGGCACGGCGAGGGAAGCTGGCGAGGGTATCATTTTGCTGGCCAAACTCTCAGGCCGACCGATACTGCCTTTTGCATATGCATTTTCGCGCAATCACGTTTTGCATAAGACATGGGATAAGACCACTATTCCTTTACCGTTCGGGCGCTCGATGATTGTATGCGGAGAGCCTGTCTGGGTGGATGAAAATGCGGATGAGGCACAATTGGAAGAAAAGCGCATGGAACTGACGCGACAACTGAATGACGCGACAAATAGAGCCTATGCTGCATTGGAGGCAGGTAAATGAGTGAACGATGGGCGCGAAATATGTTGTCGGCCTATCGCATGCTCGGCTCCGCCGTTTACCCTTTTATAGGGACTTATATTTCCTATCGTGCTTCACGTGGTAAGGAAGAACGCACACGCCGCAGCGAGCGCTATGGCAAGACCGGCATTGCTCGTCCGCAAGGGCCGGTTATCTGGGCTCATGCCGCAAGTGTGGGTGAATCGGTTGCTATGGCACCGCTGATCGAAAGCATCGCTGCAACCGGCATCCATATCGTCATGACCACCGGGACTGTAACATCGGCGAAGCTGGTTGCTGATCAGCTGGGAAATCAAGTCATCCATCAATATGCGCCGCTCGACCTGCAACCGGCAGTGAATAATTTCCTCGATCACTGGAAGCCGGACCTGGTGATTGGCTGTGAATCTGAAATCTGGCCTGCGACAGTGCTGTCACTCGGCACACGCCATATACCCCAGGTTCTGGTTAATGGCCGTCTTTCCGATCGCTCCTTCGCCGCATGGCAAAAGCGGCCTGAGCTTGCCGAGGCACTATTTGAGAATTTTGCACATGTGATCGCTCAATCTGAGCTCGATGGTGACAGGTTTCGCACACTTGGCGCTCGGCCTGTCAGTGTCTCCGGCAACCTCAAGGTCGATACTGCGCCTGCTCCTGCCGACCCGCAAGCGCTTGCCACACTTCAGCACCAGATTGGGGAACGTCGCACCTGGGCAGCCATATCGACCCATGACGGTGAAGAAGAAATCGCTGCTGAAGTACATCAGATGCTGAAAGTGCGTTATCCGCGTCTTCTGACGATCATCGTGCCACGTCACCCAAATCGCGCAGAAGCCATTGAAAATATGCTGGCCGAAAAGGGATTGAAGGTTGCAGCGCGAAGCCGCGGCGATGTTATCGACCCAGACACTGATGTGCTGCTGGGCGATACGATTGGCGAAATGGGGCTTTATCTGCAGCTCACTGAAGTGGCGTTCATCGGTAATTCGCTGACCAAAGAAGGCGGCCACAATCCGCTCGAGCCAGCAATGATGGGGACAGCTGTTCTTACCGGAAAGAATGTTCAGAATTTCCGTGAATCTTTCCAACGGCTTATCAAAAATGGTGGTGCGCGCGTTGTTAAGGATCGAAACATGCTCGCAGGCGCGATCAATTTTCTCTTTAACAATCCAGAGCATCTCAAAACGATGATCCGTGCTGGCGCTGATACAGTTAAAGATATGCGTGGCGCACTTAACCGGACGTTGAATTCGCTTGAGCCATTTATACAGCCGCTGGTGTTGCAGGCCCAGTTACCGGGAAATCGTAATGAGGCCGCCTTTATCCATGGCGGCATCTGACAATGGTGAGAGAGGCGCCGACCTTCTGGTGGGAAAAACCTGGTTGGCGTGCACATAGCCTTGCGCCGGCTTCCTGGGTTTACGGAGCGATTGCAGGTCGCAGACTTCTTAGAACTGAACCACCAAGGATCGCAGTGCCGGTATTGTGCATTGGCAATTTTACGGTCGGTGGTGCGGGCAAGACACCAACGGCAATTGCTTTTGCTAAAGCTGTAAAAGAAAGAGGTTTTAGCCCGGGTATCGTTTCACGCGGTTATGGTGGCGATTACAAAGGGATACACATTGTGGATCCTTTAAATGACAGTGCGCGGCATGTCGGTGATGAGCCGCTTTTACTGGCACGTCATGCGCCGGTTGCACTTTGTCCGGATCGACTCAAGTCAGCACATGAGTTAATCCGGCGTGGCTGTGATTTCATCATCATGGATGATGGCTTTCAAAGCGCGCGATTGCATGTGGATTTCGCGCTGTTGGTCGTCGATGCCTCGCGCGGGATCGGCAATGGCAAGGTCATTCCGGCAGGTCCATTGCGGGCGCCTTTGACAGATCAGATGCGCAAGACCAGTGCTCTATTACGGATAGGGAAGGGAGACGCAGCCGATTTTGTTGTGAGGCAAGCGGCCCGAGCTGCGCGGCCGATATTCGATGCGCAATTACTCCCTTCTTCGCGGTCAACAGTCAAAGGAAACAGATGGTTGGCATTTGCAGGCATTGGTAACCCGGAAAAATTTTACGCCAGCGTAAGAGAGGCGGGTGGAGACGTGATTGAAACGAGATCTTTTGCTGATCATTATGCTTATTCGACAAGTGATGTCGTCGGTTTGCAGGATCGGGCCAAACAATTGGGAGTCGGTTTGATCACAACTGCCAAGGATCAAGTGCGTTTAACTACCATGCAAAATTTGCCGAAAGCTTTTGTTAAAGAGCTGGCTGTTCTCGATGTTGAGCTGAACTTTGAACGCGAAGATGCTGTCGGTCTCATCATGAGCAGTACCATTGAGCATTTTAAGATGCGGCAGCCGTCGCAAATTTAATTGAACGGCTGCCTGTAAGATTTAGAAACGATAGTTCAAACCGACCTTGAACGTATGTGTATCCAGTGAATTTGACGCTTTGCGGCCAACTGTAGCGCTGCCGGGCTATGTAACTATCTCGTACACAGGTGCTTCATAGGGCTGGCAACTGATTGGAATCATCTGGCATAAATCTTCTGAGTAGGCTTGGATAACCCATTCTGTCCCCACTTGTTCGCGGACGTCATAATAGGTGGTTACATTTTCGCGAGCGTTCGAGACTTTGGTTCCTTATTGCCAAACCTGCTAGAGGCATATTCACCTTTGAGGCACTGGAAAAGCTACCCCAAGTGCATCATGCCGTAGGGAAGGGAATCTGATTATGCAACTTCCTGTAAAAGTGTAGCAAGGACCTCGGCTGGCGTCTTGAATCCAAGACACTTCCGCGGCGTTGCATTGAGATTGTGGGCGAGGGCAGTCAACTGCGCCTGGCTAATCTGCACCAGATTCGTATTGCTGGTAAATACCGTCGGATGCGCTTATTGATGTTCTCAATAGAACCTTTTTGCCACGGTGAGTTGGGATTGCAAAACTAGCTTTTAGCTCCCATTCCATCTTCCAAAGCCCGGAACCCCATAAACTCGGAACCACGATTAAAGGTAAAACTGCGGCGTGCATGATAGGGCAGTGCAGCAAAGGTCCGAATGATTTTGTTCATGATGGGCTTTGAATGCCAACTGCTGTTTTTGATGATCACGCAATAACGACTTTTGCGTTCAACAAGTGTCATAACATTGGCTTCTCCGAGGTCACGATCAAAGATAATCAAATCGCCTTCCCAGTTGCCGAATTACGGGCGATTGCCAATAAAATCAGGGTGTTGATGAATACGAAACGCTTCTGGAATGCGAGAGCTGCGCGATCTTCTGGTGCCGCGTGGGCAGTGCTTTGTTCGCATCTCAGCCAGGTGTTCATACAGCTTTAGCCCATATTCTTCATTTGAATAAATGAAGCGATAGCTTGTTTCTGCGCACAGATGTATCGCGCTTAGGCCATGGCTAATCAGTCGGCCACAAATCTGTTCAGCCGACCAATGGGCTTCCAACTGTTCTATGACGAATTTGCACAGCTCTGGGTAACGTCTGAGCTTGCGCAACCGTGTTCTGCGGTATTTACTAATGTTGTCGGCAATAACGTTATGATAGCCATTATAGTCTGGAATCTCGGTGTCCCGGAAGCTGTTGCGCTTGATCTCCCGGTAGGTTGTTGAGCGATGACGACCCATCAGACGCGTAATATCGCCGAGAGGGACTTTGAGCTGTTTTAACTCAAATAACCGACGAAGGTCCGGCAAACTGACTTGCGAATAGCAATTCGACATCCAATTTCGTCCATAGCTAACCACATGAATTCATTGTTATGTTGATCGGATAATCCTCCATAATAAGTAAGACGCTCGGCCATCCGAACTATCACAAGTGCTTCGGACACATTTGATGTCGAGTTTATAGGTTTGAACATGATGCAGGTCGCATTTCCATGTCCATACGAGATAATGCATCATGGCAGTACGCCATCGCGTTCTTTAAATCATTGAACGCCGTGTTGGGAGGCACGGTCAGTTATTCGGCGATTTGTTTATGTGGCCACTTATGAATACGGCCTAAAACCCATACAATTTGTGTCTTTTTAGGAATTATCGATAAGGCTTCATTGAATAATCGAAATCGTTCGCGAGAAGTTACTTCTGTTTCGGGGGATTATTTCGCTTAAATTCAATCCGATACGACATGCTTTTAATGTTTATCTTTTACTAGAAAAAGGTATCTTTTGCTTAATGCGCGATGTGTAAAGAGCATTTATCCATTGTAAAACATATCTATATTTTTGCTTTTGTTGTTTGTCGTTCGATCAGTTCGAAACCGACATCAAGGCGAAAGGGTAAGGTTGGCTTCTCATCTGTTTCGCTTTTTTCAAACAAATTGAGCAGCAATTCGCCTGTTTTCGTGCCAATTCCGACAGCATCGACACGCAATGTGGTCATTGCCGGAACACATTGACGGGCAATATCGAAATCCCCAAAACCCATAATTGATATTTGCTGCGGTACATTAATTCCTCGGCGATGGCACTCCATAACTGCACCAAAAGCTGATATGTCCGATACAGCGAAAACAGCTTCTACGTCAGGAGCTTGTTCTAATAAAATGGAAAGAGTTCTTGCGCCATGATCGTGAGACACAGGCGCGGTACCTTCGCGTATGATCAGCTGATCGCTGACGCCTGCCTCCCTCAATGCTGAAGCAAAGCCCATCAATCGACTCTCACCGCGTAAATCTATGGCATCAGCATCTGTTCGAGAACCGATGGCACCGATCTTCTGGTGTCCAAGTGACAAAAGGTGGCGCGCCGCAGCGCGCCCGACTTCATAATTAGAAAAGCCTACGGAATGATTGATCGGTTGGTCGGGTTTACCCCATATTTCGACAATAGGAATATCGGCCCGGAGAAGTAATTCCGTTGCGGCTTTTGTATGGATAGTTCCTGCGACAACAATTGCGTCAGGGCGCCGTTCCAGCATTGCACGGATGATACGCTCCTCTTCCTGAAGCTTATATATCGTAAAGCCGATCAACAGCTGATAGCCCTTTGAGAGCAACGATTTTGCGAGCCCTTGCGCGGTATCTGCGAAGTTAGAGTTCGTCAATGTTGGCAGAATAGCTGTGATGAAATTAGTGCGCCGGGAAGAAAGGCTGCCAGCGACACGATCTGGCACGTAGCTTAATTGCTCAATCGCTTCCATGACACGTTTGCGGGTCGCTTCGGATACAAGTTCAGGATTTGCAATAACCCTCGAAACCGTCATTTGCGATATGCCTGCAAGACGCGAAACGTCCCGCATTGTTGCTTTTCTGGTAGGGGAGGCGCTCATGCAAAGTCCTGTCAGGTCATCAAATAGTTTGTCAGACGTTTACGGTTGGGATTTTCTCATAAACAATGTGCTAGAAACGCCCATCGAACATTTCCATTATTTTGTCTGTGATCACACGCCCTTCGAGCCGCACGGGAGAAGCCAATGCTTCTTCAACAACCTCCATCGAGGGGTAGTCTATCTCTTGCACCATGGCGATAGAAGGTGAACCGGGGTCAACGTTCAGCATACGCATGACACGCACTGCTTGAGCGTTGGGCATTTGCTTCCGAATTGGAAGCAGTTATTCCTTCACGATGCGGAAAAAATCTTCTTCGCAACCGGCATGAATCGTGCCTTCGAAAATCGCAGAACGTGTATGCATGAAAGTTCCCCTGATACATTTTGTGTTACGATGATATCGATAACACGCGCTATTTCAAGCGGTAAGAGGAGCGGCGAGGAATTTCTCAGCATTCGTATTGATAGGAGAAAATACGGTTGCAGAGATTCGATATTTGCCGGTTTCAGGCAAATTCTGCTGGCCTCATGGTGAAAGAACCGGAGATGCAGATGGTAAATGCAGGATGCGGTTTCTGGCTCTTTCTGTGTTATCGAAAACATTGAAAACTAATAACAAGCGCATTTAAACGTATAAGGTTGCGAACAGCACCTTTGGTCGCCGTGTATGATGCGATCGACGGACGAGCCAACTTGCTTTGCACAGAAGCTATATTGATTATTTTGCCGTGTTTTCGTTCGATCATATGAGGCGCCACAGCCTGCCCAACAATAAAGATGCTTGAGATATTCGTCTGTAGTAGTTGCTGCCATTTATCCTCCGAGAACTCTTCAAGTGGTGCGCGTTACTGCATACCGGCATTGTTGATCAGAATATCGATGGGACCTATGTCGCGCTCGATAGCACTTATGCCAAACTTGACTGCATCATTGTCCGTTACGTCAACGTCGGACGCATGTGCCGTATAACCTTCGTCTCGCAGTTCACGAACTGCCGCCTCCACTTTTTGGGGATCCCGCCCATTGATAATGACACCGGCCCCGTGTTCAGCCAAGCCTTTTGCAAGTGCGAAACCTATGCCTTGGCTTGATCCCGTTATTAGGGCTGGCTTTCCCGACAGGCCGAATAGCGGAAACGTCATAAATTCCTCCCAGTTATTCCGTCGCCTAAAGAGTCAAAAATGATATAAGTCTTGCTTAAATGTTATCGATAACATAAGCAAAAAATAAGAAGTGGAAGATATGAAAACAGTTGTCATTCACGCCGCAAAAGATCTTCGTATCGAAGATCGCGAAGCCGAAAATGTTGGTACAGGTCAGGTCGAAGTTGCCATTCAGGCGGGTGGCATTTGTGGGTCTGATCTTCATTACTACAATCACGGAGGTTTCTGTGCCATTCGTGTGCGCGAACCAATGATATTGGGTCATGAGGTAGCAGGAACAATAACTGCAATAGGTACAGATGTAATTGGTCTCGCAGCCGGTGATAAGGTAGGCGTCTCTCCGAGTAGGCCGTGTAATACGTGCCAGTATTGCCTCAAAGGTCTTTAAAACCACTGCCTCAATATGCGCATTTACGGTAGCGCGATGCCTATGCCTCATATTCAGGTTGCATTTCGTCAGAAGCTGGTTGTAGAAAGCTGGCAGTGCCACAAGGTTAGTGACGGCATTTCCATACATGAAGCTGCATTTGCTGAACCGCTGGCAGTGACGCTTCATGCAATCGCACGAGCAGGCTCGTTGCTCAATAAGCGCATTCGGGTTACTGATTGCGGACCGATTGGTGCGTTGATCATTATTGCTGCCCGCGCTCATGGTGCGCGTGAAATAGTAGCAACCGGCGTGATGGAACCAGTGCTAAAAAAGCGCGAGAAATCGGTGCCGATCGCACAATAAATGTGAATGATAATCCCGAACAACCTGCAAACTATGCTTCGAATAAGGGTTATTTCGATATTATGTTTGAAGCTTCCGGTAACGAGCGTGCTATGCGGGCAGAACTTGAAGTTCTAAAGCCGCTTGGCATTTTGGTGCAAGTTGGGCTCGGTGGAGATGTCTCCATTCCGCAAAATATTGTCGTTTCAAAAGAGATCGATATGCGTGGTTCCTTTCGCTTTCACGAGGAGTTCGGGCTTGCTGTTGATTTGATTAATCGTAGAGCTGTCGACGTGAAGCCGCTTCTAAGTTCGATCTATCCTTTGGAAGATATCCTAACAGCATTCGAAGTTGCGGGGGATCGCAATCAATCCATGAAGGTTCAATTAAGTTTTTAAATAACATTGTAGAGCACTGGCGAATTTGAATCGCTACATCGATAGCGTTTTAGGTAAAGCGCTGGTGCAAGAGAGCTTTGACGCTTGGTTTGAAATTTTCGCCGCAGCCGGAAAGCGTTGGATTTTGGGCTTGAACTCTATATGAAACACAGCATCGAACAGCTCTGATCAGATGTTTAATGTCTGCCGCATCTCAACCATCGCAAAGTCACCATTCACTTCCGGCCCTGACGGGACCAGCGCTGATGCTGCTTGGAATGCTGATGTTCGCTTTGAACGATGCTATGGGTAAGTGGCTTGTTGCCAGCTATAGTGTGGGTCAGGTTATTTTGATCCGCAGTACTGCTGCACTTCTGGTTCTGGCCCCTTTCCTTTGGCGTGCAGGATTGAAGCCGATCCTCAAAGCTGAAAAGCCTATTATGCAGGCTGCGCGTGTTTTCTTTTCAACCGTTGAAGTCTTCGCGTTTTATTATGCGGTGATGTATCTACCACTTGCTGATGTTATGACATATTGGCTTGCGGCGCCAATTTATGTGGCTGCTGCATCACCATTCCTGCTCGGTGAGGAGGTGGGTTGGCGGCGTTGGACCGCTATAGCTATAGGTTTTATAGGTGTGATGATTGCGCTTAACCCATCCAGCGCGATGTTCACTGCTCCAGCGATTATTTCAATTTTTGGCACAGCTGCTTTTGCGTTCATGATGATTTCAGGAAGAAGTCTGAGAAACACACCGGATAAAACCTTGGTCTTTTTTCAGTTGATCGGTGCTTTGATAGCAGGACTGGTTTTTGCACCTTTTGATTGGCGACCGATGGGAGGTTCTACGGAGTTTGTGCTAATGCTGCTTTTAGGAGTAGTGTCTATGTCCGCACATATGCTGGTTAATCGTTCACTGAAAATTTCTGATGCGGCAACAGTTGCACCTCTTCAGTACACCCTTCTGCTCTGGGCCGTGCTATTTGGATGGTTGTTCTTTGGAGACGTACCTAAAGCCGAAATGATTATGGGTGCGGCACTTATCGTCGGGTCAGGTCTGTTTATTTTCTTTCGCGAACAGAAGATCAAACAGAAAAATTAAGTTTAATAAAACCCGAAGCGATAAATCTGCTAATTTTATGATTTTATTGTTTTTAGCGAATGAAAGGACTTTAGTGTGCATTATGGAGGAGAGTAAATGCACATTTTAATTATCGGGGCTGCTGGTATGGTTGGTCGCAAGCTATGCGAGCGATTGGCTAAAGATGGAATGCTTGGCAGTCGGCACGTGGGAGCACTGACACTTTTTGATGTCGTTGATCCGCAGGTTCCCGTAGAATTCACCGGAAAATTAGTGTTGGAGACCGGGGATTTATCTGCTCCCGGTGTAGCTGAAAAGCTGATCGATCAACGCCCTGATGTCATTTTTCATCTGGCAGCAATTGTATCGGGCGAGGCTGAGCTCGATTTTGATAAGGGCTATCGGATCAATCTCGACGGAACGCGCTTTCTTTTTGATGCTGTTCGGAGCGCCCATGACAAAGATGGTTATTATCCGCGTATCGTGTTCACATCATCGATCGCAGTTTTTGGCGCCCCTTTCCCTTTCTCTATTCCTGACGACTACCACCTGACACCGCTCACTAGCTATGGGACGCAGAAAGCTATCTGCGAACTGCTGTTATCGGATTATTCTCGGCGCGGATACTTTGACGGCATAGGCATTCGTCTGCCAACCATTTGCATCAGACCAGGGCAACCAAATGCAGCGGCATCAGGTTTCTTCTCAAGTATTCTACGAGAACCGCTGGTAGGAAAAGAGGCGATCTTGCCCGTATCCGACGATGTTCGCCATTGGCATACTTCTCCTCGGTCTGCTGTGGGCTTTTTGATGCATGGTGCAACCATAGATCTTCAGCGCTTGGGGTCAAATCGTAATCTCTCCATGCCCGGACTTTCAGTTACCGTTGGTGAGCAAATTGAAGCTTTGCGGCGCGTTGCCGGTGATAAAGCCGTCGCGCTCATTCGGCAGAAGCCGGATGACATGATTATGCGTATATGTGCGGGATGGGCGCCGGGCTTTGAGGCCAAACGCGCAATTGAATTGGGTTTTACGGCGGAAGCTTCTTTCGATGAGATCATCAAAGCTCACATAGAAGACGAATTGGGAGGTTCGCGGTGACACGTCAAATAGCGTTTCTTGGAACGGGACTGATGGGCGCTCCAATGGTGCGCCGACTGCTGGGAGCTGGATTTCAAGTTTCTGTGTGGAACCGCGATCTATCAAAAGCGGAAGCGTTATTGAAAGATGGAGCAAAAGTGGCTGCCACCCCTCTGCAGGCCGTCGCAAAGGCCGATATCGTCTTTACAATGTTATCTGATGGCAAGGCAGTTGGTTCAGTTTTATTCGATAATGGTGTGGCATCAGCGTTGAAAGTTGGCACAATTGTTATCGATACATCGTCAATTGCTCCCCCCACAGCGCGCGAGCATTCTCAACAATTGAAAGAAATGGGTATTCACCATATCGACTGCCCAGTTTCGGGCGGCACTGTGGGAGCGGAAGCTGGCACGCTGGCGCTTATGGCTGGTGGTGATGAGAAATCTGTTCACGAATTGGCGGATGTTTTTGCAGCGTTGGGGCGTGTCACATATGTTGGCCCATCGGGGGCTGGACAGATTTGCAAGCTCGCCAATCAACAGATTGTCGCGATTACGATTGGTGCTATTGCTGAAGCTATGGTGCTTGTTGAAGCCGGAGGAGCTGATCGAGGCAAATTTCGTGATGCGATACGAGGAGGCTTTGCAGAGAGCCGTATATTAGAATTACACGGACGTCGTATGGTTGATCGTCTGTTTCAGCCTGGTGGTCCGTCACGTTTGCAGTTGAAAGATCTCGACGCGGTGGCTTATATGGCGGAGCAGTTTTCTCTTCAACTTCCATTAACTGAACAAGTGCGCGATGAATTCCGCTCGTTTGTTGAAGCCGGTAATGGTGATGCCGATCATTCTGCGCTGCTGCTGCATATGGAGAAGATCAACAACCGTCAGTATGGGAAATCGATTGATCAGTGATGATGTCAATTTGAACCAAATAATAATCTTGTAAGATAGGTCTGATGCGGCCGGTTATTTTATCAGTCGGAATTTATCTCGCTGCGGATCATCATTGCTGGCGGCAATAATTAAGAAATTTGCAGTGACTGCAATAAGAGAGGGATTAAAAATAAAAGTTAGCGCATTTTGATGGGTTGGCTTTACATTGGAAATACTTTAACGCGCTGGCCTGATTCATGATTATGGCATCGCTCTCCGATAACGGATGAATACGGAGGTTCGTCCGAATGCCGCAAAGAAAATCCCCCCTTGCGCCGTTTCAATACGGAACTTTTCGCGCACTATGGTCCGCAACGCTGTTTTCAAACCTTGGTGGTCTCGTGCAGACAGTGGGCGCGGGTTGGATGATGGCCACAATCGCGCATTCTGATGATATGGTTGCGCTGGTGCAGGCTTCCACCACTTTGCCCGTGATGATTTTCTCTGTTGCTGCCGGTGCCCTGGCCGATAATTTTGATCGCCGTCGCATCATGCTGACCGCTCAGATATTATTACTGATTATATCAGCAGCCCTCGCAGTCTGCGCATATTTGAATATGCTGACACCATGGATGCTGCTGGCATTTACATTTCTGATTGGTTGCGGCGGTGCTTTGCACAATCCGTCGTGGCAGGCATCAATGGGCGATATTGTTCCGCGAGCTGATCTGCCAGGAGCTGTTGCGCTCAATTCAATGAGTTTCAACCTCATGCGCAGTATCGGCCCAGCAATTGGCGGCGCCATTGTTGCTGTGGCGGGTGCCGCTTTTGCATTTATCTTCAATGCTTTCAGCTATTGTGCGCTTATTCTGGCGCTCTGGCGCTGGCAGCCGCAAACAACCAAATCAACATTGCCGCGTGAGGCGCTTGGACCAGCTATGTTGGCAGGCTTACGCTATGTGGCCATGTCGCCGAATCTGCTCAAAGTCATGTTTCGCGGCTTTCTTTTTGGTCTGTCCGCAATTGTTATTCTGGCACTTTTGCCACTCGTCGCGCGCGATCTCGTTGATGGGACGGCGCTGACATACGGTATTATGCTTGGCTTTTTTGGAATTGGCGCCATTGGCGGCGCGCTTTCGAGCGCGCGTTTACGCGAATTGCTGGGCAATGAATGGCTGGTGCGCGGCGCTTTTGCTGCATTTGCGGTTAGCTGTCTGTTGCTCTCCGTGAGCCGCAGCATCTGGCTTGGATGCATTTTTCTGCTCCCAGCAGGCATGTCGTGGGTTCTGGCACTGTCACTTTTCAATGTCACGGTGCAGCTTTCGACACCGCGCTGGGTGGTTGGACGCGCGCTGGCGCTTTATCAGACTGCTACCTTTGGCGGGATGGCAGCGGGCAGCTGGCTCTGGGGCTCGGTGGCAGATGAATTCGGCGTGCCGGGTGCCTTAATGACCGCTGCCTGTGTTCTGTTGTTTGGTGTGCTGGTCGGATTTTGTTTACCGCAACCTGAGTTTGAGCAGCTTAATCTTGATCCGCTCAACCGGTTCAGCGAACCACGCTTGCGTCTTGATCTGCGTTCACGCAGCGGTCCGATCATGATTATGGTCGATTATAAAATTGCGCAGGAAGACGTGCAGGCATTTCTGGCTGCAATGGCGCTCAGACGTCGTATTCGTATCCGGGATGGTGCGCGGCAATGGGCCTTGCTGCGCGATCTTGAAAACCCTGAAACATGGACCGAGAGCTATCACGTGCCGACATGGGTTGAATATGTGCGCCACAATCAGCGCCGCACGCATTCGGATGCAGAGGTTTCAGAGAGATTGTTGGCGCTTCATAAGGGATCCACACCGCCTCTGGTGCATCGGATGATCGAGCGGCAAACCGTGTCTGTTCATGACGACATGCCGCTCAAAGAGCACCTTGATTTACACTAAAACTTGAGGGTAGCTACCACTTCCTTAAGTCTTAGGCTGTTTTTCGCGTTACGCTGCCTGTGGCAGAGAATTCGATTTTTGCGATCTGGTTGCGACCGCTTTTTTTACTCGAATAAAGCTGATGATCTGCGTGTGCCAGCCAAAGCGAGCCATCCATGCCCGGTTGGGCCTGCGCGGAAGCTATACCAATGCTGACAGTAACGTTGGCACTGACTTTTGAACCCATATGCGGGATGTTCAGCGACTGAACCTGAAACTGGATTTCACGCGCGGTCGTTAAGGCTGCTTCGGGGTCTGCTCCCGGAAGCACACAGGCAAACTCTTCTCCGCCATAGCGCGCGGTAAGCCCCGACACTTTGTGGACTGCACGCGTTAATGCTGCTGCAACCATGGCGATGCAGCGATCCCCTTCTGGATGGCCGTAGGTGTCGTTGAACAGCTTAAAGAAGTCGATATCGAGCATGATCACAGAAAGCCACGCTCCCGTCGGTGCCAGACGTGCGATTTCAGACTTCAGCGTTGTTTCGAGTTGTCGGCGATTGCTGAGGCCGGTCAGTGCATCGGTGACGGCCATTTGGGCCAACTGGTCGCGTAAGCGCTTAAGTTCAACGTGGTTTGAAACGCGTGCGCGCAGAATGATCGGATTGACGGGCTTCGTGACATAATCAATAGCTCCCAGTGAAAGACCGCGGACCTCGGCCTCCTGATCGTCCAGCCCAGTTGTGAAAATAACTGGAACGTCAGCGAGAAGACGGTCGTTTTTCAGGCGTGTACATACTTCATAACCATCAACGCCCGGCATAAGGACATCTAGAAGAATGAGATCGGGCAAAACTGAGCGTGCGACTTCAAGTGCCTGCTCACCCGAGGTCGCAAAACAGATTTCATAATGGTCTTCAAGCACCGCATTCATAATCTCGATGTTGGAAACGTCATCATCGACGATCAGCACGGTTGCACGATTGGGCATGTAATTAACTCCGGTAGTCTTCAATGTGCTGCGGTATCAGCCACAGCGGCACTTTAATTTTTATGCCGGAAAAGCGGCATTAAGATTGCGCAGGGCGGTTTCGTAATCGAGTTTGTCGAGTGCCTGCTTTACGTCCTGCAAAGCCTGCGCATGCTCGCCCGAAGCTGATGGTTCAGCCAGTTGCAGCAGAGCATCAAAACTGCTGCGCGCGCGCATGCTGCGTCGGGTGAGGTTCTCTCTCAATGTTGTTACCGCCGCTTCGATATCTGCCTGCTGAACACTGGTGTCAGCCTGATTTGTTGTCTCACTCTTCTGTTCCTTCAGACTTTCAGCAGCTTTCAGCGCAGGTTTCAGTGCCGCATCAAGCGCAAAGAGTGTCGGCTCAAGACCAACCAGCTGTTCGTTAGCAATAGCCAGCTCAATTTCTGCGGAAATACGCGATATTGCAGGCAGTTCCAGTGATGCAGCCACACCTTTGAGTGTGTGGGCAAGGCGGCGTGCGCTGGTCAGATCACCTTTGGCAAGCTGCTCCTTGAGTGTTGGTATTACATTCAGGAAATCATCATGGAAGCTGATGATAAGGCGGCGTAACAGAGCCTTCTTGCCGTTCACACGGCCAAGAGCGCGCGCCAGATCGAAAGGTGGCAGATGCTCAGGAAGATCGGATGAAACAACCTGCTGGATTTTATCTTCCACAATAGCACCGGGCGCTTTCGTGCGGCGCGGCTTCATCCAGCGTTCAAGCGTTCCAATCAGAATTGCCGGATCGATCGGCTTGGCAATGTGATCATTCATGCCCACTTCAGCGCAGCGACGGCGTTCTTCTTCATAGGCGTGTGCCGTCAGCGCAAGAATAGGTAATGCTTCAGCTGTCCATTTGCGACGAATATGGCGTGTGGCTTCCAGCCCGTCCATTTCCGGCATCTGCACATCCATGAGGATCGCTGCATAACTATCGCCTGATCGCTCAACGCTTTCACAGGCCATACGGCCGTTTTCTGCCGTATCGACTTCCAAGCCAGCATCGCTGAGAAGCTGATACGCGATTTCGCGATTGATTGCATTGTCTTCAACGAGAAGAATTTTTTCTCCGCGCAGCGGTTCCGATATCAGCTCTGAATTATGCGCTGCTTCTAACGTGCCTTTTGAAAGTGGGAAAATTTCATTCAGCGTTTTTAATATCTGCTGCGCTTCAATTGGCTTTGGCAGATAGGCCGCAATCCCTGCACGAGAAGCCTTGGCCTTGAATTCATCGCTGCCATAAGCGGTGATCAGCACGATTTCCGGCAGCTTGGTCAGCTTCGCATTGGCATAGAGGCTGGTAACGGTTTCCATACCGTCCATGCCCGGCATTTTCCAGTCAAGCAGCAACAAGTCATAAGGATTGCCGCGCTGAAAAGCTGTTTCCAGAGCGCCAATGACTTCATTGCCAGAAGCAACGAGATCAATAGCAATCGACCAGTCTGCGAAGACGCCCTGCAATATTTCGCGCGAGGCTGGATTGTCATCCGCGACCAGAACGCGCAATTTCTGAATATGTGGCAGAGGCCTTTCAATAATGGCGTGGCTGCGGTCCAGATTTTCAAAATTCGATGTGACGGTGAAGACACTGCCTTTACCCGGTGCGCTGCTAACTGTAATGTCGCCGCCCATCTGGGTTGCGATCTGCTTGCTGATAACCAGACCAAGGCCAGTGCCGCCAAAGCGGCGCGTGGTAGAGTTGTCTGCCTGCGAGAACGAATTAAACAGTTTCGACTGTTGTTCATCAGTCATGCCGATGCCAGTGTCAGCAATGGCGATCTTGAGCCGATAATCACCGTCTTGTGTTGTTTTACCGCTGACGCGCAACGTGACCGAGCCATTCTCGCTGAACTTGATCGCATTGGTCATCAGGTTGAGCAGAACCTGGCCAAGGCGCATCTCGTCGCCGACGAGTCGCTCAGGAACGCCTTCTTCAATATGAAGGCTGACATTGACGTTTTTCGCGCGCGCTTCTGCACTTGTGATCTGCAATTTGCGGTCAAACAGGGCGCGCAGTTCAAATGGTCTGTTTTCGAGTGTCAGCTTGCCCGCATCATTCTTGGAGAAATCGAGAATGTCATTGATCAGACGGAGCAATGATCCGCTGGCACTATTGATTTTGGTGAGATAGTCACGCTGGCGCTCGGTCATATCCGTACGCTGCATCAGATGGCAGAAGCCAAGAATAGCATTGAGCGGTGTACGGATTTCATGGCTCATATTGGCAAGGAACATGCCTTTTGCCTTATAAGCCTGCTCGACCTGCTCGGAACGCTTTTCGATCTCGGCATTTTTCACCATTATTTCATCGCGCATTTTGCTGATGCTGTTAACGCAAGCGACGAGCATGTCGCTAAACCAGACCAGAACGGCTGCTTCAACGGCTACGATCACGGCATGGATCATCACACGCCTGATATCGCTTCCTGTTGGAAAGACCAGCGAGGGCAGGAAATAATCCAGCACAAGGTGGTGAAAAGCGACTGCTATTGCGGCAATGATTGTTGCGCGGCGATCACACCAGCCAATGGTGAGAGCCAGCATGGCAAAGAAATACATATGCATGTCCATTTGCCAGATATGGCCACGCAAGAGGTAAAGCAGGATTGCGGGTTCTGCGACCAGAGCAATCGCTGAAAGAAATCGTGTTTCTGGCGCAATATCGACGCGCAACCACATCAGATTATAACATACAGCAAGGAAGGCGGCGGGCAGTGCGCCACCGATAACCGAGGTGCCTGTTGCATAAGCAATCACCACAAAAAGCGGGACGTGCAGCCAAAGAAAAATAACCAGAAAGCGCGCAAAGCGTCTGCGAATATCATCAAGTTCAATGATCATGAAATTAGGCCCCGGTGACCGAGATATCGATACAGCTTGAAAGCTGGGAAGGTTCGAATACGAGCCATGCGCCCGCATCATAGAGTGCGGTCACTGCATCAGCGCGCTCCGCATGGACGACAACGACATTCATACGCTCATTGATCGAAACAATCTGCGCGTCGGTCTGTTCGAGCATCGTGGTGATCTGGGCGATATTCGCCCCTGGTTGCAGCAGAACAGCGTATTGGTCGTTTTCACCGCGTGGATAGAGCAAAGCATAAAGAAGAGTAGTGAAGCCCACAATAAAAAGGGCGAGAGCTGGCAAAAGTTCAGATATGCGCCATTGTGGCTGCGCTAAATCGGAGTTCATGTGTGTGCATCCGCAATTCAACACGCTTAAGGTATGTCTGCTTCATAGTATATAAAAAAGCGCGTGTCTTGCTGAATGTGCTAATTAAAGATTGTAGTAATATCAAGATTGAACTGTATCAGTATGAGCAATTACTTTAACCTGATTTTTATTTAAAGCATTGTAATATATAGTATTTTTTTGAAAGGTTTTTGGCATGTAGTCCTAAAGTTGAATGTCGGTGGAAATTGGACTGCCCGGCATATGTGCAGCCGTGATGAAAGAGACGGCACAGGATTGTGGCTCATACGTTTTTGAAAAGCGGCGCAGTGGCTTCTCGAATGAGGGCCAGGGCGTTTTCCGCATCCTGTTGGGCTTCGGGCATTTCGAATTCAGCCAGCTCAATTCCGACGATTTGAGATTCAGGGATTGCGGCCAAAATGCTGCGTAATTGAATAACATTCAAACCATCATCAATCGCATAAGCTGCTGGAATAAGTCCTGGTTCCATAACGTCCCAATCGATATGAATCCAAACTGGCCGGCCCTTTATGGCCTTAAGGATAGTTTCAGCCGTTACGTTTGCAGGACGAACGACCTGAACCCCAGCTTTATCAAGGGCTAATTGCTCTTCAGGGTCAATATCGCGGCCACCAACGATGATTGCGCGCTCACTGGCCAGTCCTGCGCCGTGTCCAGTGTCCCAAATGCCACAAATGCCTGCAAGGGCCATGCCGCCGAGATATCCCGATGCTGTTGTGGCTGGAGTATTGAAATCGCCGTGAGCGTCAATCCATAAAACAACGAGATCGTCGATATATCGAACCGCTTGCGGGATCGTGGCAAGGCTTGCGGAACACGTATTTGTTACCAGAATAGGACGCCGTCCCGCTTCAAATTCCGCTGATACGGCTGTTGCGAGTTGCGTAAGCGTCTGTTCTGCTTCCAGCAGCGCGTCTTTCCAATGATCATTTTTTGCTGAAGATGGCTTTCCCGCCGTCTGTATTTCAAAGCCATACCGGGCTGCAAGGGAATTAGCCAGCGCCAATGCTCCTGGTATCGCACCGCCTGTACGATCTGCCACTCGGCCTTGAGAGACAATCAGGGAATGCTTCATGACGAAATCCTTTGCTTATGGCTATGATGACGACATCCATAACCGTAGCAATCGGTACTTTCCATCATGAATTTTGTATTGGACAGGCGATTAACAACAGCATGTTGCGTTAACCTATAAAACTCTGCTGTCCAGAAGAGCGATAATAAAGAGGAAATACCAGGCCGTACGGAATAAAAGATATTCCATGCGTATCTTCTTGTTCATTGTCGTTTATATTATCGGATCGTCCATTTTTCACTGACCACGCGTCATTGGAGAGGGCGAAAATTACCATCCCCCAAACTATGAAAGGGGCGATAGCAATTATTATGTAAACATAACTTGTATAATCCATAGGCGAATGATGACTTAGTGTGCGATATACAACAAGAAATACGATTTCTAAATAATCGCCAAAATTAGTATTTTTCTAAAATCATGAGAGAAGATTTAGTATGTTTGCGTAAATAAAAAGGCCGAAAACCGGCCTTTTTATTATTACTTCCTACGCTATTTTAAGCCTTAAATAGCTTCATCGTGGGATGGCTTTTCCCAAAGATTAACGCCGCCCTCGACCGCGTAGCGATCAATTTCAGCCAACTCTTCCGCCGTGAAGGACAGGTTCTGGAGTGCTGCGACATTCTCTTCTACTTGCTTTGCAGAGCTGGCGCCGATCAAGGCAGATGTCACGCGTTGATCACGCAATACCCAAGCAAGAGCAAGCTGAGCCAGCGACTGTCCGCGACGTTTGGCAATTTCGTTCAGTGCCTTCGCACGTTCGATGTTTGCGGCAGACAAATGTTCCTGATGCAGGACATGCCCACCCGGACGATTGATGCGGGAATCTTCGGGCACGCCATTGAGATATTTGTTGGTGAGCAGGCCCTGTGCCAGCGGCGTAAAGGCGATAATGCCGGACCCTACTTCTTCGCTTGCCGCCAGCAGGTCTTTTTCAACCCAGCGGTTGAACAGATTATAGGACGGCTGATTGATCAGCAGTGGAACCCGACGCAGTTCAAGAAGCTTCGCGATTTCACGCGTTTTGTTGCCTGAGTAAGAAGAGATTCCTACATATAGAGCTTTACCTTGACGAACGGCAGAGGCCAGTGCGTCGGCGGTTTCTTCGAGTGGAGTATGCGCGTCAAAACGATGCGAATAGAAGATATCGACATAATCAACGCCCAGTCGTTTCAAGCTTTGATCAAGACTCGAAAGCAAGGTTTTGCGCGACCCTCCACCGGCCCCATAGGGCCCCGGCCACATATCCCAACCGGCTTTGGTCGATATGATCAGCTCATCACGATATGCCGCCAGATCGTGTTTCAGGACCTGACCGAAATTGATTTCTGCTGATCCCGGAGGTGGACCGTAGTTATTTGCGAGATCGAAATGGGTGATGCCCAGATCAAATGCCTTGAACAGGATTTCGCGTTGGCGATCCAAAGTTGTTGTATCACCAAAATTGTGCCAAAGGCCGAGCGAGATTGCCGGTAATTTGAGACCGCTTTGGCCCACGCGGCGAAAGATGGCTGAATCGTAGCGAGACGGGTCGGGAACGTAAGTCATTGCACTGTCCGTAAATGAGAAAGGCCGGATTCGGAAAAATTTATTCAGTGCATGTTACAATATAATCAGGCGACCGGAAGAGCTGACGCTTCCAAGCAGCCAGATATTTATAGTATTTTTTCTCATGAGACTACAATTACTCTGCCGCAATCAATGGGGCTTCCGGCTCGATGACAAGATCGACCGGCTTCAGCGAAACATAGCCATTTTTTATTTCCAGCACATGAGAGTAGACGCTTTCGCCGTCTTCCAGTGTTGGAAGCTTTTCCTCATGCATGATGCTGATGACGATTGCATCCGGGCAACGTGTCTTCAGAGCAGAGTGGAAGCGCGTCTTGGATGCAGGGTCAAGCGCGCCGGTTGCTTCATCCAGAAAGATGATTGATGGCTTGTGCAACAGAAGTCGCGCCAGCATGATCTTTTGCTTCTGACCGCCTGAAAGCACCATGTCCCATGCCGTTCCATCTGCATTGTCATCATTCATGCGCAGGATGAATTCACCTAGACCCGCCTCGTGCAAAACGGCTGCGACAGCGAGATCGTTGAATGCGCTTTCATCTTCTGGAAGAGATACGAGCTGCTTGAGCGATACGTTCGGGAACTTCGCTTCCTGTGGTGTGTAGATGGCCTTCGCTTTTTGTGGGAAGATGATATTGCCGGTGCCATAAGGCCAAAGGCCATTCAGCGCCTTGATGAAGGATGTTTTGCCGGAACCTGATTCACCGCGCATATAGACCCAGTCACCGGCACGGATATTGATCACGCCCGAGCGCAGGAATGCTGCTTCGTTATCCGGTCCTTGCATGAGAGCGAGATTGCGGACTGAAAGACCGAAACGCTGGTGCTGGGTTGAGAAAGTAAAGCGGTTTACGCCGGAACGCGCGTAGAATTCTGCTGGTTCCTGCACCGCTTCAATGGCCTGTGCGAGACCTGTCACACGACCGGCATTCGCGCGCAGATTGGCGATTGCGGGCATGACCTGAATAAACCACGAGCAATCATTGATCATGGCTGCCACCAGCTCGGCGCCGGTCACATAATTGCGGAAGCTGACAGCGCCGCTCATATAGGGCACGAGACCCGGTATATAGGCGATGATACGGTTCGACATGAAGCCATAGGCCTGCGAAAAGGCAAGATAGGCGGCGTCGAAACGGTTGAGGCGGTTCCATGTGCCATCAACATCCTTGTAAAGCCGCTTGTTGACCGAACGCTGCACTGCTTCGCCTTCGGATGCGGAAATCTGGAAGCTGCGGCGCAGCAGCGTCGTCCACTCTCCACGATACGAGCCTTCGGCTTTCTGCATGCCGAGGTTCAGCTTTTCAAGCTGACGGCCGATCTTGATTGCAATGAAGGTGCCTATGGGCACGTAGATGATGATTGCAATGAAGGCCAGTACTGCGCCGCCGTAGGAGCCAAGAAATTCAAGGCCGGTCACTTCGGTCGAGATTTCAAGCAGCTTCTGGCCAACAAAGAAGGCGGAAAGGACGACGCCGACAATGCCCATAACAAGACCAATGGCGCCACCGGTCATGCCTTTGATGGATTCCTGCAGACGCTGGTCCACATTGTCCGGCAGGTTCGCACCCTTCCCCTGTTGCAGGTGGAAATGCGTGTGATTGCGATCCAGCATCGCATCGGAGAAGCTGTCATTAAGCCACTTGCGCCATTTGCGGTGCAAGGTTGTGGATAGGAGATGCCGGAAGCCGACCAGCATGACGTCTTTGCCGAGCATCAGCACGATCAGCATGCCTGCATTGATGGCAATGCCCATCAGCGGGTCTTGAACCGGCGAGCTTTTGACATTGACGATGGAGTTCATCAGATGGCCGGATGCTTCGGCAACCCAAACCGTCGTCTTGCTGATGAAGGCTGTAAAGATGAAGATGGCGATGGTCAGCGCCCATGCTTCCTTCCAACGCTCCGACACCCAGTAGGCGCGCATCAGGCCCCAGAATGATGTCATCTGCGAAACGGCAGAGCTGTTCCTTGTGTGCAAGGAGTGCTGTTCTATCTGCCGTATTTTTTCCAATATGCACCTCGTATCGATATGGTCTGCCAATCCGATTGTAACGCTATGTAACAGATTGCAACAAACTGTGGTTAACGAAGTGTTAATAGTCAACACAAACAGCGATCACATTTGCGGGTGCGATTTGAAACACATCGCAAGGCACTGAAATTCTTGTTCTAATGGAAACTTCGATTTGCGCGAAATCTGTGTTTAGCGGGGAGCGTTGTATGCAGGTCACGGTCGTTTCGGCACGAAATCTTGATTCCTTGCCGAAGCAGTAGCGAGCGTTTTGATGCAAATCACCTGTATTTCGTGATCGCTCAGAGATCGCTTCGTCAGTCCATTCGGGATATCTGACTGTTATAATCAACAATATTGAATCTGTTTGATCCCAATCAAAGAGATTGAAATGGAGTCGGTCTAAGTTTCCAGCAGCGCGGTTCTTCCGGCACCATCGTGATGCTGCAGAAGCCGGCCCATGGAGATGAAATTAGATGCGTAAGTTTGCAATCCCATTCGCAGCATTCGGACTTTGCCTTGCGATGGCTGCTCCCGCTTTGGCCGAAAATATTGAGGTTCACATGCTCAATAAGGGTGCTGAAGGTGCAATGGTTTTCGAGCCTGCCTATATCAAAGCAAACCCCGGCGACACGATCACATTTATTCCGATCGACAAGGGACACAATGTCGAGTCGGTAAAGGATATGATCCCGGCAGCTGCGGAAAAATTCAAAAGCAAGATTAACGAGAATTACGTTCTGACCGTCTCCGAACCTGGTGCATATTTTGTTAAGTGCACGCCCCACTATGCGATGGGCATGGTTGCTCTAATCGTTGTTGGTGACAATCCAGCCAATCTTGACGAAATCGTTGCTGCCAAGAAGCCCAAACCCGTTCAAGCGCGTCTCGAAAAGGCAATTGCCAGCGCAAAATAATGGGTTTCCAATATGCAGCGGTGTTGCATAACTCCATAATTCTGGAGCGCAGGTAAATTCGAGACAGATACGATGCGCTCTGGCCGCGGTTCCATGATGAGGACGTCATGACAATAATGGAAGGGCTGCTGGTTACCCCCGCAGCCTCAACTGCCCAGATAGCTTCCATAGCAGTGCCCTCCGAACGTCGTGGTGCGATTGCTCGTGGCTACAAGAAGTCTGGTCCGGCAATCTTCAGCTATGGGTTTCGCCCGTTTTTTCTGGGTGGGGCTATATGGGCTGTTCTGGCCATGCTGCTCTGGATGCTCTCGCTCACATTCGGTCTGACGGTTGGCGGTGCTTATGGTGCGCTCAACTGGCATGCTCATGAGATGGTGTTCGGCTTTTCGTCCGCCATTCTCGCTGGGTTTCTTTTGACTGCTGTTCCGAACTGGACAGGCCGTTTACCGGTTTCAGGTACATCGCTTGCCCTGCTGTTCAGTGTCTGGCTCATAGGTCGATTGGTTTTTCTGGTTCCCGATCTTGTTAATCTCTATATTGCAATCGGTATTGAAAGCCTCTTTTTGCCTTTGCTCCTGTTTATCGCATCGCGCGAAATCATTGCCGGACATCAGTGGAAGAACCTTAAGGTTCTGACCGGAGTGACAATCGTTATGCTTGCCAATTTCTGCTTCCATTATCTGGCGATAACGAACAGCGACATAGCAACTGCCAATCGTATCGGAGTCAGTGCTTATGTGCTTCTGGTTATGTTGATTGGTGGAAGGATCATTCCAAGCTTCACGCGTAATTGGCTTAATCGGATGGGGGCCACTCGTTTTCCGGTACCTTTCAATCGGTATGACGGTCTCGCCATTCTTGTCGGTGCCTTCGCCTGCGTGAGCTGGATTATTGCGCCCGAACAGTGGTTGACGGCGGTCATCGCAATCATCGCAGCTGGTCTGCATCTTGTTCGGCTTTATCGCTGGCGCGGATGGAGCGTGGCAAAAGACAAGCTGGTTCTTATCCTGCATGTCGCCTACTTCTTTGTACCCGCCGGGTTCGTTGCCATAGCACTGGCCGCTCTCGAACAACTCAATCCATTTTCGGCTCTTCACGTTATGACGGTCGGTGTCATTGGTTGTATGATGCTGGCAGTCATGACCCGGGCCACCCGCGGACATACGGGCCGCGAACTTGTCGCTTCACCTGTCACACAGATTGCCTATCTTTGTCTGATACTGTCAGCGTTGATCCGCCCATTCGCGGAAATGGTCCCTAATTTCTTTCATACATTCCTCGCAGCATCGGCGTTCTTATGGATGCTGGCCTTTGGGCTGTATGTTCTTGAATATGCACCCATGCTGATGACAAAACGGCGTCAGCGCGCTGAGTAAAGGCGGGTGAATGGGCCGCTAAACGGCCCATTCAACATCGGTAGTGAAGGCAATCGTCAGCCAACGGTCTGGGCCTTCGCCGCCAAGTGCATCGCCGATTTCATCACGCAATGCATCCCATTCTTCGAGCTTTCTTGCGGGCTGATCAGGCGGTACGATGAAGTAGAGTTCGATCTGCTTGCCGCGCCCAACCTTGGCGACATAGGCGCGATAAGACTTGAAACCATTGCGTTTAACGACTTCTTTGGCAACCTGATCCACATGCTGCTTGAGATCGAGAGGTGTCACAAGCAGCACGTCGGCAAGCGCCTGTTTGATGGTACCAATCGGCATCGGAATGATGGCGATACAGACCAGGGCAAGAACAGCGGGATCGATGTAAGGCGTTACCCAGTCAAGCCGGGTTCCCTGAATGAAATAGCCGATCAGAAAGGCGATCAGGAGTGCGGCAGTGATGCCGCCTGACATGATCCATGCCTTGGCATCAAGCGCAATGAAGTCGGATTTCAGTCTGCGGTTGGCACGGGTTTCGAGCCATGCCATGCCGAGGCAGGCAATCAGAGCAACGACCGCATAGAATATCGCGTAACTGAATTCGAGGTCGCGGCCACCATGCATCAGACTTCCGATGGCATTGATGAGCGCATAGATTGCAACACCAGTCAGCATGATGCCATTGAGGCCCAGAACCATAGGTTCAAGGTGCCAGAAGCCCATAGTGAAGCGATCACGCAATTTTCCGCTTGGAGGTTCTGGTAGCGCAGACAGGGCAATTAGCCTGGCGACAACGAGTGCAAGCCCGCTCATCGCGGCATCAGCAAACATGTAAACACCGTCAAAGACAATGGAAAATGAACCAGATAAAAGGCCGAAAACGACGCCAAATCCTGCAACAAAAATAGTAACGGCTATGGATATTTGAAGAATAGATTGTTCGTTTCGCAATTTTGAATCCATATTCTAGAACGGCGTCATCAATGAATATATTTCAATAATTCTAATGCAAAAATTCATAATATATATATGAGGACTGCAATGAATTTTAAATATTTATCATTTTAATATTATAATTTTTATATCTATATTATGCTTTTTTATTAATTTTTCTTAAAAATAATTAATTATAATATACTAGCTATTATTAGTGATTTAAAGGTAAATAAAAATATGGAAACCTAAATTAGTAAAAAATAATTTAGGAGGGTGTAATGAACTTCAATTTTAACAAAAAAAAATATTTTATTAGAAATGTTTTCCTTTTATCTTCTTGTTCTATTTCATGTTTTCTAATTCATCCCGTGTTTGCGCAGACAACTGATTTAGGCAGTAAGGTTGGTCAAGTCACAACAGACTGTATTGGCAAGGCTGATCCTCAAGACGACGATGATGATAACAGTTTGGCGGAGGGGAATAAGGCTAAGGCTGCCGGAACTGGCGCGACGGCTATCGGAGCATGTTCTGATGCTAAAGAACAGGGGGCAACTGCGCTCGGTTACAACGCTACCGCAAGTGCTTTGAATTCAACTGCTTTGGGCGAACATTCTTCGGCAACAGCAGAGAATGCAATCGGTATAGGCCCTAACAGTGTCGGCAGTGGACTCAATGCAATCGCCATTGGAGCGAACGCTACAGCCAGCAAAACGGGGAGCATGGCGCTTGGGGCTAATGCAGTTAGTGAGTATGATGGTAGTCTTGCTCTTGGAGCAGATTCCGTAACGTCAGCTGTTGTAGCAACGAAAGATACAACGATTGGCGGTGATACATATACTTTTGCTGGCAGGGTCCCTACTAGCACTGTCTCAGTTGGCAGTAGTGAAGGAGAAAGGCACTTTCAACGTACAATAACCAATGTTGCGGCGGGTAGAATTTCACAGGATTCCATGGATGCTGTTAATGGTTCGCAGTTACTTGCAACTAATCAAGCCGTTAATAAGATTAGTGACGGCTATAAATCTTTTGGAAATTCAGTCTCGTCAATCGTTGGTGGTGGATCTGAATTCAACTCTGATGGAGTCTTCACAGATCCTACCTATAATATAAGGGGTAAAGATTATCATAATATTGGCGATGGCTTTAAGGCTGTTGATAATGGGCTTGAAGATTTAAATACAAAAATTACGAATATTAATAATGGCGGCGGTATCAAGTATTTTCATGCTAACTCTTCCCTTAGTGATAGCGATGCGATTGGTTCAGAAAGCCTAGCTATCGGAGGCGGTGCTGTTGCGAGAGGCGTCAATAGCCAGGCCCTCGGAAAAAATGCCACTGCAATTATGGATAATGCAATTGCATTGGGAGCTGAAACTCAAGCAGATTCCAATGAGGGCGATGTTGCTATCGGTGCGGGATCAAAAACATCGAAGGTTGTTGCAACGAAGGGTACAACTCTTGGCAATGAATATTATGATTATGCTGGTTCTAATCCCGTAAGTGCAGTTTCTTTCGGATCTGCAGGTTTTGAGCGCATTCTTCAAAATGTTGCGGCAGGTCGGCTAGATACAGAATCGACAGATGCAGTGAATGGTTCGCAATTATTTGCAACAAACCAGTCTTTGGATAGAACGATCAAGCGAGTTGATGATCTGGATCAGAAGATACATTCAATTCCTGAGCAGCCTTCTCCAAACGTCGTGCAATATGATCCCGGCTTGGATGGAAAGCCAGAGAATAGTGTAACATTTCACGGGGGAGATCCTAATGCGCCTGTTGTACTTCATAATGTTGCGTCAGGGACACGGGATTCAGATGCTTCAAATATGAAGCAGCTGAGAGATGTGGCCAGTGCAGCGCACACTTATACGGACACAAAGTCGGAAGAGACTTACAAACGATCAACAGAATATACGGACAATAAGGTCGGAGAGGTTATCGGGCAATCGAACAAATATACAGACGAGCAGATTTCGAAGTTAACCGGCCATATTGATGATGTTAGTAAAGAAGCTAAGCAGGCTGCCGCCATTGGGCTTGCTGCCTCATCACTAAGGTATGACGATAGGCCGGGGAAAGTTAGTGCTGCGGTTGGTGGCGGTGCTTGGGGCGGCCAGGGCGCTTTTGCGCTTGGGCTTGGCTACACAGCTGAAAGCCAGCGTGTGCGGCTCAATGTTTCTGCAGCCAGTTCCGGTGGGCGTTGGGGTGTAGGTGCAGGCGCAAGCTTTACATTTAACTAAGGAGCAGAAGCTAATGCATAAAAGAGCTGGTACTCTTCTCATGTTCTTAGTTACTTTTCCGGCTCTTTTATTCTTATGTAGTAGTTCGTTCGCGAATAAGGCAACACAAAGTCGGGTTGATCACTCGTACAAAATTAAACCTTCCGGCATCCAGATTCCTTCTGGTATTAACCCTGGAGAGTATCGACGCGTAATAGAGCCCTTTCCCAACTGGACATTGATTTGCGACGAGAATCTAAAGAGTAGAGTGCGCGTATGTAATATTACTCAGAATATCGTCGATGAGGCAGGTAGCGACGTGTTCAGCTGGTCATTGGCGACAATGCAAAATGGCCAGCCAACGTTGATCTTAAGAGTTCCACCCGTATTGAATATAGGTGATGCTATAAACTTGCGGCTTGATGATCATGGGTCAGTAGTTGCAGCCAAAGTTGATGGATGCAACAAAGATGTGTGTGTTGCGTATCAAAGCGTTGGCCCGAGATTACGAGCAGCTATAAAAAAAGGTGCGTTTGTCGACGTAATTTACGCAAACCGCTCAGCTATGGAAATTGTAGCGTTTAATACATCTCTCAAAGGTCTATCAGCTGCGCTGGCTGGGGTTCATTAATTCCAAGCCATTTGCCGTGATATGATTAAAAAGCCTCCCGGTGATTTTCCGGGAGACTTCTTGGTCAGATTACTGCGACTTTTGATCTTTAACGAAGGTACGATCAATCTCGCCCTTGAAAAAATCGCGGCCATAAATAAGCAGGCAAAGCACAACACCTGTGGCAAAAGCCCAGCCAGCGCCACGCGTTGCAAGAACGGCACCGGTAACACCGGCAATGCCAAGATCACGCTGTGAACGGGCTTCCATTACGCCAATCCGAACCGAAACATAACCCTGAATGAGCAGTGTCAGGGTAAGTGCAACACCTAGGATCGGCTGCACAAGTGTCACGATTGGCATCAGGAACAGGCCGGTATTCGTACCCCAGCGGAACGAGCCTGCACCGCCAAAAATCGAGTGCATCGACTTTTTGCCTTTAGAGAAGCGTTCGCAGATGACCACCTGCATTGCAGCCCAGACGGGTCCGCACATCGTGACATCGGGCCCAAGCACTGACATACCAGTATTACGCATACCGAAAACGAGGTGCGCGCGGTTAGCATTATAGTCGATCTTTTCATCCGGGCGATGAAGCTGTGCTTCGCCGAGGATCGACTTGGTTTTCAGCACGTCACCGAAGAGGACGATATAGGTCGCGAGAACTGTTGGCAGCGCGGTCAGAAACATTGAGAGCGGTGGTAAACCAAGACCGAAAATTGTGTATTCCCGCCACAAAGTTTTGAAGTCAGGCGACGAAATCGTCCATTGGAATTCCGGCCATTTGGCTTCGCCAAACAGCGGAGCAATCACGACCGCAAGCAGAATGCACGGCAGAATGCCAAGCTTGCCGATCAGTCCGAAAATTCCACCATTGCGCGACAGGCGTGCAAACTGCGGCGAGAACATCAGATAGAAGCAAAGACCGATAGAAATTGCGATGGTGAACGGGAAGATATCGAAGTTGCCACCGATCTTGAAGACGGAAATGACCGCCGCAAAGCCCGCGCCGATGATGATGCCGGATTTGATCGCCTGCGGAATGGCCGCAATAACGCGATTGGCTATGCCAGTTGCACCAATCAATATGGATAAAAGCCCCAGCGTCATCTGGAAGGAAACGAGTGCGTGAACGCGTTCGGGTCCTTCCGGGAACGTTGCGCAATAGGCCATGATGAGCGGAACAGCCGGTGTGATCCAGCCCGGGACAACAGGGTCACCAAGCAGGTGGTGGGTGAGGTAGAACAGACCATTGAGAACGACCACGGCCAAAGCCACTTCAAATGGCATGCCCAACAGTTCCGCCATCAGAGGAATGGCTGCGAGATCGACCGCGCACATCAGCAGGCCCTGACAATAGTCAGGCCATTCGAATTTGTAGTGAATAAAAGGCAGACGAATTTTGAACGGTCCGGCAGGCCAATATGGCTGCTCCTGACCGTCGATGCGTTCAGTGCTCAAGATGTTACTCCGAAAGGACAAAACAAACCTCCGGAAGGGTGGCGGCTTGGGCCAGTCCTTCCGGGAACTGTTTTTAAATTGTCATTGATGGATCAGAATGCTTCGCGATAAAGCGCCAGTGCGTCAGCTTCCGTAACATCAACAGGGTTATTACCCAGAAGACGTGTCTGAAGCATCGCATCGCGGGCAAGCGTTTCGAGGCTTTCTTCGGTGACGTCAACGTCGCGCAGGCGGCGTGGTGCGCCAGAGCGGTTCATCAGGTCTTCCATATAATCAACGAAAGCTGCTGACCGTTGTTCTGTTGTGCCTTCTGCTTTGCCAAGCAGCAGGTCTGCAAGCTCTGCATAAAGTTCCGCAGCGCCGGCCATGTTGAAACGCAGAACCGGCCCGAGCATCAGGGCGTTGGAGAGACCATGTGGTACATGATAGTGGCCACCGAGCGGATAGGCCAATGCGTGAACGGCACCAACCGGCGCGTTCGAGAAGGCCTGGCCGGCATAGTTTGCGCCAAGCAGCATCGCTTCGCGGGCGTGGCGGTCTTTGCCGTTTTCGCAAGCTGCAACCAGATTGGCGGACAAGAGCTTCAGCGCTTCACGCGCGAAAGCGTCGGAAAGCGGATTTTTCTTGATGCGGCTGGTATAGGCTTCGATGGCGTGAACCATAGCATCAATGCCGGTGGCTGCTGTGTGAAGCGCTGGCAGACCGCAGGTCAGCTCTGCATCCAGAATGACGAAATCTGCGTAAAGCTGGCGGGAAACAACACCCATCTTGGTGGTTTCGCCGGTGGTCAGAATCGTGATGTTGGTCACTTCCGATCCGGTGCCAGCGGTGGTGGGGATCTGGATCAGCGGCAGGCGCGTGCCCTGTACTTTGCCAATGCCATAAAGCTCTGAGAGTTGCTGCTCGGAGATGATAAGCACCGCAGCAAGCTTGGCAATATCCATCGAGGAACCGCCGCCGAGGCCCAATACGATGTCGCAACCGGCTGCTTTGGCCTGATCGACGCATTCAAACAGAACCGATTCCGGCGGATCGGCGACAACAGAATCAAAAATGCTGACGCCAAATCCTGCTTTTTCAAGTGAAGCAAGTGCTTCATTGAGAACACCTGCCTTGTGCAGGCCCTTGTCTGTTACGATGAGAATTTTTCGTTCAGAGAAACGTTCGCCCAGAATTTCGCCGAGACGCTTTGCAGCCCCCCACTCGACAAGCATTGAGCCGACCGTGTCGAACGAAAATGGCTTGATAGCTACAGTCATCATTTCCACCCTTATTCATATTTACCCAGAGCCGAGGTCTCTCATTCCTCGCCGGCATCGAGACACTGGGTTTAAAGCGGTCTGGCTTTCGCGTAGAGGAAAGCCAGACCGGCAGTTTCCCGATGCTGCCGGTGCATCGGTCGTCCGAAGAGATGCTTGGGAGGATCTCTTCCTAATTGTTCAATATGCTGAACAACGTTCAGGATTTTCCAGATCGATACAGGATATGAAGCCTCGCTGTCAAATTATCCCTTCGGCGGACATCGACGATTTTAATCGGTTCAACTGTTTGATCTGTTGAATTTTGGAGCAAGTCATTGATCTTGTTGACGAGATTTTTCGGGCGGCGTTTAAGGTGAAATTTTATTCCTGAATGTTGCTGTGTGCTCAATTTGCTTAAAAATGAAGAGCCACACTATATAGAGCCACACTATATATTGTGTGAAAGCACAATTGATGGATTTCCTAACGCTGCGAATCCCGCCAACAGAATGCATCTGGTGAGCGGTTCTCTGCTTGCCTGTGGACAGATCAGGTAAATATCCCTGCTATTCACAGGTCAGTCCTAAGAAAGCCAACATTAAAAAATTTTGAAGCATCTATCCATTGAAGATTTTTTAACTTCAGATACCATATCTTGTGTTCAAGGTTCTTACGATTCGTGAGAATTGAAAGCGAAGATGGGAATACGGTGCGCTATGTCCATGGTGGATATTGTTAAGCCGTAGCTGCCCCCGCAACTGTAAGCGGCGAGTTCAAATCCAGATGTCACTGGCCTATGCCGGGAAGACGGGTGCGAACGCAGAGCCGTGAGCCAGGAGACCTGCCTTGAACGTGAACGTCAACGGGCGGGGTGTCCGGTTGGTGCGTAATGGAATTCCGGCAGAATTGTTCTGCCATTTCTTTTGCCGCCCCGAATATCCCCTCAAAAGCTTCGGGGTGAAAAGCGTGTCGATTAGTAATTCAAAATTGGCCAGTTCTGGCCCGCCCTTTACGGGCTGTACAGAATGTTCGCTTGGAGCATAAGTCCTGTCGGAGTGAAACGATGGTCGATAAAATTATGCTTAAAGTAAAGGAGTTTAGAGCGTGGATCTGATTCAATCAGATCGAAACGCGCTCTAGAGCGAGTTGCCTTTTAGTTGTCGTCTCTTGTCACGCGCATTTCGCAATGCGTGAGCGTTTTTGCGTCTTATCCCAGTTCGCAGCCCATCCCAACCCATCCCCAGTGAGGAAAAAATGAACGTCACCGTCTATAGCAAGCCAGCCTGCGTCCAGTGCACAGCAACCACCCGCGCACTCGACCGCCAGGGCATTGAATATGATGTTATCGACATTTCCGCCGATGCCGATGCTTACGATCTTGTTCAGGGTCTCGGTTATCGTCAGGTTCCGGTTGTTGTTGCCGGTGAATCCCATTGGGCAGGATTCCGTCCAGATATGATCAGCTCGCTCACATAAGCCCCAACTGCTGCCGGGGTTTGTTATGGGTCAGATCGTCTATTTTTCCAGTCGCTCGGAAAACACGCATCGCTTTGTGATGCGTCTGGGGATGCGCTCAAAGCGCATTCCGCTGGAAAGCTACGAAGACAATACTGGCCTGTTGCAGGTCAACGAGCCTTTTGTGCTTGTGACCCCAACCTATGGCGGCGGGGGTGCAAAAGGCGCTGTTCCCAAGCCGGTCATTCGCTTTCTCAATGATGCGAATAATCGGTCCTTCATTCGCGGCGTGATTGCTGCAGGAAACAGTAATTTCGGTGAGGCCTTCGGCCTCGCAGGCAACATCATTTCTGCCAAATGTCAGGTTCCCTATCTTTATCGCTTCGAGCTTCTGGGAACCGACGAAGACATTGGCAATGTTAAAGACGGGATGGAACGATTTTGGACACGGCAGACACAACCTTGACCCGTGAGCGCGAGACACTGGCTGCTTCCGAAAAGCAGGATCACTCCGGCGCCGCGTCGTCAGCGAAGTCGCAGAAGCTGACAGAAACGTCGCTCGATTATCATGCATTGAATGCAATGCTGAACCTTTATGACGACGAAGGCAAGATTCAGCTGCATCGCGACCGTCAGGCGGCACAGCAATATTTCCTGCAACACGTCAACCAGAATACGGTGTTCTTCCACAATCTGCGTGAGAAGCTCGATTATCTGGTCGATGAAGGCTATTACGAACAGGAAGTGCTGGATCAATATTCCTTCAATTTCGTGCGCGATCTTTTCGATCATGCCTATGACAAGAAATTCCGCTTTCCGACCTTCCTCGGCGCGTTCAAATATTACACCAGCTATACGCTGAAAACCTTCGACGGTAAGCGCTATCTCGAGCGCTACGAAGACCGCGTCTGCATGGTTGCGCTTGCGCTTGCGCGTGGCAATGAACAGCACGCACGCGAAATGGTCGATGAAATCATTGCGGGCCGGTATCAACCGGCAACGCCGACCTTTCTCAACGCAGGCAAAAAGCAGCGCGGGGAACTTGTCTCATGTTTCCTGTTGCGCGTTGAAGACAATATGGAATCGATTGGTCGCTCCATCAATTCTGCCTTGCAGCTTTCAAAGCGCGGTGGTGGTGTGGCACTCAGCCTCACTAATATTCGTGAATCCGGCGCGCCGATCAAACAGATCCAGAACCAGTCGTCGGGTATCATTCCGGTGATGAAGCTGCTTGAGGATTCGTTCTCCTACGCCAACCAGCTTGGTGCGCGTCAGGGTGCGGGTGCGGTTTATCTGCACGCTCATCACCCTGATATCATGCGCTTCCTCGATACCAAGCGCGAAAATGCAGATGAAAAAATCCGCATCAAGACGCTGTCGCTTGGCGTTGTGATCCCTGACATCACATTCGAACTCGCCAGAAATGATGAGGATATGTACCTCTTCTCGCCGTATGACGTTGAACGCGTTTATGGCGTGCCGATGACCGAGATTTCGATCACCGAAAAATACCGCGAAATGGTTGATGATGGCCGTATCCGCAAGAAGAAGATCAACGCGCGCGACTTCTTTCAGGTACTGGCGGAAATCCAGTTTGAATCCGGCTATCCTTACATCATGTTTGAAGACACGGTGAACCGTGCCAATCCGATCGATGGCCGCATTACCATGAGCAATCTCTGCTCGGAAATCCTTCAGGTGAGCGAAGCCAGCATTTTCAATGATGATTTGTCTTATAAATATCTTGGCAAGGATATTTCCTGTAACCTCGGTTCGCTCAATATTGCGGCAGCCATGGATAGCCCGGATTTTGGCAAGACCATCGAAACTTCGATCCGTGCCCTGACGGCCGTTGCAGACATGAGCCATATCGGCTCGGTTCCTTCGGTTGCGCGCGGTAATGATGAAAGCCATGCGATCGGCCTCGGTCAGATGAATCTGCACGGCTATCTCGCTCGCGAGCGCATTTTCTATGGTTCGGAAGAAGGCGTCGATTTCACCAATATGTATTTCTACACGGTGGCCTACCACGCGGTTCGTGCTTCCAATCGTATCGCGATTGAACAGGGGACTTCGTTTAAGGGCTTTGAAAAGTCGAAATACGCGACCGGTGAATATTTCGACAAATATACCGATAAGGTCTGGGAACCTGCGACGGAGAAAGTTCGCGAGATTTTTGAGAACGCCGGTATTGCGATCCCGACGCAGGAAGATTGGCAGGAACTGAAAAAATCCGTGATGGAAGGCGGCCTTTATAATCAGAACCTTCAGGCCGTGCCGCCGACTGGCTCGATTTCCTACATCAACCATTCGACCTCTTCGATCCATCCGATTGTTTCCAAGATCGAAATCCGTAAAGAGGGCAAGATTGGCCGTGTTTACTACCCGGCTGCCTTTATGACGAATGATAATCTTGAATATTATCAGGATGCCTACGAGATTGGCCCGGAAAAGATCATCGACACCTATGCAGCGGCAACGCAGCATGTCGATCAGGGGCTGTCACTGACACTGTTCTTCCGCGATACCGCCACCACGCGCGATATCAATAAGGCCCAGATTTACGCCTGGAAGAAGGGTATCAAGACGATTTACTACATCCGCCTGCGCCAGATGGCGCTCGAAGGTACGCAGGTTGAAGGCTGCGTCTCTTGCGCTCTTTGATCAGGATCGAGACAAATGAACATGCAGTTTAAAAACAACAATACGAAAAAGCCGGCTGTCGTGCGCGCCATCAACTGGAACCGGATCGAAGACGACAAGGACCTTGAAGTCTGGAACCGCTTGACTGGCAATTTCTGGCTACCGGAAAAAGTACCGCTGTCCAACGATATCCAATCGTGGGAAACGCTGAAAGCGGAAGAAAAGCAGCTCACTATCCGCGTGTTCACAGGCCTGACACTTTTGGATACGATCCAGAATGCTGTCGGTGCTGTGACACTGATGGAGGATGCTTCCACCCCGCATGAAGAAGCGGTTCTGTCGAACATTTCCTTCATGGAAGCGGTTCATGCGCGGTCTTATTCGTCGATCTTCTCGACGCTGTGTCTGACGCCTGATGTGGATGATGCCTATCGCTGGTCGGAAGAAAACGAATTCCTGCAAAGGAAGTCGCAGCTGATCCTTGAGAATTATAACGCTGAAGATCCGCTCAAGAAGAAGATTGCCAGCGTGTTCCTGGAAAGCTTCCTGTTCTATTCGGGCTTCTATCTGCCGATGTACTGGTCGAGCCGTGCCAAGCTCACCAACACGGCTGACCTCATCCGCCTTATCATCCGCGATGAAGCCGTTCATGGTTATTATATCGGCTATAAGTATCAGCGTGCGCTTGAAAAACTTGATGAGACCAAAAAGCAGGAGATCAAGGATTTTGCCTTCGATCTGTTGCTCGAGCTTTACGATAATGAGGTGCGTTATACCGAAGCGCTTTATGATGGCGTTGGTCTGACCGAAGACGTGAAGAAATTCCTGCATTACAATGCAAACAAGGCTCTGATGAACCTTGGCTATGAAGCCCTGTTCCCGGCGGAAGCCTGCAAGGTCAACCCGGCGATCCTTTCGGCGCTTTCGCCCAATGCCGACGAGAACCACGACTTTTTCTCAGGCTCGGGTTCCTCTTATGTAATTGGCAAGGCTGTCGCGACGGAAGACGAAGACTGGGACTTCTGATCACACATCGCAAAATGATTTAGGGCCGTGCTGGTTTTCACTCGCGCGGCCTTTTGAGTGGCGGCGTGCAACCTTGATCAGGATATAAAAGCCATCACTTATCAAATTGAATGTTAATTTTGTTCAAAATGACTGTTTTGCAGTGTTTTTTGAACAATTTCACTTATATCGGTTGCCACTAGTTTAGAGTACCTCTAGGTACAGCTCGGGAGGAGCGTTCTCTTCTTTGACGGAATTCAGACCATGATGTTTCAGCCATAAAAACTGGCGAAACGCGAATTCAACCATGGTTGTTTTGCTGTCCTTGAACTGCTTCTTTCTCCCGCAAATTTTGAAACATCAGCCGCAAGCGGTAGAACCACGTTGAAAAACCATCACGACATCTGGGATATTGTCGACTCCAAGAGTGCTGCATATTTCGATCTTAGCGATATGGTTTGGGATAATCCTGAAACCAATTACGAAGAATATAAATCGAGCGCTGCACATGCAGCACAGCTTGAAGCCGAAGGCTTCCGTGTTGAGCGTGGGATTGCAGGCCTGCCCACGGCAGTGATGGGCGAGGCGGGTGAAGAAGGCCCGGTCATTGCCATTCTGGGCGAATTCGATGCCCTTCCAGGGTTGAGTCAGCTTGCCGGAGTAGCGCAAGAGCAGCCGATTGAAGCGGGCGGCAACGGGCATGGTTGTGGCCATAATTTGCTTGGTTCGGGTTCCCTTCTGGCAGCTGCTGCAGTGAAGGAATATCTCGAAGCCAATGGCATCAAGGGGCGTGTCCGTTATTATGGTTGCCCTGCGGAAGAGGGCGGATCGGCCAAGGGCTTTATGGTGCGCGAAGGCTTGTTCGACGATGTCGATATTGCTTTCTGCTGGCATCCGGCCCCTTTTGCGGGCGTAAACGATCCGGTTTCACTGGCCTGCAACGAAATCAATTTCAACTTCACCGGTCGTGCAGCTCATGCAGCATCGGCTCCGCATCTTGGGCGCAGCGCGCTTGATGCGGTCGAGCTGATGAATGTTGGCGTGAACTATATGCGCGAACATATGCCGTCATCGGCACGCATTCACTATGCAGTCACTGATACAGGCGGTTTTTCCCCCCATGTCGTTCAGGCAAAAACCAGCGTGCGCTATCTGATCCCTGCGCTCGATCTGCCGCAAATGCAGGGTCTGCTGGAGCGCGTCAAAAAGATTGCCGAGGGGGCAGCTTTGATGACTGAAACAACGGACAAGAGCAATATTGTCAGCGGTGATGCCAATCTGATTGGCAATCCGGCGCTGGAACAGATGATGCAGCGCGAGCTTGATCGGCTCGGCCCGCCGATTTTTGATGAGCAGGACCGCGAAACCGCAAAACGTTTTCAGGCAACACTGACCAAAGAAGATATCTCCGATGCCTTCCGCCGCTTCGGTGTCCAGCCAAATGCTGAAATTGCACTTTGCGAAGGTATCTATGAGCCTTATAAGGGCGATAACTCGCTCGTAGGCTCTACAGATGTTGGCAGCGTCAGTTGGGTTGTTCCTACTGTGCAGATGCGCGGTGCAACATGCGCAATCGGCACGCCGCTTCATTCATGGCAGATGGTCGCGCAGGGTAAGCTGCCTGCGGCGCATAAAGGCATGGCCCATGCAGCGAAGATTATGGGAAGTACTGCGATCGAGCTGTTTCTTAACCCGGAACAGATTGCAAAGGCCAAAGAAGATCATAAAAAAATGCTCAATGGTGCTGTTTTTGTGAACCCAATCCCGGATAGTGTGCAACCAGCTTTGCCTACCCTGGATAAATGAGGCACCAGCCTGAAAGAACGACCCGGAAAACAGATGACGTTTATTTCCTTATCCCCCATTCGGCCTGAGGCATCATGAAGGCTTTTCTCGATATTCTGAGCTTCGGGCCTGATGGCTGGGGCTATGTGCTGATGATGGCGGTGCTTGTCACGGTGGCGCTGTCCGTTCTGGGCTATCTGTTGGGTGCTGTCATTGGTGTGTTCGCAGCTTGGGCAAAAATCTCCGGCGGACGTACGCTGCGTGGTGTTGCAGACGCATACACCACCATTATTCGCGGCATTCCTGATCTGCTGGTGATCTATCTGTTCTATTTCGGTGGCAGCGCTGCCGTAACGGCGATCGGTCATTTCTTCGGCGCACAGGGTTTTGTCGGGTTTCCGGCATTTCTGGCGGGCGTACTTGCGATCGGCATTTCCTGTGGCGCCCATCACACCGAGGTTTTTCGCGGTGCCTATCGTGCGGTTTCGAAGGGGGAGCTTGAAGCAGCCTCGGCGTGCGGTATGGGGCAGGCATTAAAATTCCGCCGCATCATTGCGCCGCTTGCACTTCGACACGCACTGCCCGGCCTTGGCAATGTGTGGCAGGTTGCGTTGAAAGAGTCGGCTCTGATCTCGGTGGTGGGTGTCGTTGATATTCTTCGACAGGCACAGATCGGCGCTGGATCGACGGGATTGCCATTCAATTTCTACCTGATTGCCGGTGCGCTCTATCTGTTGATTTCGTCGGTTTCCGGAACCATTCTGCAGAAAGCTGAACGGCATTTCTCGCGCGGCGTGCGGAGAGCATCATGAACCTGCAATTCTACTGGGAAGCCTTCATGCAGATGATTGGCGGCGTTCCGCTGACCCTTCAACTTGCTGCCAGTTCGATTATCTTTGGCGCTGTTCTGGCTTTGCTTTTTGCCTTGATGCGTCTTTCGGGCATAACAGTTCTCGACTGGATTGCACGCCTTTATGTGTTTGTATTCCGCGGTACGCCGCTTTTGGTACAAATCTTCATTATCTATTACGGCCTCAGCCAGTTCCCGGCGGTGCGTTATTCATTCCTGTGGCCGATCCTGCGCGAGCCATATTGGTGTGCGATCATTGCGCTGACCTTGAACAACGCTGCCTATGCCAGCGAAATCATACGCGGCGGTCTTCTGTCGGTACCAAGCGGTCAGATCGAAGCTGCGAAAGCTTGCGGCATGTCGCGTTTCACCTGTTTCCGCCGCATCGTCATGCCGCTGGCAATTCGTCAGGCGCTTCCCGGTTACGGCAATGAAATGATCTCCATGGTCAAGGCGACGTCGCTGGCCTCCATCATTACCTTGATGGAAGTGACAGGCATCGCGGCCAAGCTGATCGCTGAATCTTATCGTGCGATTGAAGTGTTCGTTATTGCGGGCGCTATCTATCTCGCCATCAACTTCGTTCTGACGCGCGCGCTGATGTTTGCGGAATATAGGCTTACGCCTTATCTGCGCCAGCCGGTCGTCAAAGTGAGCACCCAAGGAAAAACATCGTGAGCAAAGTCATATCTTCAAATGCGCCGGTGGCTTTGAAAGTCGAAAACCTGCGCAAGAGTTTCGGTACCAATGAAGTGCTTAAAGGCATTTCGCTTGAAGCGCGCGAAGGTGAGGTGATCTCGATTCTCGGTTCTTCCGGTTCGGGCAAGTCGACCTTCTTACGCTGCATCAATCTGCTGGAAACCCCAACATCGGGTACTGTCAGCGTTTCCGGCGAGACCATTCGCATGGCGAAAAACTCCAAGGGTGAAGCATATCCGGCTGATAAAAAGCAGGTTTCGCGCATTCGCTCTGAATTGGGCATGGTGTTTCAGAGCTTCAATCTCTGGTCTCACAAGACGATCCTGGAAAATATTATCGAAGCACCGATCTATGTTCAGGGTCGCAAGCGTGCGGAATGCGTTGAAGAAGCAGAAGCGCTTTTGGCCAAGGTTGGCATTGCCGACAAGCGGGACTTTTATCCGGCCCATTTGTCCGGCGGACAGCAGCAACGTGCCGCCATTGCGCGTGCGCTGGCAATGAAACCGAAAGTCATGCTTTTTGATGAGCCGACATCGGCTCTCGACCCGGAATTGGTCGGCGAAGTGTTGCGCGTTATGCGTGGTCTGGCGGAAGAGGGGCGAACCATGCTGGTTGTCACGCACGAAATGGGCTTTGCCCGTGATGTGTCCAATCGTGTGGTCTTTTTCCATCAGGGTCTGGTTGAGGAAGATGGTGCGCCGGAAGAAGTGTTCGGAAATTCAAAATCCGAGCGTTTCCGCAAATTTATCAGCCACGAAAATGCGGCCTGATTATTTCAAACAACGCTGATTTATGCCAGAAGGCGTGTCAGCAAATAACTGCGTAAGGTTAAATCAAATGAAGACCATGGGATTGTTCAAAGCCCTGTTCGTTTCGGCTCTGGTTCTCACGACCGTTTCTGCACATGCAGAAGAGAAAAAGTGGGACAAGATCACCATTGCTACGGAAGGCGCTTTCCGTCCGTATAATTTCACCAAGCCAGACGGCACACTGGATGGGTACGAAGTCGATCTCTACAAAGATCTTTGCGCACGTATGAAGGCTGAATGCACGCTGGTGGCACAGCCTTTCGACGGTATCATTCCAGCGCTCAATGCGGGCAAGTTCGACGCCATCATGGCTGGTCTGACCGCTACACCAAAGCGCGAAGAAACCATCGATTTCACGGTTTCCTATGGCTTGACACCGCAGACTTTCGCAACATTGAAAGACAGCCCGTTTGCCAAGCTGCCGCACACTGGTGAAACGCTTTATCTTGCCAAGGATGAAGCTGCTTCCCAGAAAGTGATTGATGAAGTTGCGGCTGAAATCAAGGGCCGTACCGTTGGCGTTCAGACTGCTTCGCTCGGTCTTTCACTGCTCGACAAGTACTTCAAGGATTCGACGGATATTCGCGAATACAAGACCACCGACCAGCATGATCTCGATCTGAAGTCTGGCCGTGTTGACCTCATCGTTGCTTCGCTTGCTTATCTATCGGACGCAGCCAAAAAGCCGGGCAATGAAGATATCGTTATGACCGGCCCTTTTTTTAAGGGTGGCATTCTTGGCCGTGGTGTTGCCGTTGGTATCCGCAAGAACGAACCTGAACTCAAGCAAAAGTTCAATGAAGCCATCGAAGCTGCGAAGGCTGACGGCACGATCAAGAAGCTTTCCGAAAAGTGGTTCGGTTTCGACGTAACGCCGTAATCGCGATACTCATAAAATAGAGAAACGCCGCATCCTCATGCGGCGTTTTTTGTGCGCTAGCGCATCGGCGCAAAAATCGGAACCGCCTTCGCGGGGAAATCCATTCGCTGAACGGATTTCTGTTCCCGCTACGATCAGAACAAGATAGCTTAAAAGCCATCGGTGACGTTCTGGGTCGCGGGATGAGTGTCGGAATTCGAAAAGGAAACCCGGAACTTTTGGAAAAAATCAACGATGAAGTTGAAGCTGCTAAGGCAGACTGCACAATAAGGCAGCTATCAGCAAAATGGTTTGGTTTTGATGTTATGCCATGACATTTATGTCTTAACATTAAGGGTTTAAAAACCTGTAATGGGAATGCTATGCGCAATAACTGAAGGTGCTTGTATTTAAATTAAGTAGAATACTGGTGGCAAAACGATTTAGTGAAAGTAGCGACGGTATTGACGGACGATATTGCCCATACTGAGTTGATTGCCGCTCTCACCGCCGTCACAGGTGAGCAGCCACGTGTGATGACGGTGCGTCAGGGGCAAGCGTTGCCTTCCGGTCCGTTTGAAACTGAGCATCGCTCGCTGCAATCTGGTCTGCGTGCGTGGGTTCAAAAAGAAACGGCTCATCCGGTTGGCTATCTTGAGCAGCTTTACACCTTTGCGGACCGTGACCGTCACAAGCTCGGCGAGCGAACAATTTCAATAAGCTATCTCGGGCTTGTACGGGAAGGTGATGCGGCTGCCGATCAGGCTAGTTGGCGTGGTTGGTATGACTATTTGCCATGGGAAGATCACCGTCGGGGTGTGCCTGATGTCCTGACTGTCCTGAGCGAAGAGCTTCGTCGCTGGACTGGGCAGGCTGATCCAGATCATGTCTCGCAACGTTCACGTCGGGTTGCGCTTTCATTTGGACTGGACGGGGAACGCTGGAATGAAGATTTCGTTCTTCAGCGATATGAGCTTCTTTATGAAGCAGGTCTCGTCAAAGAAGCTGGAACAACTGAAGGTACTGCCGGATTGCATATGTTTGCAGATCATCGCCGTATATTAGCGACTGCAATAGCGAGGCTGCGTGCAAAAATTAAGTATAGGCCTGTAGTCTTTGAACTCATGCCAGACAGTTTCACCCTTTTGCAGCTTCAGCGTACTGTGGAGGCTCTTGCCGGATTGCGACTGCATAAGCAAAACTTTCGCCGGCTGATCGAACAGCAAAATTTGGTTGAAGAGACGGGAGAAAGTGACAGTGAAACTGGCGGGCGCCCTGCCAAGCTTTTCCGCTTCCGTTATTCCATCGTCGAGGAACGCGCGCTCACTGAAAGAAACCTCGGCGGAGCCAAACTTCCGCTCTCAAAGGCAGCGGTTTAAACTTGAAGCAAATTGTCCTTATCAAGTGAGCTGAAGCGCGTTACCAGTTGTATGAATTTTTGCGTAATCGTTAATTGTAACCTGATAAGGCTGATCGATGTTTGAGTTTGATGACCCGCGCTTTCGACCTCTATGGACACGGGTATTGATCTCAGGAAGCTGCTTTGCTTGGGCCGGGTTCGAAGTTTCTATGGGGGCAACTGGCTGGGCCATCTTGTTTGGCGCTCTTGGTCTATGGTCGGCTTATCGCTTTTTTGTGACTTTTGATCCGGACAAGAAACAACGCGATTAGATCGCATTTCGATCTGATTGGATCAGGGTGCGCTTTCATCCTCTGTTTTAACGCGCATCTTTGTGTGATCGTGGCGGGAACAGGAAACAGTCCTGTAGACTGATTTCACTGTGTGGCGTTTCACAGTTTTCGGGATGCGCTCTAAAGCAGACATTCACTCTCAATGTTGTCACTGCGGATTACCCCGAGATGCGCGAAATTTTCTCACGAATTGAAAAAGAGCAGGGGGGCGTAGAGCGTTCCTCAAGCCTTTTCATGGGTTGTGCGTGCGAAATGACGGAGTTTGTTCGCGAGTAACATCATTTTAAAACATAATCTAACATTTAAATCGTTATAATGTTATCCACATCATTGTGATGATCTCAGAACGGTGTTACGTCGTCCATGTCTCAGCCCACTAGCGGGCGTGTCTTGAAGACATCTGCATGGAGATTGCCAGTAAATGAATTCCGTTTCCCCCGCTTCCAACGTGCCGCAACTGCTTCTTCTTCGGGAGCAGGGCGAATGACTATGGCAGGAAATTACGCACCGCTTGTTCTTGCTGGCGATAATGATCGCGTAGATGCGCAGGCTGCTGGCGAGTATCTCGACATTTGGGCAGGTCAGGATAGTTTGCGTCTTGCGACGAGCAACGTGATCAAGGCAATTCTCGCTGGTTCTATTCGTCTTGCCGGTCGTATTGCTCGTGGCTCCGTTCCCGGTGATCCGGGTAAGCTCGTTGGCGTCAACAGCGATTCTGATCAGCAGAAGAGCATTGATGTCGGCGCGCACAATCTCTTTGTTGAACTGCTGATTGCGGCGGGTGCTGCATCGGTTCTGTCCGAAGAGGCGGAACTTCCGGTTCAGGGCAAAGCAGATGGTCTGGTTGCTGTAGCAATTGACCCGCTCGATGGTTCCGGCAATGTGGGGCTCGGCGCGCCGCTCGGCACCATTTTCTCGATTTTTCCGGCGGACACTTCAGAACCTTTCCTTCAACGCGGCAGCCGTCAACTTGCAGCAGGCTATGTGTCGTTTGGCAACTCGATTGATCTCGCCTTCTCGGTCGGCGATGGCGTTCTTTTTGCAACGTTTGATCCTGCCAGCGGCCTCTTTCAGATCACCCGCAAGAATGTGACGCTTCCTGAACGCACGTCCGATCTCGCTTATAACGCGTCTGTTTATCGTCATCTCTCCGCTGGGATGAAGGCCTATGTCGATGATTGCTATAGTGGCAAAGACGGCCCGCGCGGGCGCAATTTCAATATGCGCTGGTTGGGTGCAGCGGTCGGCGACATGCATCGCATCATGCAGCGCGGCGGCATCTTCTTCTACGTAGACGATGCGCGTCCGGGCTATGAAAAAGGCCGACTGCGCCTTGTTTATGAAGCCAATCCGATTGCTTTCCTCAGCCAGCAGGCTGGTGGCAAGGCGACCAATGGTTCCACACCGATCCTCGATATCGTTCCCGAAACCTACCACGAGCGCAGCGCGCTGGTGTTCGGTGTTGCGGAAGAAGTCGATGTGCTCGGCGAATATTACGCGCGTTCGCGTAACTGATTTAGTTTAGGAGGAAACTCAGATGGCACGTATTACGCTGCGGCAATTGCTTGATCACGCTGCTGAACACAGCTATGGCGTTCCGGCTTTCAACATCAACAACATGGAACAGGCGCTTGCCATCATGGAAGCGGCCGATGCGACCAATGCACCGGTGATCCTGCAGGCTTCGCGCGGTGCGCGTTCCTACGCAAACGATATCATGCTGCGCCACATGATGGATGCGGTCACGGAAATCTATCCGCATATTCCTGTTTGTGTGCATCTCGATCACGGCAACGAAGCTGCCACTTGCATGACTGCAATTCAGGCAGGCTTTACCTCCGTCATGATGGACGGCTCACTGAAAGCTGACGGCAAGACGCCTGCTGACTGGGATTACAACGTCTCGGTTACGCGTCAGGTCAGTGAAATGTCCCATCTTGGCGGCATTTCCGTCGAAGGTGAGCTTGGTGTTCTCGGTTCGCTCGAAACGGGTATGGGTGAAGCAGAAGACGGCCACGGTGCGGAAGGCCAGCTTTCGCATGACCAGCTTCTGACAGACCCTGATGAAGCTGTGAAATTCGTGCGTGAAACCAAGGTCGATGCACTGGCAATCGCAATGGGCACTTCGCATGGCGCTTACAAGTTCAGCCGCAAGCCTGATGGTTCCGTGCTTGCAATGAACGTGATCGAAGAGATTCATCGTAAGCTTCCAAACACGCATCTCGTCATGCATGGATCGTCTTCGGTGCCGGAAGATTTGCAGGAAATCATCAACAAGTATGGCGGCAAGATGAAGCCAACCTGGGGTGTGCCTGTCGAGGAAATCCAGCGCGGTATCAAGCATGGCGTGCGCAAGATCAACATCGACACCGATAACCGAATGGCGCTGACGGGCCAGATCCGCCGCGTGTTGCAGGAAGATCCGAGCGAGTTCGATCCACGTAAGTATCTCAAGCCTGCCATGGCTGCGATGACCAAGCTTTGCAAGGATCGCTTCGAGCAGTTCGGCACCGCTGGCCATGCTCAGTCAATTCGTCCGATCCCACTGTCCGATATGGCAAAGCGTTATCGCGATGGTTCGCTGGACCCGAAGTTCAGCTAGAATAATCGAGCTACAACACAAAAAAAGCGGCGGGAAAACCCGCCGCTTTTTGTTTCAAGACATCCGAAAATCAGCGCTTGTTGTACTTGGCGTCAACTTCGTTGATCGCGTCGACATTGCCAGCCGAACGGCCGTTTTCGTCAAATGTCTGTGCGAGGAATGCATCGGCAATGGTCTTTGCAACTTCCGAACCGATAACGCGTGCACCCATGGTGATGATCTGCGCGTTGTTGGAGAGTGCTGCACGTTCTGCCGAATAGGTGTCGTGGGTCAGCGCTGCGCGGATGCCGGGAACCTTATTGGCTGCAATGCAAACGCCGATACCGGTGCCGCAAACCAGAATTGCGCGGTCATAGGTGCCGTCGAGAACGGCGGATGCGACACGGTCCGAGAGGTTTGCATAGAATGCGTCTGCACCAGCGTCCGTGCGGGAGATTTCGGACACTTCAAAACGGTCCTTCAGATAATCTGCAAGAACCTTGGCCAGACCTTCACCGGCGCTATCGCCTGCTACTGCTACTTTCATGATATTGCTCCTTAATTAGCTTGAATCTTTTTGGCGCACTTGTCCAAAATGTCGAGATAGCCTTCCACGTTCCATGCCGAACGGCCAATGAACAGGCCATCGATATGTGGGCAGGCAATCAGTTCTTCGCAGTTGCCAGGATTGACCGATCCGCCATAGAGACATGGCACGCGACGACCAAGGATGCCTTCTGCAACAGCAATAATTTCGGCCTGGCGGGCATCGGCGTAATCTGCCGAGGCTGGAATGCCATTTTCACCAATCGCCCAGACAGGCTCATAGGCAAACAGGATTTCGGCCTTTTTCTGTTCGTCCGAAAGCTTGGAAAGTGCGCCGCGCACTTCTTCAGCAAGCACTTCCGCAGCGCGTCCGCTTTCGCGGTCTTCAAGCGTTTCACCAATGCAGATCAGCGGGATCAGGCCGTGACGAACGGCTGCTTCAACCTTGAGGCCAACCGTTTCGTTGGTTTCGCCAAAGTTTGCGCGACGTTCGGAATGGCCGAGTTCTACGATATCGAGGTTGCAATCTTTCAGCATCAGCGGCGAAATTTCGCCGGTCCATGCACCCTGATCAGCCCAGTGCATGTTCTGCGCGCCAACCTTGACGGATGTTTCCGACAGAATTTCTTTCACTTCACGAACATAAGTAAACGGTGGAATGACGAAGCGCTGAATGTCTGCCGAGCGGTCAGCATCGGCGTCCTTCAGTGCGTTCGCGAAAACGCGTGCTTCCGCAAGCGTCTTGTTCATTTTCCAGCTCGTACCTACCCAGAATTTGGACATGCTTGAATGGTCTTTCTTCTTGTGTGTTATTCTGCAATTGTCAGTTTGATGCCTGCCGGCTCCAGTTCGGCCACAAGTGCGTCCCCCGGTGATTTATCCGTGATGATCGCATCGAAATCGCCAAGGTCGGCCATCACATGCAGGGCTGTGCGGCGGAAACGCTGATGATTGACCAACAGACATGTGCGGGTTGCCGAAGCAGTCATGGCGCGCTTGGTGCGGACGACGTTTTCATCCATGTGATAGACAAGACGTCCATTGACCGCAGGCGCGGAAATGAAGGCAATATCTGCGCTGAGTTTTGACAGGGCTTCCTCGGTCAGCAGGCCAAAGAACGCATTGAACTTTGCTGAAAATACCCCGCCAAGCGCGATCAGATTGATGCCGCCTTCGCCCTTGAGATTTTCGATGATGACCGCATTGTTGGTAATCACCGTCAGCGGGCGCTTCTCAATCAACATGCTTCCGAGAACCGCAGCGGTGGAGCCGTCATTGATCATTACGGTCATACCGGGTTCGATCAGGTCCAGCGCTGCACGGCCCATCTCGATCTTGGCTTCATTGTCCTGCTGGACGCGAAAACGAAAATCGCTTTCAAACTGTGAGCCTGCATCCATGGTTGCGCCGCCGCGTACTTTGCGCAGTACGCCGGATTCTTCAAGTGAATCCAGATCGCGATGGATGGTCATCTTGGAGACGGCAAAACGCTCGGAAAGATCATCGAGATCGACTGCATGATTTTCAATCAGCAGATTGATGATCGCTTGTCTTCTTTCGTCGCGTTTCACGGAATGTCCGATCTCAGAGCGTGTTGGGTTATCACACAAACTTAGATCACAAAATCACAAAACAATCCATATAAAATGTGATTTTGTGATATTTTGTTGATCGACGTTGTGGCTATTGCAGAAGTGCTTTGGCCGTACGCTCATCGGTAATCAGCCCATAAAGACGACCGCTTCTAAGCACTGAACGGATGGCGCCTGCTTTGGAGAGCCCACCAGCAAGGCCTATGATACGGCTCATATCGGCATGTTCCACCGAGGCGGCAATGGTGCGTGCAGTCAGCCCTGTTTCAAGCCGCGTGCCGTTGATATCGAAAAAATGTCCGAGCATTTCGCCGACAGCGCCACGTTCTGCAATCTCTTCCATCTCCGACAGATCAATCACGCCAGATGTGACGAGTTGCGCGTGCGCGTCCACAGTACCAATGCCTACGATTTTTAGTTCGGCACGGCATCCCATTTCAAAGACGCTGGTAACGCCCTTTTGTGCAAGCAGCACTTCGCGATCTTCTGAAGTGTTGGCAAAGAAAGGCACTGGCATCACATAAGCGGGTCTGCCAGTCTTCTCCGCGATGCGATGCATTACATCATGCGGATTGGCAGCAAAATTTCGTGTCAGACCACCGAGCAGCGACACAAATTGTAACTCCTTGGCCGCAACGCGTGGCATGTGATTGACCGCCGCCGAAAGCGTGCGACCGTGGCCGAGGCCAATCACTTCATGATCACCATGTTCGATTTCGCGGCGCAGAAATTCTGCACCCGCACTTCCGAGCGACAGGAGGGGCAGGGGATCCTCGCCGAGATCAGGTGCCACTTCGCAATATTCAAGATTATATTGCTCTGCGAGCCGGTTTTCGAGATCAATACATTCAGTGATATCGCCGTCGATTGTTACCTTAACCGCGCCATCCGCAACTGCCTTGGCGATCAATCGATGCGCTTTCACAGAAGGCAGACCCAACCGCTTTGCGACCGCTGACTGAGTCATTCCAGCAATGAAATGGAGCCAGGCGGCACGAAGAGCCAATGAATCGTCTGAATCTGCCATTTAGTGCTGCCTACTCCCGATTCTTTATTCTTTTCTTGTAGTTATATTTTCAAATCGCCTGCACCCGTGTCAATGTGCGGTGCCCAGAAGGCCACACTTTCCGCAATCTGCGGAATAACTTCACGATCGTTCGGCTCACGCTCTTTGAATGAGAGTTCAAGGCAGATTTCGTTATCCACCGCACCGCCTTCGGCAAAAGCCTTGAGCAACGGTTCAGGCTGGATACGGCCCTTGGCATTAAAAGCAGCGGTGAAAGGACGATGACCGCCCTTATCCATAAGGCTCTGTTTGATGTGAATAATCGGTGAGACCTTGGGCACGGCACGCGCCCAAGCATAAGGGTCGAAATCGTCGGGGTTGGTGGAGGTGACATCGCCATGATCAATATCGGCCATCATCCACATCGGGATCGCCATATTGGCGCTAGTCAACCGATCCTGAAGCTTGATGCTTTCAGCGATTGTGTCGCCAAATTCACGACCAATGCTCATTGGTTCCCAGAAGACATAGTCGAGACCGGCACGGCTCGCATGTTCGGCAACTTCCGCCCAGCAGTCGATCGCAATCTTAATCAGCTCTTCACGGCGCTCGGGATTGTCAAAATCCTTGTAGGTGAAAATTGCAAACTGTGTTCCCACCGACTTGCCGCCGAGATCGCCGATAATATCGGCAAATGTATTGAACCAGTCGACATAGTAGCGGCGAACGTCTGCATCAGGATGACCGAAATGGTTGAGGCGGCCATAAGGTCCGGTCATGCCCGACGTTACGCGGACACCGGTGCGCTCTAATGCCTTGTCCATGTCGCGGGTCAGGCGACGAATGGTCGAAGCCTGCCAGCTCGGATTGATGAACTCGTGCGTGAGCTGAAGATCGCGCAGGCGCAGGTCGCGCGCAACGGTTTCGATCAGATCATCCGGCTCTGCAAAGCGGTTCACAAGCGGATTGGTGTTCAGCGATAAAGTCAGAGCCATGATAACCTCAAGCGACCACGTTTGTGTTGTCGAACCATGCAATGAAAGCAGCGCGTTCAGCGTCAGTCAGGTGCAGATAATGTTTGGTGCGGCGATAGAGAATGTCGTTCGCCGTCTTCGCCCATTCTTTCGACACGAGATAGCGGACTTCAGCCTCATAGAGATTGCCGCCGAAATGCTGTCCAAGACCGTTAAGATCGGATGCGCCTGCAACAATGTCCTTGGTGCGGGCACCATAGAGACGTCCGTAGTGATGGACGAGCTTGCGCGGCATCCACGGATAGCTGTCGCGAAGACTATTTGCGAAGGTTTCGTAATCCGCATTCGGGATTTCACCGCCCGGAAGCGGTGCATCATGTGTCCAGTCTCCCCCCATATTCGGGAAGATGTGCTTCAAACGATGCATACCGCGTTCTGCGAGCTCGCGGAATGTGGTGATCTTGCCACCAAAAACATTGAGGAGAGGCGCGTCATTGGTCTCATCCAGATCGAATACATAGTCGCGCGTGACGGCTGATGGGTTGCCCTTGCCGTCATCGAACAGCGGACGCACGCCGGAGAAGCTGTGCAGTACATCTTCGCGCTTAAGCTTTTCCTTGAAATAGCGGTTCACTGCGGTGAGCAGGTAATCGATTTCTTTTTCGTCTGCGCTGACGTCTTCGGCACGGCCTTCATAAGCGATATCGGTGGTGCCGATGAGCGCCTTGTCGCCTTCATATGGATTGATGAAGATCACGCGCTTGTCGTGGTTCTGCACAAGATAGGCATTCGCCCCCGACCAGAACTTTGGCACGATAATATGGCTGCCCTTGACCAGACGCACATTGCGCGAAGAATTTGAACCAGCAACATTGGTGATAACGTCTGTAACCCACGGGCCCGCGCAATTGACGATGCAGCGCGCGCGGAAGCTGCGCACTTCTCCGGTATCGCGATTCTTCGTTTCAACGATCCAGCCGCCTTTTTCGCGACGTGCGGAGGTAACCGGCGTACGGGTGAGAATGGTCGCGCCTTTTTCAGCAGCACCCAGAGCATTGAGAATGACGAGGCGGGCGTCATCCACCCAGCAATCGGAATACTCGAAGCCCTTGGTATATTGATCGAGAATCGGTGTGCCTTCCGGGTCGCGCTTCAGATCAAGCGTGCGGGTTCCGGGCAGTTTCTTGCGACCACCAAGGTGGTCATAGAGGAACAGGCCGAGGCGAACGAGCCAGGCCGGACGATCCTGCGGACTGTGCGGCAGAACAAAGCGCATCGGCCAGATGATGTGTGGAGCCGCATTGAGCAGAACTTCGCGTTCGATCAACGCTTCGCGGACAAGGCGGAATTCGTAATATTCGAGATAACGCAGGCCGCCATGCACCAGCTTGCCTGAGCGGGACGAGGTGCCTTCGGCAAGGTCGTCCTTTTCCGCCAGCACAACCTTGAGGCCACGCCCGGCTGCGTCGCGAGCAACCCCCGCGCCGTTGATGCCGCCGCCAATCACAAACAGATCGTAGATTTCCGGTTCAGCCATTTCATGCTCCTTCGGATGCCGGCATTCCGGCAAAATAATATGTAATTTCAGCCAATTGTCGAATTATCTATCGGCTGCAAGCTTGTCCCAGATAGGCCCTAAAGCCAGTCTTGCGTCCTTGTAGGCTATGAAGAGTTCTTCATAGCGTTTCGCCTGTACGTCATCAGGCGCCTCGGCGGCACCGAGCAGCGGGGCCACCCATTCGGCTATGCAGTCATCCATGGTCTTATAAGCGCCAATCGCAACCGCAGCCATCATGGCTGCCCCTGCCGCCCCTGCTTCTTCACGCGATGAAACGCGCACAGGTGCGTTGACCGCCGCAGACAACGTGCTGCGCAGTGCGCGCGAGCGTGCAGCCCCACCTGTCAGCCGCAATTCGGCAGGCATATCACCCATGGCTGCATAGCAATCACGCGTCGCCATGCCGAGGCCTTGGACCACTGAACGAACCAGTTCCGGGAAACGATCGCGGCTTGAAAGACCGATAAAGCCAGCGCGGGCAAAAGCATTGACGAAAGGTCCGCGTTCTCCGGCTTCGGAAATATAAGGATGATAAAGCAGTGCACCGGGGCGACTTGCGTTAAACCATTCATCAAGACGCGGGATCAGCTCGTTGAGCGAGACTTTTTTATCTGCCGTCGACATGAGGTCGGCAGCGATCTGCAGGATCCAGTCGATATTGATCGTCGCGCCCATATTGGTCTGAACCTGCGTGACGACGCCCGGAATCGGCAGAGCAATGACGTAGCCCGTGCCTTCTGCATTCAGATGAATGTCGGAAACCTGCTTTGCACGCATATGCACGCCAGTTGATCCGATCGTCGAGCAGCCCGCATCCGCAGTGCCGCAATAAACGCCAGCGCCAAGCGCGGTCATCACCATATCGACATAACCGAGGCTGACCGGCGTTCCAGCCAAAAGGCCCGTCGCTGCTGCCGCTTCAGGAGTTAGAGGATGCTGGTTCAAAGTGCCGTCCACAATTTCGGGCAGCAAACCACGGCGCTTTTTCAAGCCGAGAGCCTCAATGACCACATCGTCATATTGACGATTTCGGAAATTCCCGAATGTGAAACTGGCTTCTGAAGGGTCTGTGGCGCGGACGCCGGTGAGGTTGAGATAAAGCCAGTCCTTGCAATGAAGGGCGACTTCCGCATTGTCGAGCAGTTCCGGTACGAAACTGTCCATATGCGCCATCTGGGTGCCTTGCTGGCAGGTGTTGAGGCCCGTACCGGTCGCTTCAAAGCGCGCGCGGTTCATCGGTCCTGCCGCGAGTTTGGTCACTGTATTGGCCGCTCGAGCGTCAAGCCATATCCAGGCATCGCCGACAGGCTTGTTGTCTCGCCCGACCAGCCATGTACCGTCACCCTGACCCGTGACAGAAACAGCGGCCGTGCGCTGGCTTAAATTGGGTACCTTCTCGGCAAGGCCACGCAATGCGCTCGCGCAGTCTTCCCATGTCTGGGAAAGCGACTGTGTCACAGCGCCATGTTCGCCAGTTTCATACTTATTGCGGACTGCTGCCGAATCGAGTTGCCGACCGCTAAGGTCGAACGCCACAGCCTTGACGACGGATGTGCCCGCGTCGATGCCGATGATTATATCACCTTGACCACGCATGACTGAATTATGCTTTCCCAATGAGATCCTTGGCGGACATTTGGATTCCTCCCGCGACGAAATTTGTCGCTCGCTACCCATGTTTTTAACGAGAATGGGCCTTTGCTTATGATCGAGATAACATAACGATAACGGCCTGTCTGTAAAATTTTCGTGGGAAAGCATTTTTTTTCACCAAAAGGTGATTGTGGTGAAAATTATAGAGTGAATCTCGGTTTCCTGGTGCACAGATTAGTCCTTTCTGTCAGAAGGAAAGGTGTGATTTAATTAATTATATGATTGCTTTTACATAATAAAAATGAATATCGAAACTTTTTATAAGGACATCTAAGGAAGGTGGCGGCTTTTAAAAATAAGCTTGCGTGTTTCATTCTGCGGGGTGAAATTAGCGACAAAATGGTCAGTTTTTAACCCGCAACTGTGCGAAACGCGGCGTGTTTCGAAAACATCTGATTGACAGTTATTGGTGTTTATAACATCATTATTGAAGTTGATAACATGCCGCTACCATAGCATATGGTCGCGGCGCATCTGTTTCCATGCTGCGCGGAGGGGCGGGGCCAGGGAATTATGTGGAGGATCGTCATGCAGAAATTTGTCACTCCCATATCCACCTGTTCAAGCATCCGTTTAGCTGCTGCTGGTTGGGTGTTTTATCGCGAGTGCAGTCTACAAGCGGTATGAATTCAGCCGCATAATCCGTTTTTACAACGACAATCCGGCAGAATTTGCTGAAGGCGTTTGATTATGAGTACACAAGCTAATCAAGTTTCACAGAAGCCCGCCAAGCTGAACCGCGCAGTCCTCTGGAGTGTGGTCGCTGCGGTCGTGGTTGTCGGTGCAATTGGATTTGACACCAAAGTCGTGAGGATTGGCTCCGACGCTGATGTGCGTCAGCAGGTTTTCTCACCCGACGCCTATGGCGCATCAGAGTTTCCAAAGGTCAAAGCAAGCGTTGAAGAACGCGCCGCAGAGGCTGTCGAAGTTGGTTCCGCCCTTGTTGCCGATAAGGACGCAGCCGGTAAGAAATACGGTGTCGGCAGCGTGAACCCGGTTATTCCGGTCAAGTTCACTGGCACTGTCGAAGAACGTAAGTCGAATTATAATGTCATCAAGGTCGATGGTTTTCCTGAAGGCATGGCAATTCGCGTTCAGACGGGGCCGGCTGTAAACGGCACCGATCTGCGTGATGCAACTGGTACAATCGAATTCGGTCAGTTCAAGAATCAGATCGAGTTCCAGAATGCGGGTTCCGCTCTCAATAATGAGATGAAGAAGCAGGTTCTAGAAGGTGTCGATGTCGATAATCTCGTCGGCAAGACAGTTTCGGTCACGGGCGTTTTCAAGCTGGTCAACCCGAAGAACTGGCTGGTTACGCCGGTGAGGTTTGAAGTAAAATGACCGTTCAAACCAACGTTGAAGGCAAGCACGGCGAAGTCGTTCTTTCCGCACATGATGTTGCCAAGGCTTATGGGCGTATCAACGCGCTCAAAGGCGTGAATTTTGAAATTCGTCGCGGTCAGGTCACAACGCTTTTTGGCGAAAATGGCGCTGGCAAGTCGACGCTGATGAAGGTTCTGTCAGGCGTCATTCAGCCAACTTCGGGCACGATCATCCTTGATGGTGAGCCGGTAGTGTTCAATTCTTCCACCGAAGCGCGCGACCGTGGCATTTCCATCATCCACCAGGAGTTGAGCCTCGCGCCCAATATGAATGTGCGCGACAACATCTTCATGGGACGCGAAATTCGCGGCGCAACGGGCGTCAATTTCGCAGAGGAAGAACGCCTGACGCGCGAGCTTCTGGCGGAACTTGAAGAAGATATTGATCCGCTGACCCTTGTCGAAGAGCTTCGTCTCGGCCAGCAACAGGTTGTCGAAATTGCGCGTGCGCTTTCGGTAAATTCCCGCATTCTGATCATGGATGAGCCGACTTCGGCGCTTAGTGCTTCGGAAGTGGAAGTTCTGTTCAAGGTCATTCGTGACCTGAAAGCGCGTGGTGTGGCGATTGTTTATATTTCGCATCATCTGGAAGAAGCGCTGCAGATCACCGATCATGCCGTGGTTCTGCGCGATGGCACCATGACCGCTTATGCACCGCGATCCGATATTGATCTCGAATGGATCGTTCGCAACATGGTGGGTGAGAACTTTGATCTCGGTTCGCCTCCAACCGGCTATGAATGGGGCAATGTTGCGCTTTCCGTCGAAGGCTTGACTGTTCAGGACAAGTCCGGTGATTTTGCTCTTGTCGATAACATGTCGCTGAATGTGCGTGCCGGTGAGATCGTTTGTATTTACGGTCTGATGGGCGCGGGACGTACCGAACTTCTTGAAACGGTTGCGGGTCGCCTTAAGGCAAACGCGGGCAAAATTCTGCTGGAAGGCAGGGATGTAGCAAACCTCACGATTGCCCAGCGCATTGATCAGGGTCTGGTTCTGGTGCCTGAAGATCGCCAGCGTGATGGTCTCGTGCAGACGATGACGGTTGGCCGCAATCTTTCGCTGGCAAGCATTGGCGAGATGACGAAAGGCCTTTTCACCTCGACGAAGCGTGAAAAGAACATTGTCGATCAGTCGATCAAGAATGTTCACATCAAGACGGATGGTGGCGAAGCTGCAATCGGTTCGCTTTCCGGTGGCAACCAGCAGAAAGTCGTTATTGGCAAGATGCTGGCGACTGAGCCGAAAGTTATTCTTCTGGATGAACCAAGCCGCGGTATCGATATTGGCGCCAAGGCAGAAGTATTCAAGCTGCTGGCTGAAAAGGCCAAGGATGGCCTTGCAGTCGTCTATACGACATCTGAAGTCGGCGAGTGCCTCAGCATCGCTCATCGTATCATCGTTATGCACCGTGGACGCATCTCAGCCGAATTCGGCTCCGATGTCTCCAAGGAAAAGATCATGGCCGCCTCGGGCGAGTCCATGGTCGGTCACTAAAATAGTTATGGAGCACTGATAGAATGTCAGTCACGAGCACCAACGACAAAAAGGCGGCGTCCACCGGGACAAAGCGCAAAACCAGCATCGTGCATTTGCTGCTCGAAGGCCGTGCGTTCTTTGCGTTGATTGCGATCATCGCAGCCTTCTCGTTCCTTTCGCCTTATTACTTTACCGTCAATAACTTCCTCATCATGTCCTCGCATGTGGCCATTTTCGGCTTGCTGGCGATTGGCATGCTGCTGGTTATCCTCAACGGCGGTATTGATCTTTCGGTCGGTTCTACACTGGGTCTTGCGGGCGTTGTCGCTGGCTTCCTTATGCAGGGCGTCAATATTCCGGAACTGGGCGTTATCCTTTATTTCCCGGTCTGGGCAGTTGTCATCATCACCTGTGCACTTGGTGCCTTTGTTGGTGCCATCAACGGTGTTCTGATCGCTTATCTGCGCGTTCCAGCCTTTGTGGCGACGCTGGGCGTACTTTATTGTGCGCGCGGTGTAGCATTGCTGATGACCAATGGTCTGACCTACAACAATCTCGGCGGTCGTCCCGAACTTGGCAATACCGGCTTTGACTGGCTCGGTTTCAACACGCTTTTTGGCGTGCCGATTGGCGTGCTGGTACTTGCTGTTCTCGCGATCATCGTCGCAGTTGTGCTCAACCGCACCGCATTTGGTCGCTGGCTCTATGCTTCGGGTGGTAACGAACGTGCAGCCGAGCTTTCAGGCGTTCCAGTGAAGCGGGTACAGATCTCTGTCTATGTGATTTCGGGCATCTGTGCTGCAATCGCTGGTCTGGTTCTGTCATCGCAGCTGACTTCGGCTGGTCCGACAGCAGGCACCACTTACGAGCTGACGGCAATTGCCGCAGTTGTTATCGGTGGCGCAGCGCTGACGGGTGGTCGCGGTACAATTCTTGGCACGCTTCTCGGTGCTTTCGTGATCGGCTTCCTTTCCGATGGCCTCGTGATCATCGGCGTATCGTCCTACTGGCAGACTGTCTTTACTGGCGCGGTTATCGTGCTCGCAGTTCTGCTCAACAGCATTCAATATTCCCGACGTTGATAAATTACAGCTCTGCCCACCGTTCCGGGCAGAGCTGGTTCTTCGGGGGGTAGCGAAAACTTTCCAAGACGGCGATTACGCATAAGTCTCGCCCACTGGAATGGAAACGCCGGGTAACCGGTACAACTCAGTGATAATTTTTACGGGAGTGAGACATGTTTAAGAAGGGTATGCGCGTTCTGTTTGCTGCTGCTGCAGCATTGCCGCTTATCGCCAGCACCGCATGGGCTGAAGGTTTGATCTCGATCGTGGTCAACGATCCTTCAAACCCATACTGGTACACGGAAGGCGAAATCGCCAAGAAGACCGCTGAAGGCCTCGGCTATTCGGCTGTTGTTGGCGGTCACAAAGGTGACACCAACACCGAAAGCAACCTGATCGATACTGCGATCACCAACAAGTCGGTTGCGATCATTCTCGACCCGGCAAATGCTGACGGCTCCGTCGGTGCAGTCAAGCGCGCTGTCGCAGCTGGCATTCCGGTATTTCTCGTGAACGCTGAAATCAACCAGGAAGGCCTCGCTAAAGCACAGCTCGTTTCCAACAACGCACAGGGCGCGGCACTTGGTGCAACGCAGTGGGTTGAGAGCGTTGGTGACAAGGGTAAATATGTTGAGCTGTTCGGTTCGCCGTCGGACAACAATGCTGCCACCCGTTCAAACGGTTATGAAACTGTTCTTTCGCAGTATCCGGACCTCGTAAAGGCTGGTCAGGACGTTGCTAACTGGAACCGTACCCAGGGCCACGACAAGATGCAGGCTCTGCTTCAGGCAAACCCGGACATCATCGGCGTTATCTCGGGTAACGACGAGATGGCTCTCGGTGCAATTGCTGCTCTGAAGAAGGCTGGCAAGCTTGATCAGGTCAAGGTTGGTGGTTTCGACGGTTCGCCAGATGCAGTTGCTGCGATCAAGGCTGGTGAACTGCAGTACACCGTTCTGCAGCCAGTTGCGATCTTCTCGGAAGCCGCTGTCAAGCAGGCCGACAACTTCATCAAGACCGGCAAGACTGGTGTTGATCAGGAAAAGCAGCTCTTTGATTGCTTCCTGATCACTAAGGACAATGTCGACAAGTACACTGCTCCGTTTGTTCTCGAACAGTAAGATCTACATTTAAGGGGCGCGGGCTAACTCCCGCGCTCTTCTCTCTATTTTTCGTACCGATGCTATGAATCGGGGCCGGTCAATAAATTGAGCGGGCTGGGGACGAGTGGTAAGCATGGTCACAAGCAACAAAGCAAGCAGAGAAAACCTTCTGACAGAGCAGGTGCCAAACGATAGCCGGCACGCACGTCAGCTGGTTCGCCGCCAGCAAATTGCTGAAATGATTATGTCGGAAGGATCGGTGCGGATCGAAGATTTGACCGAACGTTTCGCAATCAGCCTCATGACAGCACATCGCGATGTGGACGAGCTGGTCAGTCGCGGCCTGTTTCGCAAATCACGCGGTATTGTCTCCGCTGCCCCCACAAGCCTCATAGAGGCAAGCGATCTGTATCGCGTTGCTCGTCAATCTGAAGAAAAGAAACTGATCGCCGAAGCCGCGATGCAGTTTGTGGAGCCGGGTCAGGCCATTTTCTTCGATGACTCCACAACTGTTCTTCAAATGGTGCCTTATCTTCCGGGCAAGGGGCCGCTGACGGTCATTACCAATTCGCTGACGCTGATGAACGAAGTGCGCGACATGAAAGATGTCACGTTGCTCGGTCTTGGTGGGCAGCTCTACAATTGGTGCAACGCCTTTGTCGGGGGTATGACGATCCATGAAATCCGCCGTCTGCGTGCGGATGTGGCATTTATTTCTATCTCGGCCATCATGGATGATCTTCTTTTTCACCAGTCGCCTGAAATGGTCGAGACAAAGCGTGCGATGCTGGACAGCGCTGCAAAGCGGGTACTTCTGACCGATCACACAAAATTCGAGCGCCGGGCTCTACACAATTTCGGCGCGCTCAATGATTTTGATGTTGTCATCGTCGATGACAAGACTCCGCATGAACATATTGAACGCATGCAGGCGCAGAACATCAATGTGGTTATCGCCAGTTCTGGCGGAACAAAAGAATAAACTTCAGTACTTCATCGCATACATATCAGGAAATACGATCCATGCCGTCTTTGTTGGGAATTGATAGCGGACTGACCGTCACCAAGGCCGTGATATTCGACGTTGACGGCTCGACGCTGGCCGTTGCCCGTCGCCGCGTCGCGCAATCATTTCCACATCCACGCCATGTCGAGCGCGACATGGATGAGTTCTGGAATGCAACTGCGGATGCAATTGCCGAAGCGATCGCAAAAAGCGGACGCCCGGCCTCTGACATCCTCGCCATTGCCACCACCGCCCATGGTGACGGCATCTATATGCTTGATAAAGATCGCCGCCCGCTTGGCAAAGGCATTCTGTCGCTCGATAGCCGCGCCGTTGACGTTGCCGAACGCTGGTTGGACAGCGCGGTTGCAGAACAGTCAATTGCGATAACCGGGCAGTTGCCACACGCTTCTGCACCTTCCGCCATTCTGTCCTGGGTCAAGGAAAACGAGCCTGAACGTTACGCACGTATCGGCCATGTGATTGCATGCAAGGACTGGCTGCGTTTCTGCCTGACGGGAGACGTTGGTACCGACCGCACCGAGGCATCGACGTCTTTCACTGATTATAAAACGCAAGACTATTCCAAAGACGCTCTCAAACTTTTCGGCCTCGAGGCACTTTGGGAAGCGCTCCCGCCCATGTCACGTTCGGACGAAATTATCGGTGGTGTTTCGCAGGCATGCGCCAGTCGAACCGGCCTTGTCAAAGGCACTCCTGTCGTCGGCGGGTTACATGATGTGACCGCTTCTGCGCTGGGTGTCGGCGGTCTCAAGATTGGTACAGTTGCGGTTGTCGCAGGCACTTATTCGATCAATGAAACGCTTTCATCGACACCCAATATCGGTAAGAGCTGGTTCTGCCGCAATGGGATTGCACCGGGAGAGTGGAACAATATGTCCATTTCGCCTGCTTCCACCGCAAATTATGACTGGTTCCTCGACAAACTCTGTCCGGCGGAGCGCCGCGAAGCTGAAGAAACGGGCCGCTCGATCCATGACATGTTGCGCCCGGAAATCGATGCTGCACTGGCCAAGCCTTCAACAGCTCTGTTCCACCCTTATCTGTTCGGCTCGCCTTACGGCGCGATGGCTAGTGGCGCGTTCTTCGGCCTGCGCGGTTGGCAGGAACGTGGCGATATGCTGCGCGCGGTCTGGGAAGGCATTGCCTTCAACCACCGTATCCACGTCGATCATCTCAAAGACGGTTTTGAAATTTCAGCAGCGCGTTTGACTGGCGGTGTTTCGCGCAGCCCTTCATTCGCGCAGATGTTTGCCAATGTGCTGGGTATGCCGGTGACAGTCACCGATACGGATGAAGCGGCAGCATGGGGTGCAGCGCTTTGTGCAGGCAAGGGAGCGGGCGTTTTCGCAGATGTTTACAGCGATCCGCGTGACCTCGATGCGATTGGCCGTACCTATACACCGGATGGCGTGCGAGCCGAGCAATATGAAAAGCGCTATGCGCTGTTCAAGGAAATCGCATCCGCACTTGGACCGATCTGGCCTAAAATCGATGCGCTTACAGATTAAAAGATAGCGAAGACAGTGAAATGAACGATTTCGTAGACAGTGCCCAAATGAAGAGCCGCATCAGTCAACTTGAAGCTGACGGCGTTGATGTACTCATTCTGGGCGCGGGTATCAATGGCGCGGGGCTCTATCGCGATCTGAGTGAACAAGGCGTGAGCTGTTTGATCGTTGATAAGAGTGACTTTGGTTCAGGCACCAGTGCGGCCCCGTCGCGCCTCATTCATGGTGGCCTTAAATATCTCGAAACCGGTGAATTTGGTCTCGTGGCGCAGTCAACTGTCGAGCGCAATATATTGCTCAAAAATGCGCCGCATAACGTCCGTCCCCTACCGACATTTATTCCGGTTTTCTCCTGGACCAAGGGGATTACGGCAGCACTTCGTACCCTGTTTGGCTCAACCACAGCGCCACGCAGCCGTGGCGCGGTTCTCATCAAGATTGGCCTTGGCCTTTACGATTATTTTGGTGCGCGTGAGCGCGTTATGCCAAAGCATAATTTTCTCTTCAAGAAGAGTGCCTTGAAGGAAATGCCTTATATGACACCGTCGATTGTTGCTGGCGGTATTTATTATGATGCATGGGTCAGCAGGCCGGAACGTCTGGTTTATGAGCTTGTTAGCGATGGTTTGAAGGCCAATCCGAAAAGTGCAGCAGCCAATTTCACGGCAATTGTTGCAGCCAGTGACGGTATAGTGAGTTTTGAAGGGCCGGATGGCACTAAATTCGCGATCAAGCCAAAGATTGTCATCAATGCCGCTGGTGCGTGGATTGATCATGTCAATGCGGCGCTTGGCAAAGAGACAAAGATGATCGGCGGCACCAAGGGATCGCATATCCTTGTTGACCACCCTGAACTGGTTAAAAGCCTCAAGGGACGCATGATCTATTTCGAGGCGGATGACGGTCGTATCTGCCTCGTCTATGATTATCATGGTCTTGCGTTGGTTGGCTCGACCGATATTCCGGCCAACAACCCGGATGAGGTCTTCGCCGAAGACAAGGAAATCGATTACTTCATCGAAAGCCTGCAGTCGTTGTTGCCGAAGCTGAAATTCGACCGCAGCCAGATCGTCTATACCTATAGCGGTATTCGTCCGCTGCCCGCCTCCAATGCATCTGAGCCGGGGCTGATCAGTCGTGACCACTCGGCGCCGGTTATTGAGCCGGACGCAGGCCGCCCGTTTGCAATCATTTCGCTGGTTGGCGGCAAGTGGACCACTTTCCGTGGCTTTGCCGAAGAAGTGGCTGATACGGTCCTCAAGCGCTTTGGTCGTGAACGTGTCAAATCAACACGGACACTGACCATCGGCGGCGGTAAAGATTACCCTGCGGATGAGCGTGCACGCGCCGCATGGGTGGCGAAACACGCTAAGGAAACCGGGCTGGCAGTCGAACGTGTCGAAACACTTTTGCAGCGCTATGGCACCACTGCCCTGCCGATTATTCAGGATGAAGCCAAGGTTGGCGTTACACTCCTGCCTGATACGGACACGATAAGCCGTGCGGAGATTGCATGGATTGCGCGCAATGAACTGGTCGTGCATCTCTCCGACGTTGTTCTGCGACGCACGACGCTCGCGATTGACGGCGCGCTTTCGAATGCCAATCTCGCGGCAATCGCCGATATTCTCAGCGTTGAATTTGGCTGGGATTCTGCTCGCAAGGCGCAGGAGCTTGAGCATGTTATTGCCGAGCTTTCTAAACGCCACGGGATGACCCTTGGCGAGCAGCCAGCAAAACGCCGTTAATGCAGAATAAGAAACGGGCCAATGGCCCGTTTTTTTAGATGCTCAATGCCAGCACGCTATAGGGTGGCAGCGCTATCGTCTCGCCGCCTGAGATGGCCACGTCCTGCTCGTGGGATGTAATGTTGACCAGCCAGACCAGGTCTTCTACGGCAACAGCAAGAACGCCCGACGGGCGCGAAGACTGGCACAGTCTGAAGTTTTTGCCGGCAAGCTGTGCAAGCACTTTTACTGCATTGAACAAAGGGCGCTTGTCACCCTTAGCTGTCGGTTCATTCTCGCCTGCAAGAAGCCCGAAAGGTCCGGTAAGGGCTGAAAGCGTCAGACTCTCAAGACCAGCATTCAGCACCGAAATTGCATAGGCCATTGCAAAGCTTTCAGCGAATTTTCCATTATGACGCGGATCACGATTGGCCATCGCAATGCGCTTGCCATTCGGGTTTTCCATCGTTCTGCTGCCATAGGGGTTCTGGCGCATGGGGATGGTCGACGGCCCGATGCGATAGGGCTTTTCGCCGTATATCGCCCGCACCGAACGGGTGATGAAAGGCAGTGCCTCCAATGTTTGCATGACGCTCAGATCATCAGCGGCATGAACAATTGGATTGGTGCAATGGGTGACGAAGTCCACAAGCTCACCCGGAACGCGCTTGCGATTAAGCTCGGTAAAATAGCTCAACATTCCGCCGCCAAGCCGCGCATTCGGGAAGGCTACTCTTGCTGCCGCATACACATCTTCAAGCGGCGGGCAGGGCGGCCATGCGCTGCCGGGCGGTGTTGACTGCCGGTCTATAGCCGGTGAAATGATGATTGCATCCGCGTCAAAGCCAGCCGCTTTCATGTCAGAAGCAATTTCTGCCGTCTCGTCGATCAGCGATTTCTCGCAAGGCAATGCAATTTCGAGCGAAACGCGCCCACGATGCTTCGAAGCCAAGGCTGCAAAATCAGCGAAAGCCGAGCTTTTATGACCCGCAAATGGATCGTAATGAAATAACAGATCCTGCGGGCCAGTTTCTTGCAACAGATCAATTGCAGCGAGGCTGGCTTTGGCTTCTTCCGGTGTGATGATAATGCCGATATTGGGCATTCTGCCGGTTGTTTCACCAAGCGTGATGCTCACCGGCTCCGCATACCGGGTGCTATTTGGTGTCGCCGCGCGCGTGTCGGAAATGTTGAGCACGATGCGCTGATGCTGGGGGTTTAAGGCTTCCATCTGGTAAGGCCACGGCAAAGCCAGTGGACGCACATAGGTCTTGTATGATGCATCCGACCAGTTGCGCTGGTCTTCCATCTCAAACGTATCACCTTCCATGCGACATTCGGCTGAAACGCCGGGAATGGCCTCATGGGTGATTGCACGCATGTCCTTGAAAGGCTGCCATGGCTCGATCAGATCGGGCAGGCGGGTTTTATTGAGTGTACCGTCGATATGCTCGACGCTCACAGTTGAGCCTGCCACGCCGACGATTGGGTGGAGGATGCAAAAACCGCAACGATTGGTTTCAAAACCTGTCGCGCTATTGGCAACAGCATCGAAAGTGAGCCTGCCTCCGCTCTCTGCCTGAATGCGTACATCAATGGTGAGTTGGGTCGCATCCCGGCCTTTGCAACGCGCCTGATAGGTGACGAGAAAACCGCTGTCGTTTCGCTCGACGTTCAGATCATGGATTTCCGGTTTATAGGTTCCCCAGTCGCGATCCCGCACCAGATAGGAGACAGCGCGCAGGACTTCTACACTGTCGTAAGTGATGGTGCGAAGATTGCCGTCACTTAGATCAACCTCAAGCAGGCCCGCTTTCAGGCGTATCGGCTGGACTTCGGCTTCACGTGTTCCATAAAGCAGGAAAGGGTCGGTGTTGCTCATTTAAGCAACGCCGTAATCTCTACACGGTTGCCACTAGCGGCACTGTCATAGGCGGCTTCAACAAGCGCGAAGGTCTTGAGATTATCTGCACCCGACGTCGAGGTTTCTTCGCGCGTTAAAAGCTTCTCCACCCAGTGCTGCTGAATGGCAAAAACGCTTTCCTGAATGTTGTGCCATGGACGTGATGCCCATGAGAGCAGTTTTGGTGAAACGTCGGAAACCGTGGTGCCGTTCGGCGTAATCACGTCAAGGCGATAACCCTGATAAAGCCGAATCGAACCTTCTGTGCCATCAAGTTCTATGATTGTTTCCGGGAAAGGATCAGTTTCGAGCTTGGTGGCATAGCTTACGTCAACAATGGAAGTAGCACCATTTTCATGGTCCATGAGAATGGTTGCTACATCTTCGCCCTTGATCTTTGGGTTCACACGCTTGGTGCGGGCAACAAGGCTGGTCACATCGCCCATAATAAAGCGTGCAATATCAAGCGTATGAATGCCTAAATCTTCGATGATGAAGCGTTCGCCTTCTGCAAGGTAAGGCTGGCCGGAAAACACGTCGAAGCCCGAACGGAAGGAGAAGCGTCCCCAGAATGGCGTGCCGATGACGCCACTGTCGAGCACCTTGCGCACCGCCTGAATAGGCGTCTGCCAGCGGAAGTTTTCATGAACCATGAGCGGAATGCCTGCCTCATCGCAAACCTTCACCATGGCCTTCGCATCATCAAGCGTTTTGGCAAAAGGTTTCTGGCAGATTGCAGGTACCTTGTGAGAGGCTGCGAGCTCCACCAGAGCGCGATGACTTGAAACTGTCGTGGCTATATCGACAAAGTCGATGCCGCCATCTGCAAACAGCGCCTGCGCATCCGTGTAGCGGCGTTCGATGCCAAACTGGTCGCCGACAATCTTCAAACGCTCACGATCGCGGTCGCAGATGGCCACGATTCTGGCACCCGAAACCTCATTCCATGCGTGCATCTGGTTGATTGCGAAGAAGCCGCAACCGATCAGCGCGCCATTCAATTCTGCCATTTTATCCAACTTTTCCGCGACATGCTTTAGCGCATCTTATTCCGTAAACCGGTTTGCACTGTTCGGGATGTACACTCGTTCAATATTGGCGAAAACTGTTGGAATTGCAAAACCGCGCGCAGTTTTCCTGCGGGTAAGTTGCATACAGACCTCCCAATAAGCCCGTCTCCCAAAAGGCTGAAAAGGGGAGGGCTTACGCCCTCCCCATAATTATTACGTTATGCGACGGATGCTCTCTGCGATTTCTTCCGGTTCAAAAACGTTCTTCCAATCATCGCGCATCAGCGCAGGAATACCGAATTCGATCGCCTTGTTGCAGGCATCGGAGAATACACCCTGGACTTCGCCAAAGATGACAGCGCCGAGAACATTCATGTGGCCGAGCAGGAAGTCGCGTGCGGCTTCTTCAGGAACGCCGCGACGAACACATTCGTCCATGGCCTGCTTCATGACAACCAGAAGCGACGCGCAAACGGTTTCCGAAAGACCCGGCTCGAGGATTGCAAGCTGTTCAACGGTTACGCGGTGCGAACGCATGACTGGCGCCCAGATCACCTTGGCGATTTCTTCACCCAGTGCATAAGCTTCTTCCGGGCCCTGCATGAGAGCCGAAACGATGTGCTGTTTTGCAAACAGGCCGCCGAAGTGGTCTTTCTTTGCCTGCATGTCCGTTTCGTCGTTGAAAATCGGCGGATGGCAAGGATGGGTCACGAAATAGGTGAGGTCTGCGCGTTCTGGCAGATGACCGGCAAACGGTGCTGCTGCGTCGAGCGCAATAATCATGGTGCCTGGCTTCAGCTTGTCAACGATGGATGCCGCGACCTTACCAATGATGGTATCCGGTACAGCCAGAATAACGACTTCGGCGCCTTCGAGACCTGCATCTGCATCGATGGTGTCGATGTCGAGTTCGTTCTTCAGGCGTGCCTTGCCTGCGTCGCTAACTTCGATATGACGAACGTCAAAGCGCGAACCTTTGAGGTTCTTGGCCAAACGGTAGCCCATCTTGCCACCCGCTCCGAACAGAGCAATAGCTGTCATGATTGTATTTCCTTCCCGTAGTTTTGATAACTCGACTGGTATACCAGTCAATGAGTCTTCCAGTTTCAGGCGGTCAAGCCGTCACGAATCTGGCTGAAGTACCCGTCAGAACCGACCTGACCGCCCTTGAGAGCAATCTGAAGGCCGTTGGTGGCGGCGTGAGCGCCGTGCGCCGTACAAAGCGGCGACCCCGGTGTTTGTGGCAGCGGCAAAAGCGTGGTGAGTGCATCGACATGCAATTCACGCAATGCGTGGCTGGACGTATCGCCGCCTGCAATGACCGCACGGGTAAGCTTTTCGCGCTCGACAAGACTGCGGAGAATGAAGCCAAGGCTGCGGGCCAGCTTGTGTCGGCTGCCTGCGATCTTATCGATTTCCGTTCCGCGATCAGCCGCCGGGCCAAGGGCGGTGTTGAGGATCACGCTGTTGCCCTGCTGAAGCGCCTTCTCACCTGCAACAATGGCAGCTTCAATCGCCTGATTGCCGTTTTCGCCAAGAAGCTCAAGCGGATTGAGATCAATGCCAGTAAAGCCCGAAGCGGTTGCATGGCGGATCTGGCGTTCGGTGGTTGGCGATACGCTGCCCGAAACGACTGCTATGCGGTCAGCCTTGCCGGGAAGCGGAAACTCTTTTTTCGCACCAATCAGTCCGGCCTTGGCCCATGCGGCCAGAAGTGCATATTCAACGCCTGACGAGCCTGCAACGAACCAGCCAGCATCAGGACGCAAGCGCCAGAGTTGTTCGCCTGCCTGGAGCTGGCTTTCGCGGCTGTCAACGTCAAGCAACACCATGCCGTCCGCATCTTTGACAATTGCGTTCACACGCTCATCCGCATCGGCGGCTGAAAGCGCGACGAGATCGGCAAGCACGGTTTTGAGTGTTGTTTGTTGCGCAAGATGCTCGCGCAGGTCCGCTTCATGCATTGGCGTGACAGGGTGGCGGCTCATGACCGGATGGCGGTCAATACGATAGATTTCGCCCTGATAGGCGGCAAAAAGATTGCCGAAAGCGGTATAACGCTTGAGTTGCGGTGCACCGACAACCAGCGGCACATAGGTCTGGTTGAAGATCGCTTTGCCGATTTCAACAGCCTTGCCGATATTGCCGACATGCGGGGCGGAATCGAATGTCGAGCAGACCTTATAATGAGAAATCGCAGCATTCAGGCTTTTGAGCCAGTTGAATGCAGGCGTGAGATTTTCCTGCATCCATTCCGGTGTTTCGCTTCGGCTCGTTCCTGCGAGGCCGATAGCCTGACAGTGCGAAAAGCGCGAAAGAAGCTCTTCATCCGGCACATTCATGAACAACACAGTATCAACGCCGTTGGAGGCCATGGCTTCCATGACATCGGTTGAGCCGGTAAGGTCATCGCCGTAATAGGATAGAAGCAGATCTTTGGTCATTATTCGCCTCCCCCAATTGAATTAACGGGGCCGAACTTTGCGAGCGAAGCTGCAAGTTCAGGATGGTCCGATGCATAGGTTTCAAGCGGGATGCCAGCTACTGCTGCTTCCCATGCCTGCTGCACGGCGCGCACACCGGCGGCCGGGCCACCCGGATGGCTGACAATGCCGCCGCCGCAAAGATAAAGCAGGTCTGTCGTGCGCCCGGTACGCTCGTAGGTTTCCGGTGCCTGTCCACCCCACTGGCCGGAACCAGCCACAGGTAGCGGGCAATCTGACGGGTCGAACAGTGGCGTGCTGACAGCCTTGAACGAGTTGACGAAGCTTTCGTCCGGCTCCCAATATTTCACGCGGATGCCGTTGATCTGGAACTGATCGACACCGAGCAAACGCCAAAACTGCTGATAAACACGGAAATCCATGCCCGCGCCCGGATTGCGGGTCAGGATGTCCCAACCATTACGGTGTGCATGAAGGACGAGGCCGGAGCGCTTGCGCAGGAAGCTCATGCCGCCAAAGCCAACCGAGTTGATATTGACTACGGCGCAATTGCCGCCAGCCTCAAGCACCATATCATGGTTGCGCATCATCTCATCAGGATCGGCATGCGAGATGCCGAAGGCGTACATGACCTTCTTGCCGGTTTTCTGCTCGTGATCGAGAATAAGCGGCATGATCGCGGCAATGCGTTCCTTGAGCGGCGAATAGGCCGGGCTCATCAGCTTTTCATCGTCCTTGATGAAATCGACACCGGATTGGATCAGTTCACCGACGAGTTCTGCGGTCTCGTATGGACGCAGACCGAGGGCTGGCTTGACAATGGTGCCGATAATCGGACGCTTCTCAACGCCTGTCAGACGACGGCTTCCGGCTATGCCGAATTGCGGGCCTGGATGTGCGCTTTTGAAAGCTTCCGGCAGCTTCATATCCACCACGCGGATGCCGGTCATACCCTTGATCGAGTAAACACCGCCAACGGCAATCGTCATCAGTGCGCTAAGATCAGTACCGATCGCATCGAGCGGAAAAGCAATGTCGACATCAGCGCGCTTGATAGGGCCGTGTCCGGGTTCAAGCTCTGGCCAGGCTGGAACTGTTGCGTTTTCAAGCGGACGGATTTCCAACACACGTGCTGCAACGCGAGCTTTTAGCTCCTCTGTCTCGCCGGGGAGGGCGACAAAAGTGCCGGTCGACTGATCGCTGGCGATTTTGGCGGCCATCTTTTCGATGCTGCCGGTTGTCTCAATGCGATAGGTCAGACAGATATTCATCGGATCGTTTGTCGCTCGCTACTTGTTTTAAAGCGCATCCCGAAAACCGTTTCACACTTTTCGGGATGCGCTTTGGTGTTCCACCCATGTCAGAAAGACACTGACATTTTATGTCGCGCATTCGCCGGAAAGTTCTCCTCACTTCTCAGGATGCGATTGAAGCACTTGGCTCTGATTGTGAACTGGTATAATGAGTATTCCAATATCTGCAAGTGGAAAATTGTTGGCCCATTCATGAGAATGTGGGTAACAACTTTCATCGCGTCGCTTGAAGATGCATAAGGGGGGACGAAGCTCATGAACAGTGAGATGCAATGAACAAGCCCATAGAACCCATCGTTCGCCGTAAGTTATCTGACGAAGTTTTTGACCGGCTCGAAAACATGATTACGTCTGGTGAATTGGTGCCGGGCGATGAAATGCCGTCGGAGCGTGTATTGATGGAGCGCTTCGGCGTTGGCCGTCCGGCGATCCGCGAGGCGATGCAGTCACTTGCCAAGATGGGGCTGGTCAGCATTTCGCATGGCGAACGTGCTAAGGTGTTAAAGCTCACTGCAAGGTCTATCTTTCAGCAGGTTGATCCCACAGCGAAAATTATGCTCGCTCAATCGATTGATACGCTGGAGCATCTCAAGAGTGCACGTATCTTTTTTGAGCGTGGTATTGCACGAGAAGCTGCCCTTAAAGCGAGCGATCAGGACATTGCCGATCTTCGTGCCATTGTCGAGCGGCAGCGGGAATTGTTGGGTGATGCGGATGCATTCATTTCAGCCGATATGGAGTTTCATATCCGTATCGCGAAGATTTCAGGCAACCCGATCTTTGTCGCGGTGAGTGAATCCATGCTTGCGTGGCTGCGCGAATATCACACCCACATGCTGATCTGGACCGGAAAGGAAAACTATACCCTCGTTGAGCATGAAGAGATACTTGATAGTATCGCAAACCGAGATCCTGACGGTGCGGAAGCTACCATGCGTCATCATCTGGAGCGTTCAAGAGACCTTTATACAAAATAGCGATTTGATCTTCCAACGCTGCTAGAATGCGTTTTCAGAAAAGCCCCGCGCATATAGAAAAATACGCGGGGCTTAAGACTTCAAGCCCTGCCTGTGAGGGAGGCATTGAGCAGATCAAGTGCCCCCTGCTTCGTGAGCTCAGTTGGATTGCCCCCTGCTGTCGGATCGACGATTGCCATTTCAGCAATCAGTGTCTTACGGTTTTCGTCCATGTCGAGTCCCTTGATGAAATCCGGTAGCGTATTCGGCACACCAAGATCACTGCGTAGTTTCATAATTGCGTCGACAAATCCGTCAAAGCCACCTTCAATACCCAGATAATTCGCAAGCCGTTCGATGCGCTTTTCAATTGCTGCCCGATTATGATGCAGAACATAAGGCATGAAAACAGCATTGGTCATGCCGTGATGCGTGTCGTAAAGCGCACCGATAGGGTGAGAGAGGGAATGGATGGCACCAAGCCCTTTCTGGAATGCAGTTGCTCCCATGGAAGCTGCGGCCATCAGATTGGCGCGCGCTTCAATATCTGCGCCATTAGCATAGGCTTTGGGCAGATTTTCAAATACAAGACGGATGCCTTCAACCGCAATGCCGTCAGCCATCGGATGAAAGCCCGGTGCGCAATAGGCTTCCAGACAATGCGCCAGCGCATCCATACCAGTGCCGACCGTGATGAAGGGGGGCATCCCGACTGAGAGTTCAGGATCGGCAATCACCGTAGCAGGCAGCATTTTTGGGTGGAAAATTACCTTTTTGGTATGTGTCGCTTCGTTGGTCAGCACGCCCGCACGGCCAACTTCTGAACCAGTGCCCGCTGTTGTCGGTACGGCGATGATTGGCGCAATCGCATTGCTGTCGGCGCGGGTCCACCAGTCGCCAATGTCTTCAAAATCCCACACATCTCGGCTCTGTCCTGCCTGAAAGGCGATCAGCTTGCCCAGATCCAGTGCCGATCCTCCACCAAATGCAATCACGCCATCATGCTTGCCATCTTTGAAAACCTGCACACCAGCATTAAGATTACTTTCGACCGGATTGGGCTTCACATCGGAAAAGACCGCATATTTTACGCCGGCTTCGTCAAGAATGGCGAGTGTCGAAGCGACGACGGGGAGTTTTGCGAGTCCGGGATCGGTGACGAACAATGGGCGTTCGATACCGTTTGCTTTGAGAACTGAAGGCAGCTCCTTTATACGGCCTGGCCCGAAAAGCACGGTGGTCGGGAAATTCCATTTGGAAGTCAGAGTGGTCATGTCGATTGCTTTCCAGATATTCAAATGAGATCAGATTTTTTCACGCAGGTGAAAGGATTTCGGTCGCGTGAGATTGCCGTAACCAATGGGCGAAAGGGCAGCACCCTTGCCGGTATCTTTCACCCCCGTCCAGACCAGTGCCGGGTCGAGATAATCGCAGCGGTTCATGAAGACCGTGCCGGTTTCGATGCGGTCGCCGAGGCTGGCTGCATGGTCCGTGTCGCTTGTCCAGAGAGAGGCGGTGAGGCCGTAAATGCTGTCATTCATCAGTGCGAGTGCTTCGTCATCATTGCGAACTTTCATGATGCCAACAATGGGACCAAAGCTTTCTTCACGCATGACACTCATCTGGTGGTCGACATCGGTGAGCACTTCTGGTGCGATATAAGGAGAACCGGCGATGTCGCTCTCAACCTTCATATTAACGTGCGCTTTGGCACCCTTGCGCAAGGCTTCGGCCTTCTGCTCGCGGATGAGATCGGCAAACCGTGCCTGCGCCATCGGTCCTAGCGTGGTTGCAGCATCCAGCGGGTTGCCGACCACATATTGCTTCGTGAGGTCGATAAAGCCATCGACGAAGCGGTCATAGACGGCTTCATGCACGTAGATACGTTCGATGCCACAGCAGCATTGACCGGAATTGAAAAAAGCACCATCGACCAGATTGGCAACAGCATGGTCGAGATTGACGTCGGGCAACACATAAGCGGGGTCTTTGCCGCCAAGCTCAAGCCCCAGTGACATGAAGGTGCCGGAGGCTGCCTTTTCAATTGCTCGCCCACCGCCGACGGAGCCGGTAAAGTTGACATGGTCGATTGAGCCAGACGCCAGCAGCTTTTCCGTAGACTTATGATCAAGAACGATATTCTGGAATACACCTTTTGGAATACCGGCCTTTTCAAAGGCCTGCGCGAAGCGTTCACCCGTCAGCAGTGTTTGTGTGGCGTGTTTTAGAAGAACCGTATTGCCCGCCATCAATGCCGGAATGATCGTGTTGACGGCGGTGAGATAGGGATAGTTCCAAGGCGCGATGACCATGACAACGCCGAGCGGAACATGCTTTACGTAGCGGCGAAAACCATCTTTCTGTGATGGAACATAAAGCGCCAGCGCTTCTTCGGCGATGTCGATCATATATTGGCCGCGTTCCTGAACGCCGCCATTCTCGCCGCCATAGCGTGTTGGCCGCCCCATTTGCCATGCGATTTCGGGGATGATCTCGTCCTGCATTGCGGCAAGTGCGTCGAGTGCCAAACGGCAATAGCGCGCACGTTCTGCGATGCTTGTCGCTGCCCAGCCGGGCTGAGCTTGACGCGCTGCCGTGACTGCTGCATGGATCGCGGTGTCACTGGCGTAGGCGCGTTCTGCATAAATTGAGCCATTGATAGGGGAGATAATTCTGGCCGTGCCGCTCATTGGGCAATTCCTCTATGCTTTATATAATTTAATAGCGTTCAAAACCGCGATGCAGTTCCCAGTCTGTGACGCGGCGGTCATATTCAATCTGCTCCCAGTGCGCGGTGTGGACATAGTGATTGACCACTCTTTCACCGAGCGCCTCCTTGAGGAACGCCGAGTTCTTGAGAGCTTCTGCAGCTTCGCGCAGCGTGTATGGAATTTCCTTGAGTTTGACCGCGCTGTAGGCGTCCCCCACAAATGGATCTTCCAGCTCCAGATTCTCGTCTATGCCCTTAAGCCCTGCAGCAATAAGCGCTGCAAAGGCCAGATAAGGGTTGAGATCGGCACCGCCGATGCGACACTCGATGCGGATGCCTTTGGTGCCTTCGCCGCAGAGCCGGAAACCCGCTGTACGGTTGTCCTGACTCCACATGATCTTTGTGGGTGCGAATGTGCCCGCCTGAAAACGCTTGTAGGAATTGATATAGGGTGCCAGAAAATAGGTATACTCAACCGCATATTTGAGCTGGCCCGCCACCCATGAGCGCATAAGCGGCGTCATGGTATTGGGGGCTTTGGGGTCGAAGAATAGCGGTTCTTTGCCGTCGGCACTCCAGATGGAGTTGTGGATATGGCTTGAGCTTCCCGCCCTGCAATAATCATACTTCGCCATGAAAGTGATGCACTTGCCATGGGCCTCGGCAATTTCCTTCATGGCATTTTTCATGATGACATGGCGGTCGGCCATTTCCAGCGCTTCAGCATAACGAACATTGAGTTCCTGCTGTCCCGGCCCCCATTCGCCTTTGGAGTTTTCAACGGGAATACCTGCGGCACCCAGATGATTGCGCATGGCGCGCAGAACCTGCTCTTCCTTGGTGGTCAGATGGATCACATAATCCTGCACATAAGGAGAGGCGGTTTCCATATCCTGCCAGCGTTTTGCGCGTGCTGTTTTATATGTCTCATCAAAGAGATAGAATTCCAACTCCGAAGCGAAATAGGCGCGATAACCGCGCTCATGCAGACGTGCGAGCTGCTTCTTGAGGATGGCGCGGGGTGAATGCGCAAGGTCTTCGTGGTCGTGATGATCAAGCACATCGCAGAGCACAATTGCTGTCTTTTCCAACCACGGCGCGCGGCGCAGGGTGGAAAGATCGGGTTTTATGACGAAATCGCCATAGCCCTTGTCCCAGCTTGCGGCCTCATAGCCCGGCACCGGTTCCATATCGATGTCGTCAGCCAGAAGATAGTTGCAGCCATGCGTTTCATCATGGGCGGATTCCACAAAGAATGGTCCGTAGAAGCGTTTGCCAATCAGACGCCCCTGCATATCTACAAAACATGCAAGCACGGTATCAATCTCGTCATTTGCGACGGCTTTTTTCAGTGTGTCGAAAGTCAACTGTTCGGCCATTTAATGCTTCGCTCCTCACGGGATAAAACCATAGGCGCCGCACATTGTTGCGCGACGCCCTGAATTGTTAGCTGTAGCGATAAGGCGCACCCGCATTGCGCATGGTTTCCTGATATTTCTTCAGAATTGCGACCACTTTTGCATTGCGTTCGCTCTGCTTGGCGACGTCGTCCCAGAACTCCACTGCGGCATCTTCAATCTGCTTCCATTCGGATTCCGGAATAGTGGTGAGTTCGAGTTTGCCCCCGGTGGTGCGGTAATGCGCTTCACCCCACCAGTACCAATGCTGGCGATGATAGTGCGAGGAATCCATCGCTAACCTGAAAAGAGTCTTGAGATGGTCTGGTACTGCATCCCATTTTTCGGTATTCGCGAAATAGGAGCCAGCCCACGCACCGTTGATGTTGTTGGTGAGGTAATATTTGTTAATGTCGGCCCAGCCGACCGTGTAGGCCTCGGTTGCGCCGCACCATGCGACGCCGTCGAGCTCACCGGTCTGGATAGCGACTTCGATATCTTCCCATGGTAACGTCACAGGTACGACACCAAACTTGGTGAGGAAGCGTCCGCCTGTCGGGAAGGTGAAAACGCGCAGCCCCTGAAGGTCTGCAACGCTGCGGATCGGTTTGGTGGTCACAAAGTTACACGGATCCCATGAACCAGCGCTCAGCCATGTGACGCCCGGAATTTCCTTGTAAGCTTCTTCCCATATTTCGTTGAGGCCATACCAGTTGAAGAGCGCTGGCACATCAAGGCTATAGCGCGATGCAAACGGGAAATAAGCCCCAAAAACGGCGACATCGACAGGCGACGCCATGGAGTCATCATCGCTCTGCGCTGCATCAATGGTACCTGACTGCACAGCACGGAAAAGTTCGCCCTGTGGTACAAGCTGATCGGCAGTATAAAGTTCGATCACCATTTCGCCGTTTGCAGCCTTGTTGAAGGCATCGATCGACGGCTTGATGACATGTTCTGCGAGTGCTGGACCGGCATAGGTCTGCAGTCGCCATTTAATGGGGCTTTGTGCCCGTACATAAGGTGTAGCCAGTGTGGTGGCGCCTAACGCCCCCACGGTTGTCAGCCCCGCTCTTTTGAGAAAGTCACGTTTATTAAGCTTGTTATTCTCGCTCATGCCCATTCTCCCAATTGTTGTTTGATGTTCCCTTTGTCTTATCGCGCATCTTTATCCGAAAACCGCCTCATACTTTTCGGGATGCGCTCTTGCTGGCCTGGCCGCTTTCCGGCTCTTTTGACCACTCTTATGCATGTTCCTCCGTCATTGTTTTCATCGGTCCTCTCTTATCGTCCCATGTACCAGTTCGGCAGCCACATCGCGATCTCCGGAAAGATCATCAGAATGATGATGGTGAGCACCATGAGAAAGAAGAATGGCACGATTGAACGATAGATATCGATCAATGTCACCTCTTTGGGCGCTAACGCGCGCATCATGAAGAGATTGTACCCGAAGGGTGGGGTAATATAGGCGATCTGGCAGGTAATGGTGTAGAGAACACCGAACCATATCGGGTTAAAGCCGAGGCTTTTGACCAGAGGAATATAAAGTGGGGCGACGATCACCAGCATGGCCGTATCATCAAGAAACATGCCCAGCACGATAAACGACAAGAGCATGAGAATGAGGATCGACCACGGCGAAAGATCGAAGGTGCCGAGCAGGATTTTTTCAATAGCCTTTACTGCCCCCAGCCCGTCATAGACCGATGAGAAGCAGAGTGCAGCCAGAATGATCCAGAGAAACATGCAGGTGACGGTGAGACTGTTCAGCGTCGATGTTTCCAGCACCCGACGATTGAAGCGGCCAGTGAAAATTGCTGCCAGCGTTGCAAGCAGGGCGCCCACGGCGGAGCTTTCGACAAGGCTGGTTACGCCGGTCAGAAACAGCCCCATCATGGCGCCGAACACCACAAGCGGCAGGATGCCTGCACGTAGGGCTACGAAACGATCATGCCATGTGATGCTTTGGAGTTCTTCTTTCGGCAGGGTCGGTCCGAGCTCCGGCTGCAAACGGCAGCGAATATAGATGTAAATCGCAAAGAGGGCGGCCATCAGCAAGCCGGGGCCGATACCTGCAAGCCAGAGCTGAAGAACCGGTTGACGCGCGATCATCGCATAAAGCACGAGAACCACACTAGGCGGGATCAGAATGCCGAGCGAACTGCCCGCCTGAATAACGCCCGTCACCATAACCTTGTTATAGCCACGCTTCAAAAGTTCGGGCAGGGCGACCGTCGCACCAATGGCCATACCAGCCACGCTCAGACCGTTCATGCAGGAAATGATGACCATCAGGCCGACGGTTCCAAGTGCCAATCCGCCGCGAATGCCGCCGAACCACACATGAAACATGCGATAAAGATTGCTGGCGATGCCGGACTCCGAAAGCATGTAACCCATGAACACAAAGAACGGCACCGTGATCAGCGGATACCAGTTCAGTACCGCGAAAGTGGCGTTGTAGGGCATCTCGAAAGAGCCTTTGCCCCACAACAGAAGTGCAGCGATTGTGCCAACAAATCCGATGACGCCAAAGACGCGCTGCCCGGTCATCAGCAGCAACATCATTGTGGCGAACATGAAAAGGGTGATGAATTCGGAGCTCATATGTGATGGCCTTCCTCAATCGCCGGGCCTGCAACAGTGCTAATTGTCTTGCCGCGTAACGACGCCCAATCCTTGAAGAAGTTCGAGATGCATTGCAGAAGGAGGAGGAAGATGCCCACCGTCATGATGAGCTTGATCGGCCAGAGCAACGGCGCCCATGCGGTATAGTTTTTCTGGCTGTAGGTGATTGCGTAATTGGTGGATGAAATCCCGCCCATCACCATTACACCAAGGTAAAAGATGATGAAGAGGATAGTGATCATGTCGGTGATAGCCTTCTTGCGCGGGGTAAGGCGATCAAAGAACAGATCCATTCGCACATGCGCGCCCTGTTGCATGGCATAAGCTCCACCGAGCAGATAATAGGCCGAAAGCAGGAATTGGGACATTTCGAGCACCCAATTCACCGGAACGCCCAAAACGACACGTGAGAAGGTCGAATAAAGAAGACATGCGCCGAGCACGAAGAACAAATACATCGCAAAACGGCCGACATAGTAGTTCAGTGCATCAACATATTTGACGAACAGTCTGATTGGCTTGGGCATTTCCCGCTCCTTCAGGCTCTCGATCCGGCGAATTGTGCTTGAGAGGCAAACTCGTTTTCAATGACTGCGAATATCGTGGCGAGCCGCTCGGCCCATTGTGCCTGCGTTTCTGCACTGGCGATTTCGTTGTTGCGCAACTCGATCATCACACAAGGCGTGTTGCGTGGACGCGCATGGCGTTCCAGCGTGTAATAAACCCGGTCGGCGGGCGCGTAAGGCTCGTTGATGCCGACATTCAGGCTCTTGTCTTGCGTAAGCGCTGCAATCAGCGGTTTTGCGATGCGATCATCTTCATCATGGATGATGCCGATATGCCAGGGTCGTGAAATGTTGCGATAGACCGGTGTGAAAGAGTGGATGGTAACAATCCACGATGGCAATCCACGCTTGGCGCGTTCTGAAATCACTTCCTCGACGCAAGCGTGGAAAGGACGGTGTGAATGATCGATCCTTTTGCTGCGTTCAATCGCACTCAAATTGTGATTGCCGGGTATGATCGTTGTTTCGCTGATCTCCGGGATCAGGTCCGTGGCGTCGAGCGGTCGATTGCAGTCAATCAGCAAACGAGACAGCCCGGACTCGATCAGAGGAGCATTCAGAATTGCACTCAGCAGACGTGCAACCTCAACCGCTCCTGGATCCCAGGCAATATGCGCTTTCAGTGCCTCAGTACTTAAACCAAGACCCTTGAAGCGTTCAGGAATGAAGTTTGAAGCATGTTCGCAGACAAGCAGCCAAGGGCTGTTGCCATTCCCATTGACGACAATAACAGGCATGCACGAAGCCGTGCGATTTTCTCGCTCGTCCGTCATTCGGTTTGTTCCCCGCGCTGTAACTTATGTTACGTTTTTTCAGATTATGCGCTATTGCGGATTATTTGATACGGCATATGATAATTTGTCAAACACAATTTCGCCCAAATTTGAAAAGGGCAGACTTGAATGGAAACAGCGTGCAGACGAGTGCCACAATCGCCGAACTGATCAATGAACGGATTGATGCAATGCCCGCCGGTGAGCGCAGCGCAGCGCAGACACTGATCGCAAATTATCCCATGCTGGGTTTGAAAACGGTCGCCGAATTTTCAGCGCAGGCGGGGGTCAGCTCGCCCACAATTCTGCGCTTCGTCAATCGTCTCGGTTTCCAGAATTACCCTGATTTTCAGGCTTGTTTGCAGGATGAACTTGCTGCGCAATTGCAATCGCCACTTCACCGCAATGAGCGACCGGATAGAGAGCAGGACAAGGCTTATCCGGCTGTCGAGCATACGCTTGAAAATATTCGCGAAAGCTTCCGGCATTTGGGCGAAAAGCAGCTTAAGCAGGCGGTTGGTGCGCTTTGTAATTCCAGGGGCAATGTCTATCTGATCGGCGGACGCTTCACCGACCCTATCGCGCAGTATATGGCAGCGCATATGACCGTTATCCGCCCGAATGTCTTCCATCTTGGTGGACAGGAAAGTGTCTGGCGGGATCGTCTGCTTGATATGGGCAAACGCGATGTGCTGGTGGTCTTTGATATTCGACGTTACCAGGACAGTCTCCTAACGCTGGCTGAGAAAGCGCGGGGGCGAGGTGTGGAAGTGATCCTTGTTACCGATCAGTGGCTTTCGCCCGTCGCGCGCGTATCACGTCATGTGCTTGCGGGCCGCATTGCTGTGCCGTCTGCATGGGACTCATCGGCGGCACTTTTCGTGCTGGCCGAAACGATCATTCGTGAAATGACCCGCGTTCTAGAAAAAGACAGCGCGGCCCGTATCGCAGAACTCGAAGCGCTCAGATAAACTCTGCTTTGTATCAGCTGTGCATGAAGCTTTTTGCACGCTGTAAGCTTAAGGCTCGGACCCCCTCGAACAATCAGCGGAATATTTCTTGCCGGGGTTTAAGAATCTTTATTTGCCTGCTTTGGGTGCTTTGAACACGGGAAGCGGGTAAGTTTTACCAAGGACGATACCGGCTTTCTGCAACACGTCTTCCGGGGCGGCATAGGGTTTATGAATCCAGCGATCCGGTAATGCGGCGATTTCCGGCACCCATTTGCGTACATAGCCACCGTTGGTATCGAACTTGTCACCTTGCAATACGGGATTGAATACGCGGAAATAGGGCGCTGCGTCCATGCCGCAACCGGCAACCCATTGCCAGCTCCCCGGATTGCTGGCGATATCGGCATCCACCAGTGTGTCCCAGAACCATTTTTCGCCGTCGCGCCAATCGATCTGCATGTTTTTGCTGAGGACCGAAGCGACCAGCATCCGCACGCGGTTATGCATCCAGCCGGTCGCCCAGAGTTGACGCATCCCGGCATCGATCATCGGAACGCCGGTATTGCCTTTTTTCCAGGCTTCAAACGCTTGCGGATTGCTCTGCCACTCAATGTCAGTCAGCGTATCGCGCATATCATTTTCGGCGATATCTGGACGATAGTAGAGCTGGTGATAATGAAAATCCCTCCAGATCAGCTCGGAGAGGAACTTTTCGCCACCGGTCTGGGTGTCTGGATGTTCATCCATCAGCGAAAGCGTGGCATACCATGCTTGTCTTGCGCTGATTTCACCAAAACGCAGATGGGGCGAAAGTTTTGATGTGCCTTCGATATCGGGACGATCACGATCACCGGCATAGTTGCGAATGGTCTGATCGAAGAAATGATATAACTGATTGATGGCAGCCGCTTCGCCTATCTCCCAAAGGCCATTCATTTTTTTTGACCAGAAAGGCTGCTTTTGAGCCTCTCGTGCAGGCCTGTGCTTGAGCGCGGACCGTTCGACATTCCATTCAAGCGATGACAGCGGCTTGCTCACACCCTGCTGTCGCAGAGTTCTGGCATAGGGTGTGAAGACTTGATAGGGGCCACCGCTGCCGCTTTTGATCTCCCAGGGTTCGGCCAAGAGATTGCCTGCAAAGGACTCCACATTAAGTCCCTTGTCTTTCAATATGGACTTTACGCTGGCATCAACATCCCGCTCTTGTGGAGCATAGCGACGGTTCCAGAAAACAGTATCAAAGCCATTCTCCGCTATCAGGCTTTCAATAACATTGAGCGCATCGCCGCGCACCACAAGCAACTCGACATTGCGTTCGTTAAGTCTTTTTTCAAGTAAGCTGAGACTCTGTTCCAGCCACCAGAGCACGGCGCCACCGGGGGTGCGCAACTGCGGATTGGTTTCATGTACATATAGCGCTGTGATCTTGCCACCCAGCTTAACGGCGGCATGAAGGGCAGGATTGTCAGCAAGTCGCAGATCGTTGCGTAGCCAGACAAGCGCATTCGCAGTCATTCATTATTCCTCAATGGCACCCAGTTGCATATGAATAATACGTGTCCCTTACCAGATCGGATCAGTGAACATCGCTTTTCAGGTACATAATTAGAAGTGCTGGGACTTTCTCAAGGTGGGACTGCGCGATAATTGTTTCATCCATTGCAGGACTGCGTGCTTCATTTGTCTCGATCATTGATTAAATTTTAATCAACTGTCTATTTTGCAAGCATATCCTGAATGCATGACATGCCTTTGTCGCGAGTTCATTTCGTTTGAAGATCCAAGTGCATCAAATTCTATATTTTAATATAGTGTATTCAATTGGTTATGATTTTTTATGTCTGATTTTTTCGGTTTCTCAGTTCTGGCACGCTAATTGCTTCTATAAAATGGAGCGCGATGAATTGCATGAGATGGACTGTGATGTGTCGCGGATTGGTTGATTACGCAGAACAAAAGAGACTAGGCTATGACAAAATTTAAGCTCGAATACATCTGGCTCGATGGCTACACTCCAACCCCTAATCTGCGTGGTAAGACACAGATTAAGGAATTTGATGCGTTCCCGACGCTGGAACAGCTGCCATTGTGGGGATTTGATGGTTCGTCCACATTGCAGGCAGAAGGCCGTAGCTCTGATTGCGTGTTGAAGCCTGTCGCGATCTATCCGGATCCAGCGCGCACCAATGGCGCACTTGTTATGTGTGAAGTCATGATGCCAGATGGTGTCACACCGCATGCATCCAACAGCCGCGCGACGGTTCTCGACGACGCCGACGCATGGTTTGGCTTCGAGCAGGAATACTTCTTTTACGAAAACGGCCGCCCGCTCGGTTTCCCTGAGCAGGGTTTCCCGGCACCACAGGGCCCTTATTATACCGGTGTTGGCTACAAGAACGTTGGCTCCATTGCGCGTAAGATCGTTGAAGAACATCTTGATCTCTGCCTTGCTGCGGGTATCAATCACGAGGGTATCAACGCAGAAGTTGCCAAAGGTCAGTGGGAATTCCAGATATTCGGTAAAGGCTCGAAGAGTGCTGCCGACCAAATCTGGATCGCTCGCTATCTGCTTCTTCGCCTTTGCGAACAGTATGGGATCGACATTGAATTCCATTGCAAGCCGCTTGGCGATACCGATTGGAATGGTTCGGGTATGCACTGCAACTTCTCGACGAAATTTATGCGTGAAGTGGGTGGTAAAGCTTATTTCGAAGCGCTTATGGCTCAATTCGAAAAGAACCTTCAGGATCACATCGACGTCTATGGCCCGGATAACCACATGCGTTTGACTGGCAAGCACGAAACGGCCCCTTGGAACAAGTTCTCCTACGGGGTTGCTGATCGTGGTGCTTCTATTCGTGTGCCACACTCGTTCGTGCAGAACGGTTATAAGGGCTATCTCGAAGATCGCCGTCCAAACTCGCAGGGCTGCCCTTATCAGATCGCTTCCCAGGTTCTCAAGACGATCTCAGAAGTACCGCTCGACACAGCTGAAGCGCTGGCAGCATAACTTCCAATACGAAGTTGAATAATAAAAAAGCCCAATGGGAAATCTCCCATTGGGCTTTTTTGTTTAAGCGCTGAAAGATGTTTTTTAAATTATCTCATGATTGAGATTTAAAGCTTAGCTCTTTTTGCGGCTGCGCAATTCGGGGTTTAGGTCCAGCTCCCGTTCATAGGAAATCAATCCTGTCGCATAAGCTTCCTGTCGCGCAACGCTCCAGTACTTCAGTTCATCAAGCGGAATTTGTGCGCCTGTTACCGCACAGACGACATAGGAGCCGTGCTTCACGATTTCAAAATCGCCGTCGAGATAACGTAGCACTGCTTCTGACGAGCGCGGTGATTCAAATTTGTTCATGTTATAATTCCTTGATCTCGAAAGAGTTCTACCGTCTTCCGAACAATCGTTCAATATCCGTAAGCTTCAACTCGATATAGGTCGGGCGTCCGTGATTGCATGTGCCGGAGCCGGGCGTCGCTTCCATATCGCGCAAGAGTGCATTCATTTCTTCTGGTTTTAAGCGTCGTCCTGAACGCACGGAACCGTGACACGCCATCGTTGCGGCTACATGGTTGAGCATGGCTTTCAGACCGTCAGATGTGTCATGTTCCGCGACTTCATCGGCCAGATCGCGGATCAATTGTTGTACATTCATTTCACCCAGCATGGCAGGGGTTTCGCGCACCGCAATCGCGCCTGGGCCAAACTGTTCGATGCCCAGCCCGAAACGGGCCAATGTTTCTGCATGGGATGACAGCCGCTCGGCATCCTCTTCCGCGAGATCGACAATCTCAGGGATCAGCAGCATTTGTCCAGGGATTGGACGCGAATGCAGTGCATTTTTCAGCGCTTCATAGACAAGCCGTTCATGCGCTGCATGCTGATCGACAATGACGAGACTGTCTTCGGTTTGCGCGACGATATAATTTTCATGAATTTGCGCGCGCGCTGCACCGAGTGGCTTCTGCATCAGTTCAACCGATGCTTCCGAAATTGTGGCGCGCGCATCTGCAGCGGGTTTCACGAGAGTCTCGATAACAGTCTGCGATTCTTCGCGAAATGCTGGAAGATGATCGAAATCGAGCGGCTTATGCGCGGGGTGCGCTGTTTGAGGCGACCATTCACTACGTGGGGCTGGAGCGGATGTACGCCAGTTTTGTGAGGTATAATTGTTGGTGGCTGGGCGAGGTTGAAATCCTTCGGCTCGAAACGCTTGTAACATGGCTTCCGCACCGCTGGTTGCCGGGCGTATTCCAGATTGTGCAAGCGCTTGTTTGATAGAGCCAACGATCAGCCCGCGCACAAGACCGGGATCGCGGAAGCGGACGTCTGCTTTTGCGGGATGCACATTCACATCGACCTGCGCCGGATCAATTGTCAAAAACAAGACTGCAACCGGATGGCGATCACGTGCGATCACATCAGCATATGCGCCACGAAGCGCGCCGAAAATCTGCTTGTCGCGAATGGGACGCCCATTCACATATGCAAACTGGTGCAATGCATTTCCGCGATTAAATGATGGAATACCAACAAAACCGGCCAATCGCACGCCATCGCGTTCGGCATCGATATGCAGCGCATTATCTGAAAATTCTTTGCCGAGAATCTGTCCGATACGTTCCAGTGTTGCCTCGGCGCCTGTTCCCGTTGCCGGAAGCTCAAGCGGGGTGCGATCAGAGCCCGAGAGGGAGAAGCGCACATGGGGAAAGGCAATAGCAATGCGTTTTATGACATCGGTGATCGCAGTTGCTTCGGCGCGATCCGTCTTCATGAATTTAAGACGGGCAGGGGTGGCGTAGAAAAGATCACGCACTTCAGCAATCGTACCGCGATTAAGTGCTGCGGGACGTGGGCCGTCCAGATGCCCGCCGCTTACGGCAACTTCAAAGCCGGATTCGGCATCTTGCGGTCGAGATTTGAGGGTGAGTTTTGAAACGGAACCGATCGACGGCAAGGCTTCGCCACGAAAGCCCAGCGCACGAATATCATTCACATCATCGCTGAGTTTCGAGGTGCAATGGCGCGAAACGGCAAGCGGAAGTTCAGAGGATGGAATACCGGAACCATTATCGGTCACGCGCAGCAGCGTTTTTCCGCCACCGGCAGTCACAACTTCAATGCGGGTTGCGCCCGCATCGATTGCGTTTTCAACAAGTTCCTTGATCACGCTGGCGGGACGTTCAATCACCTCGCCAGCGGCAATCTGGTTGATAATGGTTTCGCTCAGGTGCCGGATTGTCATGAAGCGATTATAGCGGATTCGCACTTGCGAAGAACCGCTAATTCGTCGTCCATAGGATCAGGTTCGCCCATAAATGTCGTCGAAGCGAACGATGTCATCTTCGCCAAGATATTCACCGCTTTGCACCTCAATCAGAATCAGCGGCAGAATGCCTGGATTTTCCAGACGATGCTTGAAGCCACATGGGATATAGGTGGACTGGTTATTGGTCAGAAGGATTTCGCGTTCGCCATTAACCACCTTCGCTGTGCCGGAAACAACAATCCAGTGTTCAGACCGGTGGTGGTGAGCCTGCAGGCTGAGACGGCTGCCGGGTTTCACCTCAATACGCTTGATTTTAAAGCCGTCGCCTTCCTCTAGTACTGTATAGGTGCCCCATGGCCGGTGTGCCGTCCGATGCAGTTTGGCAGCTTCGTGGCCCTGCGCGCGCAGCTTGTTAAAAACTTTGCGTACATCCTGTGCTTTGTCGCGATGGGCAACCAGAAGCGCGTCCGGTGTATCGACGACAAGCAGATCGTGGACACCTACAAGGCTTACGAGGCGGGTTTCCGATAGAACAAAGCTGCCTGTCGTGTCTTCAACAACCGTTTCACCACGCAGTCGGTTACCATCTGCATCTGGCGTAATCAGATCGGCCATTGCTGCCCATGATCCAATGTCCGACCAGCCACAGGACACTGGAATGCAAGCGATATTCTGCGCTTTTTCCATGACTGCATAGTCAATGGAAATGGCAGGCGTTGCTGCAAACTGATCCTTCGCTATTTCCAGCGTTCTGGTATCGCCATTTACACCACGTCGCGACTGTTCGAGTGCGGCCTTTGCGCCAGCGAGAACATCGGGTGCGTGAAGCTGCATTGCAGCTATCATCGTGGCTGCCTGGAAGCAGAACATACCCGAATTCCAGTAATGATGGCCACCATCAACGTAAACCTGAGCGGTGGCCGCATCCGGCTTCTCAACGAAGCGCAGCACATCGGTGCCGTCAACTTCGATATAACCAAAGCCAGTTTCCGGGCGGTTCGGCACAATGCCGAATGTGACGATACGACCCGTCTCCGCAATAACGCGTGCCTTGCGGACTGCTTCAGCGAATGCAGGTTCATCTTCGATCAGGTGGTCGGCTGGCATGACGAGTAGAACGGTGTTCTCACCATAGGTCGCGGCAGCCTGAAGAGCGGCAAGCGCGATGGCTGGAGCGGTGTCACGTCCAAGCGGTTCCAGCAGGAACGTATTCTCAATTTTACGAGCGCCGGCAGCGGCATAGGCATCAAGCGTCAGGAAAAGAAAATCGCGATTGGTGACGGATAGGATCTGATCAACACCATCGAGATTCGCAGCGCGTGCGTAGGTTTTACCGATAAGCGTTCCACCATCCGGGAGTTCGATAAATGGCTTGGGATGCGCATCACGCGAAAGCGGCCAGAGCCTTGAGCCAGAACCGCCACTGATAATAACTGGAATTAGGCTCATTTTTCTCAAGCTTCCTTTGTAGCGTTACGGGCGATTTCAAGACCCATCGTCAATAGTTCGGCGGCCTGCGCTGCGTCAGACGCTTCGACATAACAGCGAAGTTCCGGTGCATTGCCAGAGGCGCGATAATGTATTGCGTTACCCGATGCAAAGAAGAGCTTCACACCATCGATTGTTTCAAGACGAATAACTGCATCCGTTAAGGGAAACAGGCGCAAACGCGCTTCTTCCTGTGTGATAACAGAAAGAAAGGCAGCAGTTTTTTCCTGAGCTACGTTTTGTAAACGATCGCTTAACGCAACGCGAAACCCATAGCTAAGGGCAATTTCAGAAAGCGGCTTGTGCGCCTGCTTTATGGTGCTCAGGCATGCCAGAATAGGTAAGAGCGCGTCACGTGTGGGGAGGGCGGACAATTGCTTTCCGCTCATTTCCAGCGTGCTACCGAGCAATACCCCGCCATTCGCTTCAAATCCGACAACACTTTTTGCGTTTTCGTTCAGTGCTTCCTGCATGCCCGCGATTACATAAGGCGAGCCGACACGTGTGCGTAGAACGCGCGCGAATTTTCCGCATTCTTCAAGGGCGGTATTGGAGGTGACCGGTGTAACGATTACATCAGCCCCGGCCCAAGCGGCAGTGATGGCGCCGACAAGATCACCACGCACGAATTGCCCGTTTTCATCAGCGATAAGCGGGCGATCTGCATCACCATCGGTCGATACAATTGCATCGAAATTATCTTGCTTTGCCCAGTTCGCAAGAAGATCAATATCTTCTGGTCGCAGCGCTTCGGTATCCACTGGAACAAAAACATCGGAGCGGCCAAGCGGTACTGTTTTCGCACCGAGATTCTTGAGTACTTGGGTGAGGAGATCACGCGCCACTGAAGAGTGTTGATAGACGCCAATTTTCAAACCCGCGAGGACTTTCGTTCCGAGCAGTTTGATATAACGTTCGGCATAGGCGTTGATTGCTTCATCGTCTGCTGGCAGATGTGCAGCTTTACGCGCTACAATGTCGTCCGGAAGGGCGGCATAGGCGGCACTGATTGCAGCCTCGTCATCCTTGTCGATTTCGCCGTCTTCCCGATAAAACTTCAGGCCGTTACGATCATCCGGGATGTGGCTACCGGTAATCATGATACACGGTGCACCTTGTGCCATGGCGAAATAGCTTAGAGAAGGCGTCGGCAACACGCCGCAATTGATCGGAGTAAATCCTGCATCTTCGATAGCCCCCATGGCAAGCGCTGCAATGTCGGGGCTCGAAGGGCGCAAATCCTGTCCGACGAAAACACGATCTCCCGCTTTAAGTTTTCCTCTCGTATGGAGCATCTGGACGAATGCCAGTGAGTAGGCATAAGCAGGGAGGCCATTAAGCTCGGTTGCCAGTCCTCTGAGGCCGCTTGTGCCGAATTTGAGGGAGTTTTTTGCCATGCGGTTTCCGAGCCCGTTTTCCATATGAAAAGTAATCTGCTGCAAATAAGATTGCGTTGTAAAAGCTGCTTCTCCTATCGCGTATCTTACGCATCGTTTCAATCATTGCATGCATATGTGGTTATCGAGAACTTTCCGATCAAACATAATCGCGGTGTGCTGGCAAGTTGAGGTCAGACAGACTTTCTGCCTCAATCACTGCGCGGGCTACCGCCTGGGCCATGACAGTTGCTGCAATTGCGCCAATAGCCGTTACATCAGCTTCAATACCGGTTGCCTGGCCGGTCGAGAGCGCGAAGATCGTATCGCCATCCCACATTGTGTGGATCGGATTAATCGTTCGCGCAAAGCCATCATGCGCCATGCCAGCGATCTTCTTTAGTTCAGCCTTGTTGAAAGGTACATTGGTTGCAATTGCTCCAATGGTTGTATTGGCGCCGCCAGACTTGACGACATTGCGGCCCTGCATGATCGAATCCATGATATTGCGGAAGCCCTTGCCGTCTTCATTGCGTGCGCCAGCCAGAATTTGCTGCGAATTCGGCGCATAGACATCGCCGACAGCATTGACCGCGACAATCGCACCCACCACCACTTCGGTACCAGGCACCTTGTAGCTTGCAGTGCCGAGGCCACCTTTCATGGCGTAATCCATGCCGAACATCTTGCCGACGGTGGCGCCTGCACCAGCACCGATATTCCCTCCACCCGACGCTTCTGTTTTCGCTGCCTTACAGGCAAGATAGCCTGCTTCTTCATCCGGGCGGATCGAAAAATCACCGACGCCGAGATCCATGAGAACAGCCGCAGGAACAATAGGAACGACACCCTTGCCAATCTTGAAGCCGAGATTGTTCTCTTCAAGATAGCGCATAACGCCTGTTGCGGCATTCAAGCCATAGGCGCTGCCACCCGATAGAAGAACAGCATTTACCTTCTCTACAAGGTTTATAGGATCAAGCAGGTCTGTCTCGCGCGTTCCGGGAGCAGAGCCGCGCACATCGACGCCAGCGACAGCGCCTTCCTCGCAGAGCAGAACCGTGCAGCCGGTCGGACGTTTTGTCAGTGTGTGATGGCCGAGCTTTATTCCCGGTACATCGCTGATGCTTCCGCCCATCAGTTTGAGCATTTTCGTGTTTCCCCCGTCTGCCGCTTCTGCATGAGAGACAATGAATGGTATTGTCCCAAGTCCTGCAAGTGATTTTGTGAATGTGCGTCTGTCCATAATCCTAATTCCCACTCCCCTTGGTCTGAAAGGACATTAGTCAGCAAAGAGTTTGCAATAAATAAACAATATGATTGCTGGTAACCGAAACTTGTCCGTAAAAGACTTTCCAATCGGTCATAAGCATGTTACCAGCCGGTGCCAATTCAACATGTAACAAACCGTAGTCGCTGCTCCCGGTCTCATTGCCGGAGAGGCGGCTTTTCTCATTCGGTAAAACCGGTAAAGGAATTGGCAATGGCTAAAATCGTGGAATCTTCGACCGGCGCGCTCGCTCTCACTTTTGATGATGTGCTTTTGCAGCCCGGTCATTCCGAGGTCATGCCTGGACAGGTCGACCTGCGCACCCGTATTGCCAAAGACATCGAATTGAACTTACCGCTGCTGTCAGCCGCTATGGATACGGTTACGGAATCGCGTCTGGCTATTGCCATGGCACAGTCAGGCGGTATCGGCGTTATTCATCGTAACCTGACACCTGAACGTCAGGCTGAAGAAGTCCGCCAGGTCAAGAAGTTTGAATCCGGCATGGTGGTGAATCCTGTCACCATCGGACCGGACGCAACGCTTGCCGATGCGCAGGCCCTCATGAAGGCACATCGTATTTCCGGTATTCCGGTTGTCGAAAACGGCGCCAAGGGACCGGGCCGTCTTGTCGGTATTCTGACCAATCGCGATGTGCGTTTCGCATCCGATCCTGCACAGAAGATTTACGAACTGATGACGCGTGAGAACCTTGTCACGGTTCGCGAAAACGTCAATCAGGATGAAGCCAAGCGTCTGCTTCATGCGCACCGCATCGAAAAGCTGCTGGTTGTTGACGATAAAGGGCGTTGCGTTGGCCTGATTACCGTCAAGGACATGGAAAAGTCACAGCTCAATCCAAATGCTGCCAAGGATGCGCAGGGTCGTCTGCGTGCGGCTGCTGCAACGAGCGTTGGCGAAGATGGTTATGAACGCGCCGAACGCCTGATCGATGCTGGCGTTGATCTTCTCGTCGTCGATACGGCTCATGGTCATTCGCAGCGCGTTCTGGATGCAGTTGCTCGCATTAAGAAGGCTTACCCCAATGTCGCGATCCTGGCAGGCAATGTTGCCACTGCTGGCGGCACGCAGGCGTTGATCGATGCTGGTGCAGACGCGGTCAAGGTCGGCATCGGACCGGGTTCAATCTGCACGACGCGTATCGTTGCAGGCGTTGGGGTGCCACAGCTTTCAGCGATCATGTCGGCTGTAGAAGCAGCGCACAAGCATAACATTCCGGTGATCGCTGATGGCGGCATCAAGTTTTCCGGCGATTTCGCCAAGGCTCTGGCCGCAGGTGCTGTTGCTGCAATGGCTGGCTCTTTGCTGGCCGGTACGGAAGAAAGTCCGGGCGAAGTTTATCTGCATCAGGGCCGTTCATTCAAATCCTACCGTGGTATGGGCTCGGTTGGCGCCATGGCGCGCGGCTCGGCCGACCGTTACTTCCAGGCTGAAGTCCGTGATGAATTGAAGCTCGTGCCGGAAGGTATTGAGGGGCAGGTCGCTTACAAGGGCCCGATTTCGGCAGTTCTGCACCAGCTTGCTGGTGGTCTGCGCGCCTCGATGGGCTATGTCGGCGCCAAGACGCTGGAAGAATTCCGCGAAAAGGCAACTTTCGTACGCATCTCTAATGCTGGTCTGCGTGAAAGCCATTCGCATGGCGTGGCGATCACTCGCGAAAGCCCGAACTATCCGGCCGGCATGTAATACCACACCTGATGTAATAATCGATCAAGGCGGCGTTCATCGCCGCCTTTTTCATGCGAGGCTGGCAAGCTCTGCATCATCAATGAGAAGTTTGTTTGCACTTTCAACAATACAGTCTGCAAGTGCTTGAAAATCCTTGCGACGTTTGCTTTGTCTGCGCCAGAACAGAGCGATTTCGCGTTTTGGTTGCTCACCGTCAAATGGCACAATCCGCATATGATTGCTGCGCGTCTCTGCATGCACTGCAATTTCGGGGATCAGCGTTAGACCCATGCCATGGCTGACCATCTGTAAAAGTGTGGTCATGCTGGTTGCACCATATTTTACGAGCTGGCGCTGTGATGGCAGCGAGCACACCGCTAGCGCCTGATCACGCATACAATGGCCTTCTTCAAGCAATAAAAGCCGGTCCAGCGCCACATTATCCTGCGTAATGGGCGAGGAGAGAATTGTCTGGTCATTGCTGGAGGTAGCGATCAGAAAGCGATCATCGAAAAGCTTCTCATGTGCAAGGCGATCATCGATGATCGGAAGGACGGCGACGATGGCGTCAATTTCGCCTGCGTAAAGCTCGTCGAGAAGCTTGGCTGTCACGCTTTCACGCAATTGCAGGCGAAATGACGGGTGACGATCTCGCAACAGCGGGATGAGATGCGGCACCAGATAGGGCGCTACAGTGGGGATAATCCCCAGCCGCAATTGTGTTTGCAGCAGGCCTTTGCTTTGCGCTGAAATCTCCTCAAGTGCATGAAGTTCTTTCAGAATGGTGCGAATGCCGGGCAGCAGCTCACGACCAAGCTCTGTCATGATGACTTTACGCTGTGAGCGCTCAAATAGAGGCGCACCCGCCACAGCTTCCATCTCGGCAATCTGGGCCGAGAGGGCAGGTTGCGAGATATGGGCCAGCTCGGCGGCTTTCCGGAAGTGGAGGGTGCTTGCGAGCGCATCAAAATAGCGCATTTGTCTGATCGTAAACATGATAAGTAAATCCTATCAATAATAACATAAAAAGCAATTGGAGATTATTATTGGAACGAGTCTAAACTCTTTTCGTTACCCAGCCAGAGTGTGATGCAGCAGGGCTGCTCATACCAAAAGCCAGGCTGAATGCTGGATCGACCAATTTATTTTTCAGAAGGGAAATTCCTATGGCAGACCGTCCGATTATGACTACAAGTGCTGGTGCGCCTATTCCGGATAACCAGAATTCCCTTACCGCCGGTGAGCGCGGCCCTGTTTTATTGCAGGACTATCAGCTGATCGAAAAGTTGACGCATCAGAACCGTGAGCGCATTCCAGAACGCGTTGTTCATGCGAAGGGTTGGGGTGCATTCGGCACGCTGACCATCACCGGCGATATTTCAAAATATACCAAAGCCAAGGCGTTGCAGCCGGGTGCAAAGACACCGATGCTGGCCCGTTTCTCGACCGTTGCCGGTGAGCAGGGTGCCGCTGATGCCGAGCGCGATGTGCGTGGTTTTGCGCTGAAATTCTACACCGAAGAAGGCAACTGGGATCTGGTTGGCAACAACACACCGGTCTTCTTCGTGCGTGATCCACTGAAATTCCCCGATTTCATCCATACCCAGAAGCGTCATCCCAAGACCAATCTGCGTTCGGCAACCGCCATGTGGGATTTCTGGTCACTTTCGCCAGAAAGTCTGCATCAGGTAACAATTCTGATGTCTGATCGCGGCCTGCCGACCGATGTGCGTCATATCAACGGTTATGGCTCACACACCTATTCCTTCTGGAACGATGCGGGCGAACGCTACTGGGTGAAGTTCCACTTCAAGACCCTGCAGGGCCATAAGCACTGGACGAATGAAGAAGCCGAACATGTGATCGGTCGCACACGTGAATCCACGCAGGAAGACCTGTTCACCTCCATTGAGAAGGGTGAATTCCCGAAGTGGAAGGTTCAGGTGCAGATTATGCCGGAACTGGACGCCGACAAGACGCCATACAATCCGTTCGATCTCACCAAGGTTTGGCCCCATGCCGACTACCCGCCGATCGATATTGGCGTCATGGAACTCAACCGCAATGCGGAAAACTACTTTACCGAGATCGAAAATGCTGCGTTCTCGCCCTCAAACATCGTGCCGGGCATCAGCTATTCGCCGGACAAGATGTTGCAGGCGCGCCTGTTCTCCTATGCCGATGCACACCGTCATCGCCTTGGCACACATTATGAGAACCTCCCGGTGAACCAGCCAAAATGCCCGGTGCATCACTATCATCGCGATGGCCAGATGAACACGTATGGCGGCATCGCAACGGGTAACCCGGATGCATATTACGAGCCGAATTCGTTCAACGGTCCGGTCGAGCAGCCATCAGCCAAAGAACCACCGCTACGCATCAACGGCGATGCGGATCGTTATAATCATCGCATTGGCAATGATGATTATTCGCAGCCGCGTGCGTTGTTCAATCTGTTCGATGATGGGCAGAAGGCGCGCTTGTTCTCGAACATTGCTGCCGCGATGGGCGGGGTTCCTGGCTTCATCGTTGAACGTCAGCTTGCTCACTTCAAGCTTATCCATCCTGACTATGAAGCAGGTGTTCGCAAAGCCCTTCATGATGCCCATGGCTATCAGGCAAATACGATCGCCGTTAATGAAGAAGTGGACGCAGCGGAATAGTCGCGTATTTTCTTCATTTAGTGAAAAGCCGGATGCCCCCGCTCCGGCTTTTTGCTTTGTTGTAAGCTTAAATAGTCTATTGTTGAATTCCCGATTGCCTTTTCCCATTAAGGAAGGCTATGCCCCACTTAACAAATATGAAGGAGCGGCAATGCGGCTTGGCGGACGCCTTCAGGCGGCAATCGAGGTTTTGAATGATATTGAAGCGGGCAAGCGCCCGGCTTCCGACGCACTGAAGGATTGGGGTGCATCGCATCGCTTTGCCGGTGCGGGCGATCGTGCCGTCATCGGCAACATTGTTTATGATGCTTTGCGTCGAAAACTATCGATAGGGTGGCGCATGGATGCAGACGACGCCCGTGCCTTGGCATTTGGTGCGCTGGTCTCTGAAGGCGGTATGGATTTTGCCGCAATTGATACTGTGCTTGAAGGCGACAAATTTGCGCCGGCAATGATTGAAGCAGCCCGGCGAGATGCTTGGGAAAGCCGTGATATTATGGATGCCCCTGCCTATGTTCGGGCAGATGTGCCCGAATGGTGTGTGCCTTCGTTTGAAGAGTTGTTCGGGGAGCGCTGGGTGGATGAAGCCGCGGCACTTTCCACGCGCCCGCCGGTTGACCTGCGGGTCAATCTGTTGAAAGCCAAACCAGAGGCGGTCATCGACGCTCTGGAAAAAGCCGGCGTTGCGCAGGCACCGCTGCTTAATCAGGCTTTGCGTATTCCGCCTTTAGAAGCGCTTGGCCGTCATCCCAATGTGCAGACGGATCAGTCGTTCCTTGATGGCTGGTTTGAAGTGCAAGATCTGGGGTCGCAGCTCGCGGCGCTGTTCGCGGGTGCGAAACCCGGCGAACAGGTGCTGGATTATTGCGCAGGCGCAGGCGGAAAGACTTTGGCGCTGGCCGCAGCCATGCAGAACAGTGGGCAAGTCCATGCTTATGATGCTGAGCGTGCGCGCCTCTCGCCAATGAGTGATCGGTTGCAGCGCGCAGGCGTCCGCAACACGCAGATACACGGCAATCTCGATGCGCTGGCACCATTGATCGAGCGCATGGACCTCGTGCTCACCGATGCGCCTTGCACGGGCTCGGGCACATGGCGGCGCAGACCGGATGCAAAATGGCGCCTCAATGAGCAGCAGCTCGAGCGTCGTGTGCAGGATCAGCATGAAGTGCTGGAAGCCGCGAAGCATTATGTCAAGCCGGGTGGCAGATTGGTCTATGTAACCTGTTCGCTGTTTGCGGAAGAAAATACGAGGCAGGTTGAGCGCTTCCTTTCCGAAAACAGCAATTTCGAGGAAACATCCCCTCGCGAACTCTGGAGCAAAGTTGTTCCTGATGCTGGAGACATTGCCCCTGTTTTCCCGGCTCGAGGCAGCGTATTTTCCCCATTGTCAACGGGCACAGATGGGTTTTATGTGAGTGTTCTACATAAACGAGGCTGACTTCAGGGTGCTTTATGCCAGCGCAAAGAATTGCAGAGCCTGATTTTAAAGAGCGCGTCGAAGAAAGCTTCGGTCGACAGGCAGCCATGAAGTTGATCGGTGCCGAGCTTACCCGTTGTGAGCCCGGTATTGTGGAAGTCGAGATGCCGTTTCGGGACGAGCTGACACAGCAGCATGGCATTCTCCATGCAGGCATCATTTCCGCAGCGCTGGACTCGGCCTGCGGTTATGCGGCACTCAGCCTGATGCCTTCCGACGCCGCGGTGCTTACAATCGAGTTTAAGGTCAATCTGCTTGCCCCCGGCAGAGGTGATCGGTTTCTTTTCCGAGGCGAAGTTACCAAGCCCGGACGAACGATTATGGTCAGTGATGGACAGGCTTTCGCTGTCACAGACACCGAAGTGCGGCTTATTGCGACCATGACAGGCACAATGATGGTTGTTCAAGATCGTAAAGGGCTACAGGGGTGATCAGAACGATTGCAGATAAACGTCTTCTGTACGTAATGGCTACAGAAGCCGAGTATGGTCCTTATTTAAGTTCACTCTTCTTGCCACTGATGATTGGTGTCGGGCCTGTCGAATCCTCAATCAATCTGACGCGCGTTCTTGCCGTACTGGAACAGCAGGGTGAATTGCCTGATCTCATTATTTCTATAGGTTCTGCCGGATCGGCCAAGCTTGAACAGACAGAAGTGTATCAGGTCTCCTCTGTTGCCTATCGCGACATGGATGCTTCGCCGCTGGGTTTTGAAAAAGGCCGTACGCCATTTCTTGATCTGCCAAAGTCGATTGAATTGCCTTGCCTGATACCGAACTTGCCAAAAGCCACGCTTTCAACAGGCGCGAATATTGTTTCCGGAAAAGCCTATGACGATATCGATACCGACATGGTCGATATGGAGACATTTGCCTGCCTGCGGGTCTGCCAGACATTCGGTGTAGAGCTTATCGGCCTGCGCGGTATATCCGATGGCGCGCGCGAATTGAGTCATGTCGGCGACTGGACCGAGTATCTTCATGTCATTGATGAAAAAATGGCTGGTGTCGTTGAGCGGTTGGAGGCTGCAATTTGGGATGGGGTGCTGACACTTCCTGACAAGGATATGTCAGTATAGGCGCTATTTCTATGCGCGATTGTTGAAACATGGCACTTCGTCCATTGCATTTCCGGCACTTTTTATCTAGATGCTGCGCATGAGCACCACGGCACATCCTGACACTATTCTTATCATCGACTTTGGCAGCCAGGTCACGCAGCTGATTGCGCGTCGCGTGCGCGAAGCCAATGTCTATTGTGAAATCGTCCCTTTCCAATCAGCGGAAGAGGCTTTCAAAAGGCTCGCACCGAAGGGCGTTATCCTTTCGGGGAGCCCGCACTCGACGACCGATATCGGATCGCCGCGTGCTCCACAGTCTGTATTTGACGCAGGCATCCCTGTTCTCGGTATCTGCTACGGCGAACAGACCATGTGTGCCCAGCTGGGCGGCAAGGTCGAAAGCGGTCATGATCGCGAGTTCGGTCGGGCATTCCTCGATGTGCAGTCGGACAGCCCGCTGTTTTACGGTATCTGGGCCAAGGGCACACGCCATCAGGTCTGGATGAGCCACGGTGACCGCGTCACATCGTTGCCGGATGGTTTCACCATCATCGGTACTTCGCCAAATGCACCGTTTGCCGCAATCGCGGATGAGAAGCGCAAGTATTACGGCGTGCAGTTCCATCCGGAAGTCGTACATACGCCAGACGGCGCAAAGCTTCTTCAGAACTTCGTTCATCGCATTGTCGGCGTAAAGCCGGGCTGGACGATGGGCGCCTATCGCGAACAGGCTGTCGAAGCAATCCGCAAGCAGGTGGGTAGCGGCAAGGTTATCTGTGCGCTTTCCGGTGGCGTCGATTCCTCCGTTGCAGCCCTTCTGGCGCACGAAGCCATCGGTGATCAGTTGACCTGCATCTTGGTCGATCACGGTCTGATGCGCAAAAACGAAGCTGCCCAAGTCGTTGAAATGTTCCGTGAGCATTACAACCTCCCGCTTATCCTTGTTGATGCTGCTGATCGTTTCATTGGCGAATTGGAAGGCGAAACCGATCCTGAAAAGAAGCGCAAGACGATTGGTCGTCTCTTCATTGAAGTCTTTGAAGAAGAAGCCAAGAAGCTCGGCGGCGCAGATTTCCTTGTGCAGGGTACGCTCTATCCGGACGTTATCGAAAGCGTTTCCTTCACTGGTGGTCCATCGGTCACAATCAAGTCGCACCACAATGTTGGTGGCCTTCCAGAGCGTATGAAGATGCAGCTGGTTGAACCACTGCGTGAATTGTTCAAGGACGAAGTTCGTCTTCTCGGCAAAGAGCTTGGTCTGCCGGATAGCTTCATTGGGCGCCATCCATTCCCTGGTCCGGGTCTTGCGATCCGTTGCCCGGGCGGTATCACCCGCGAAAAGCTAGAAATCCTGCGTGAAGCCGACGCGATTTACCTCGATGAAATCCGCAAGGCTGGTCTTTACGATGCCATCTGGCAGGCATTCGCCGTTTTGCTTCCTGTTCAGACCGTGGGTGTTATGGGTGATGGCCGTACCTATGAATTCGTCTGTGCCCTGCGCGCGGTGACTTCGGTTGATGGCATGACTGCGGACTTCTACCACTACGACATGAACTTCCTTGGCAATGCAGCAACCCGCATCATCAACGAAGTGCGCGGTATCAATCGCGTTGTCTATGACGTGACATCGAAGCCTCCGGGCACGATCGAGTGGGAATAATTCTGTAATAGTTTCATTGGCACGATAATAATATGCCCGCAGAAATGCGGGCTTATTATTATATTCGGCGGCTACGCTTCCTAAATGAAGCTGCATCGATGTAAAATTTTTGTAACTTCGCATAGAGGCTCCGGCGGGGCATCGCTAATATATTCGCCGCGTATCCAACGTCACCATTTGTGCGTTCAAGCGCCTCGCGCAACACTTTTTCTTCAAATATATCCATCTGCTTTGAAAGCGGAAGCGTGCTTGTTTCTTTTGATGTGTCGTTTTTCAATCCTAGAACGACTTGCTTTGCATAGTTGCGAAGCTCACGAACATTACCTGACCAGTCATCTGAATTTAAACGATGCTCGGTTGTCGCATCTATTCGGGGACGGGGCTGGCGGAACTGTGCCGCTGCCTCATCAAGAAAGTATGAAAATAGAATTCCTATGTCTTTTCGACGTTCTCGTAGAGGGGGGATTCGTAATCGTACGGTTTCTAGCCTATAGAATAAGTCTGAACGGAATTGGCCATGTTTTACAGCTTCGCCCAAATTAACTTTGGCCGCCGCTACTACTCGCATATTAACGGCGCGTGGTTCTCCAGAAATACCGGGTAGCTCACGTTCTTCAACAACACGCAGAAGTTTTCCTTGCAATGAGGAAGACATGCTGTCAATTTCATCCAGAAAAAGAGTTCCGCGATCGGAATCTGCAATTCTTCCGCGCTGTATACGATTTCCAAAAAGAACGTCATCGGCAACTGCGTCGGGGAGTGCGGCGCAGTCGATGGCTATAAAGCTGTGAGTGTGCCTTGCACTCCAGCGATGCAGCATTCGAGCCACTAGTTCTTTTCCTGTCCCTGTCTCCCCCTCAATAAGCACATCGACATCGACACTCGCAAGTTGCCTGATTGTTTCACGTAGCCGGACCATCACCTGTGTCTCACCAAGTAAGGGGAAATCTTGTTCAGCTTCAGCAGCAGCCTTGCGCAAACGTTGGTTTTCAATAACCAAGCGCCGCATCTCCAAGGCTCTCCGAACGCTTCCTATCATGTGATCAGTGACAAATGGTTTGGCAATGAAGTCAAATGCGCCTTTTTTTAGTGCTGTGACCGCCATATTGATGTCCCCGTGACCTGTCATCAGGATGACTGGTAAGTCAGGATCGCGGGTTAATAGCTTTTCAAGAACTTCGTGGCCGTCAACCTTTGGCATACGGATATCTGTTACAACAATCCCTGGATAATCTGCGGCTAGATTAGCCAAAGCCGATTGGCCATCGTGGTACGTTTCGATTTCGAAGCCTGCGATTTGAAAAGAGTCGGCAAGCGCTGTGCGAAAAGCTGCATCATCATCAACAAGCATAACACGAAGCGGAACGGCGGCAGAGTTTTTTGTTGTCATGTCTTTTGCGGCTTCTTAATGGCTGCGGAGAAGGCAGCGCCTCCTAAAAGAGAAGGAACGATGTTTAACGTTCCTTCCAGATCAATCATGATGTCGCGAGCTATACGGAGGCCTAAGCCCAAACCATCGGATTTAGTTGATACAAAAGGGCTGAAAATACTTTCACCAAGCTTTGCATCTATTCCTGGCCCATTATCCGCTACTGTTAACGTGACGAACTGATCGTCTTCAGTAACTGAAAAAGCGATGTGCGGCGAGGATTGATCACCTACAGCGTCCAAAGCATTTTGCAGCAGATTTACGAGAACTTGCTCGAGGCGGACGCGGTTTGCCAAAACTTCAACATCACACTTATCGGCGGTCACGTCTAGCTTAACCCCCGCACTTCGAAAACGATCTCCCATGATTAACAATGTACCTTCAATGAGTTGATCAATGCGTGTCGGAGATATTTCATGATGGCCTCGGCGCGCAAATTGCCGCATTTGCTGTGTTATCGAACCGATGCGAGAAGTCAGTTCCACAGTTGTTGCCAGATTAGTTGCAACTTTATTAATTCGGCCTTTTCCTAGATGATGTTGAGCATTTTCGGCTAGAGTTTGTATGGTTGCGACAGGCTGATTGATTTCATGCACAAGACCAGCGGTGATTGAACCTAGTGAAGCAAGTCGATTGGCCTGTGCAAGCTCCTCACGCGCTTGCCGAAAACGCTTGTCTGCGCTCTCTCGTTCGGTTATTTCGGCGCTTAATGCAGCAGTACGATCTGCAACTGCCAATTCAAGAGTTGCTTTTTCCGAAGCGATGCGCACTGCTCGCGTCACACGCCAGTATATTGCTGCACTTAGAGTAAGAAAAATTAAAATTCCAGCAACACTGATGAGGCGTGCGAGGTCTCGTGCGGCTTTAATAGACGGCTCAATGGCCTCTATGTGCAGCAATTTAAGTTCTGTACCTGTAATCGGTTCTTCTACAGTGGTGAATTGTGTGCCGTTTGGGCCGAGTATTAATTTGTTGGTTTCCCTCGTGTATTGGCTTAAGCGTAGATCGGCGACTTTGAATTGTTCGGACTGACTTATTTTTTTTAGCTCGTCGTCTGGAATGATATTGAAATATCGAAGATCTTCGGCTTTGTCCGTACAAGCCAATATGATTCCGCGGGGGTCCACAATAAAGGTTTGGCCGCGATCATTGGACCAGGTTTTTACAAGACGGTGAAATTCAAATTTAACAACCATTACCCCTAATGGATCTGCTTCATTACCGATACGTTTTGCAAGGAAAAGACCAAAACGCCTACTAAGATCGCCGATGGCATAATATTCTGCTGCTCCGACGCTCATTGCTTCTTTAAAGTAAGGTCGAAAATCATATTTTCTTCCAATAAAGCTTTCAGACGTATATGCATTGGATGCAGCTATGACTCTGCCGTCTGTTTTAATAACGTAAATAATTGGTGAGCCGATTTCATCTGCAATAAATTTTAATTTTTTGTTGAGCCTATTCGTTGCCATGTGGTCTTCACCGACTAATACGTCATGAAGGTCGCTATATTCTTTAAGAACAGTGGGAAGTAGGCGAAATTTAGCTAACTCACTATCGACTAATCTGGTTTGCTGTCGGGCAATAAGCGTTGCGTCAGCATGCAGCATTTTAAGCACATGCTCTTCTGACCAAAATCGTGCGGCTGTCCAGATTGTCAGCGATAGCATTATAACGAGTATAACTAAAATGACTTTAGTGAAAATATTTGAAAATTTCATTTGTGCAGAAGTATGCACAAACTTTCAAAATGTCACGCTAAAAATTGCATGAAAATGTTTATCGAAGTGCATTCGAAATATGGTTTTGAGATATAATTCAATAGATTAGCTAATTTGTTCTTTTGCTCTGGTAGTTCAGTCCGTTGTGCCTCATTTTCAGCGCTCTTCGAGAGTGGGAACTTCGCAAGGAGGAGAAATTCATACAGCTGAGCATCCGTATTTCTAGTTCACTCGGCTTCCAAAATATCGGAATGCCGTTTGAGCTGTTGATCCATCATAACAAGCTGATTGTTTTAAGTCACAGCAGTCTAAAACCCACTGCGTTCTGATCACTTCTTGGATGCGCTTTATTCAGCGTCTGGAACATTTTCGTTCCGCAAGACAGATAAAACACCCACAAAGTCTATGGCGTTTATGCTGAAATAATGGGTGAAACCTCAAAGAGAAACTCTGGAGCATTTTATGGTTTCTATAACATCAGAACGGAGAGATGGGCCTAGTACCAATAACCGTTTAAAATCAATTATAGGTGGGTCGACTGGCAATCTTGTCGAATGGTTCGACTGGTATGTCTATGCAGCCTTCACACTTTATTTCGCTCCGCATTTTTTTCCATCTGAAAGCCAAACCGCACAACTGTTGAGTGCTGCTGCAGTTTTTGCTGTTGGTTTTATTATGCGTCCGATTGGTGCTTGGATAATGGGCATTTACGCTGATCGTAAAGGCAGAAAAGCAGGCCTTGCTCTATCTGTAACGCTCATGTGCGCAGGTTCACTTATCATCGCACTGACTCCTGGTTACCAAACAATTGGGCTTTTTGCTCCTGCTCTTCTAGTACTCGCGCGTTTGATGCAGGGTCTTTCTGTCGGTGGGGAATATGGTGCAAGCGCAACTTACCTCTCGGAAATGGCGGGCAAAAGCCGCCGTGGCTTCTTTTCATCCTTCCAATATGTCACGCTTATTTCTGGCCAGCTGTTAGCTATTCTTCTACTCATTGTACTTCAGAGTACAATGGAAACGTCTGATCTTGAAGCGTGGGGTTGGCGTATTCCGTTCTTTATCGGTGCGTTGCTTGCTGTGGTTGTCTTCTGGCTGCGTCGTGGCCTCGCAGAAACTGAAAGCTTTAAGAACGCTAATAAAAAAGACGCGCCGAAATCAGGTTTCTGGACACTTATTAAGTATCATCCAAGGGAAACCGCTCTGGTAATGCTTTTGACGGCTGGTGGTACGCTCGCTTTCTATGCGTACTCTATTTATATGCAGAAATTTCTTGTCAACACATCTGGCTTCAGCCGTGAAGTTGCAAGCCAGATTAATGCGATTACGCTTTTTATTTTTATGTGTCTTCAACCGGTTGCTGGCGCACTATCTGACAAGATTGGACGTAAGCCGCTGATGATTGCGTTCGGAGCTGCGGGTGTTTTGTTCACCTACCCAATATTCTCAACGCTTGAGCAAACGCGTGATCCGTGGATTGCAGGACTGCTGGTGATGGGGGCGCTAATTATTGTAACGGGTTACACGTCAATCAATGCTGTCGTTAAAGCGGAACTGTTTCCTGCTAATATTCGTGCGCTTGGTGTCGCTTTGCCTTACGCCCTTGCCAACACATTGTTTGGTGGGACCGCGGAATATGTAGCGCTGAGCTTTAAAAATGGAGGTTGGGAGCGTGGCTTTTATTGGTATATCACACTTATGATTGGCGTTTCGTTGATCGTTTATCTGCGGATGCGAGATACCAGTAAAGATAGTATGATTAAGGAAGATTGAAGTTGAAAAGTGCCGGGTATTAGCCCGGCATTTTTTAAGAAGAGATATTCAAGAAACTCTCGGCATAGCTACGAAGGTGCATGAGAAGCATACGAGAATATTCGGGTACCTAATTGCACCCCGCCCATCATGGAACGCACTTATTGGTGCAACAGCCGTTTCCATTATGGCACTCGGATCAGTTGCGATGGCCGATGAGCCTTCTGCGGAACTGATTGCCAAGGGTCGTTATATCGCCCCCGCATCAGATTGTGCAGCCTGTCACACGGCACAACACGGCGGTCAGCCATCTGCAGGCGGTTATGGCAGTGCGTCACCGCTTGGCACAATCTTTTCGACAAACATCACGCCATCAAAAGCTGATGGTATAGGCGATTACACCGAAGAAGAATTTGCGCGTGCCATTCGCGATGGCATGGCGAAAGATGGTTCTCATCTTTATCCGGCTATACCTTATACACCCAACCCGAATATGACCGACGAAGACGTGAAAGCGCTTTATGCATATTTCATTCATGAGGTGAAGCCGGTCGATCATCAGCCGTAGAAGACTGAACTGCCGTTCCCATTCAGCATCCGCACATCGATGGCTGTATGGCCCCTTCTTCTCGTCGATAAGACCCTTTTAAGCTTGACGCTAACGAGTCAGATGAGTGGCACCACGGAGCCTATCTCTCGGAAGCGTTGGTGCATTGCAGCACCTGTCATACACCACGCAATGATCTGATGGCGGAACAGAGAAGCAAGGCACTATCCGTGGTTCGCTCGGCTCGTGGTATGCGCCGAATATTACCTCTGATCCTGCCAGCGGTATTGGTGACTGGTCGCAGGACGAACGGGGGCAATATCTGCGCACCGGTTACGTAGCAAATAAGGCGCAGGCTGCAGGCCCTATGGCAGAAGCCATTGAACACAGCCTTCAGCATCTGACCAATGAAGATCTCAACGCGATCGCGGTTTACGTCAAAGACATGGCTCCGATTTCGTCCCGCGATAAGACTCTACGTGACAAGTTTGGCAAGCCATCTGTGACCGAATATGCGCTGCGGGGGCTTCCGGGTGAGGCGCCAAATGAGAACGGCTTTCGTATTTTCAGTGGTGTTTGCGCAAATTGCCATCAGATGAATGGTCAAGGCAACAAGCGTTATTCGTCGCTGTCCCACAACACGGTGACTGGCGCTGACCGTTCGGACAATCTGGTTTCGGCAATCGTATTTGGTGCTGATCGAACGGTCAATGGCGAGACCGCCTATATGCCCGGCTTTGGACCAGAAGCATTCTATACGGATGGCCTGTCCGATCAGGATATTGCCGGTGTCAGCAACTATGTACTGGCACAATATGGCAACCCGGATGTCAAGGTGACGCATGCCAATGTCAAGCTGATCGTCTGGCTGGCTCGTCGCTGCAAGCGCAAAGCCGCCTGATCATTTCTTTTACAATTGCATTGAGCACTCCCGCAGGAGACCAATAATGCCAGTCGATAATTTTCAAGACACCGTTTTCGGTCGTCAAACATCTCTCCGATCCGTGTTACGCGGCTCTGTTGCAATAGCAGCTCTTGCTGCAATCGGAGCCCTTGACGGCCCTTTGTCTGCATCGGCTACCGACGAGACGCAGCAGGACTTCATGCAGCTTTCGACCTTTCTGACCGGTCATGATCTCGATCCGGTATTGGGCAGCCGCTATTTCGCAGCACTTCAGAAGCGTAATCGCGATCTCGTAGCACAAATGAATGTGCTCAGCGCGGCCATCAAGGAGAACAATGTCGCCAATATGGACGCATTTCTGGAGCAGCCTTCCGTTGATCCGAAGCTGATGGAAACCGCGACCAAGATTGTATCGGCTTGGTATCTCGGCATTGTCGGAGAACCGGAAGATGCTGAACTGATCGCTTGCGGAGAAGCGCTGATATACCGCCCGACGCGCAATATTTTGGGGATCCCGACTTATGGACCCGGCCCGGATGCCTGGGGTCCGAAACCTGACACCAAGATTTGACAGGAAGAGAACAATGGCAAACGACGCATATGATGCGGACCTGATCGTTATCGGTTCGGGCGTAATGGGCGGGATCATTGCCAGTAGCCTTGCAAAAGCTGGCAAGAAAGTGATCGTGCTGGAAGCAGGCCCGCGCTTGGATCGCCGCGATATTGTCGAGACATTCCGCAATGCTCCTGTGAAGCTCTCACTCGCCAATGCAAAGTTGCAGGGGCGCTGGGTCGCCTTTTCCGAGCCTGCCGCACGCACCATACACCTATGGTGATTATCTCGAACTGGTTGGCCCGGTTAAATACAACACTTTATATTTGCATGTTGTCGGTGGCACGACATGGCACTTCGGTTCGTCGCTCTGGCGTATGATTTCGAACGATTTCCGCCTGAAGTCGCTTTATGGCCATGGTCGCGACTGGCCGATAAGTTATGATGAACTTGAGCCATTTTATTCGCGCGCTGAAGAAGAACTTGGCGTCAGCGGTGTCGATGGTCAGGATGAAAGCGGCCACGGCGGTGCAGCCTATCCATCGCGCTCGATTCCGTATCCAATGCGCGGCCTGAAGCCGAGCTACATGTTCAATTAGTTTTCAGAAAAGCTTTCAAAAGGCGGTTTCAACCCGATTCTTGGCCAAATGGCCGTGCAACGCGCCCCTATGGTAAGCGTCCGGCCTGTGGCGGCAACAACAATTGCAACCCGGTCTGCTCGATTGCAGCGAAGTATGATGGCTCGATGCATATCGACGAAGCAGAGCGTCACGGCGCGATCATTCAGGACAATTCTGCTGTCTACAAGATCAATGCAGATGATACCGGCAAGATTACCGCGATCTGGTACAAGCGCCTGGATGGTTCGGACCATAAGCTGACTGCACGTTATTTCGTGATGGCTGCCTATGGCATTGAATCGCCAAAAATCATGCTTCTTTCAAAGCCCGATCGCTTCCCGAAGGGTATCGCCAATTCGTCGGATCAGGTAGGCCGTAACCTGATGGATCATACTGGCATCAGCATGAATGTGATGGCGAATTCCGCAAAAACTATCCAAGCTACAAGATCAAGGTTCGTAACACTGTTCCAATGGGTCAGACAACGGCGAGCCTCCTGGAAGAAGGGTGTGCTTGGCTCGAAGCTTGATGCTGAAATTCGTCGTCAGTCGGCGCGATCACTCAACTGGGCCGTCGATTTTGAAACTTTGCCATTGGTTGAAAACCGTGTCTTCCCAAGCACGGACAAGGTCGATGCGCTGGGTATTCCGGTGCCGTTGATCTATTACAGCGTCACAGACTACTGGAATGCAGGGCGCGACCGTGCATTGCAGGATTTTGATCAGATTGCAAAGCTTCTCGATGGTGAGATCTTGAGCACTGACGTCAAACGGTAGAACCGCCAGCACATCATGGGCACAACGATTATGGGCGATGATCCAAAGAATTCGGTCGTTGATCGCGACTGCCGCACCCATGATCACCGCAATATGTTCATTGCAGGCACCATCGTTATGTCTTCATCATCTTGCGTTAATCCAACACTGACAGGTGCGGCGCTCAGCGTGCGTATTGCCGATACCTTGATCAAGGAAATTTAGTCCAAGATGGTAGGCAAATAGGCTTGGGCTATTTGGGCCCAAGCTTCATGACGAGTTTTCGCGAGCTGATCGAATAGCTTCACTCTTCGTACTCGCGGCTTGGTGTTTGATTTTAAAGCGGCGCGGTACGGGATCAATAATTAATGGTTACGACGACTGTATCTGTATAAGTACCTGATATTGGCGTGGTTTGAGGCGCTACACGGCCATAAACAGTTACATTTTGTATTGTTCCTGTTCCTGTGCCGGGCACAATCTGGTTTGCGGCACTACCCCAGGGAACCGTTCTAGCACTATTGGAGTAAAGCCCATATACGATGGCATCATTTGACCCAAGTGTCATTCTGCGTTGAGTAGGCTGAGCGTTGCTCAGGCCACCATTTAAAGCAATGCTGTACGGCAGACCCAACGTGCAATTGACTGACAACGTACCCGTTGCATCGACGTTGACGAGGAGATTGCTTTGTGAGCCAAAATTGATGTTCGTTGCCGACACTGTGCAAGAGCGGTTGACGATAGCCTGGACTGTAAACGTCGGCTGGATTGGGTTTTCGACAACCGTTGAACAATCAGGTGCTCCTAACAGATAGCGAACATAGTTTATGCGCGCTTGACCACCGGAAAAATTTGATAGGTATGTGCCTGCAAGCTTTGAAGCCTGTGATCCAAGAATACGGCCATAAATCGTACGGGTTGCTGTTCCTGGACCGAGAATAGGAGCAATAACATCAATTGCAGGGACTGTTCCCAGTGTTGCGTTTGTTGATGAACCCCATGGAATTGTGCGGTTGGCGTCTTGGTAAAACTGATAAGTCAGTGTGTTTGTACCATTAATCATAAGGCGGTTGCTGCCAGAACTACCTCCGCTTCCTGCTTCAAGATTAGGACATAGGCGCATAAGTAGCTGAAGATTAAGTGAGCTTGAGCAGCTGACGCTTAGTGTTGCTGTGGTATCCACGGCACCTCCTGCCTGAAGATTGACTGAGCCAAAATTCATGTTGGTGATGCTGGCTGTACAAGTTTGAGCAAGCGCTACAGTCATACCCATAAGGCTCAAGAATATTGTTGCAATGATAGTCAGAAATTGTTTTTCCATTGGTCTTTCCGGCACACGGCATCAGGTATTGTCGTTCGTCCGCTAGCGTTTGCGGGAGCATTGAAAGCGACGGTGCAGTTTTCACCATTCGATCGTTCTATAGTCAGCGTATTGGCGGCAGATGCATTCTCGATATAAATCTGGCCGTCATAGCCAACGATTATATTTTCGCTTCCGTTGAGCTGCGCGGATGATCCCGTTTCAATGTATTCCCCAGCCTCATCCCGGACAGTCACAAGAACGGGGTTGTTCTGCGCTGAAACATTGAAATCAACGACAGCACCACTGCGGTCGCTTGGGCGAACAGTCTGACGGGTTGTCTCGACGCTCGCGTCAAGCGGCAGGTTTGATGGGTCGATTGAGATTGAATTGGCTTCGTAGGAACGAAGATCGGTCACAAGAAACTTTCCGCTCTTGTTTGTTTTGCCAATCGAGCGGTTTTCATAGAATACTTCAACGTCAGCTGCGCCGACATCGACCACGCTGAATGCGTCATCAACACGGTTGGACAGGAAGACGCCGCCACCGGCAGCAATGATCGCGCCTTCAAACTGTGCATTGGCCCTTATGCTGTCGTTATATTTTTCGACACCTGCTTCCGCGCGACCGATAGCGCTGCGGTAGCTTCCGCTCGCCGCCACGATGTCGTTCTGACCATAGGAGCCTCGCACGCGCCAACCCGTGCTTCCAACGACTGGTTGTTCTGATTTCATCAGCTCTGCAGTGACACTGGCGCCTTTATCGTCTGAGGATATGCCGCTTGAGGCTGTGATGTTGCTGTCCAGCGTCCATGACAGGCCCGCAAAGACACCAAATGTCCCTTTGCGTTCCAGATCCGTGAAGGTTGACAAAAAGACGTTGCCTTTCTGCCCTATCCCCTTGGTCGCAGTCATGCTGAGGATGCGCGATTTGTCGAAATCTGCAGTTTCAAGCTGCGCATAAGAAAAATTGAGGTTCATATTTTCAAATATGGGCGGCAGCGAAACTGATGCCTGATCAAGCGATCGCGGAGGTTTGGCACTATAGATTGTTGAAGGGAGTCCGAACTTTGCGATCTCGGCGGTGACGGAAGCGATATCGTTGAAATCACCGAAAGTCCGCTGCGTTCTGGCAAAAAACTTGATGTCCCAGAGCTCGGCTTCAAGACTGGCTGCAACCTGATATCCTGTCTCGTCACCAAAACGGCTGGCAGATGCAGCTACGGAGCCAATGCCGAAAGTGCCGATATTGAAGACGCCACCTGCGCCTCCATTGTAAAAATCTTTGGCACCTTCGACATGGGCTTCTAGGGTCAGTTGATTGGTGAGACCATAGCGCAGTGTCGCTGAACCAACGGGCCTTTCATCGTAATCGTTTGACTCAACGCCGTAATAGCGACGCGCAAAGCCTATTTCAGCGGAGAAATCTGCCAGCCCCTTCGCCAGAAGGTCAGAGGATGCATAGAACGGGGTTTCCGAAACCGTTTCGCGGCCAAGTGCATCGCGAACAACCAGCCGTGCGGTGCCTGAGCCGGTCACAATCGGCAGATTGGTGATGGAGAATGGGCCGGACGGCACCGAGCGTGACGCGCGCTGGGCATTGTCGACATAGACATCGACAGTTGATGGGACTGCTGCCGAACCTGAAAACTCGGGCAACGGCATCGTCACAAGATCAGGGCGAAGATTGAAATTGCGGCGTATCTGTATGCCACCCAGACGGGTAGGACGGGTCCAGGAAAGACTGCCGGAGATGATGTCACCAACATTATACGTCATGAGGCGATCTGGATCGGAGTAAGACCAGCGCGTATCAAGGCGCGTCGTACTGAAGTTTTCCGAATCTGACGAGCTTAGAATTTGAGATGAGGTGAGAATGCCATAAGGTCCGAACAATCGGCCTTCAAGCAAGCTGGAAACACCCTGGAATGACGTGAGGTCATCCCATTTCGGGCCGCCGGTCGAGCCATAGATGGTATAGTTGACCAACCCTCCCATATTGCTAGTTATGGCAGGCTTTTCCTCCTCTTCTGTGGGTGGAACGTCATCAGCCTGCGCGTCGATCACGCGCGCTGCACGGCTTCCCTCCATTGCGTCAAAACTCACAGTCTGGTTTTCTTCATCGTAAGTCGCCACCACACCGGGTAGCCGACCTATATCAACCCAGCCATCCTCTCTTGTTGCTTCTTTCGCAGGCTTGATGCCCACATTCTTCAGTTGCTCTGGCTCGATCAAAAGGAGCCCGTCGGGTGTTTGACGAAAGGCAGCAATCAACTCACTAGGCGAACCATTCACGAAGACTTCAAGTTGCAGCTCCAGAAATTCGCTGTCAGAATGATTCAATTCCGCCAACGGGGGTGGCAAATCCTGAGCCGCAGCCTTCGGAAAGGCTGAGAAGATCGTCAGACAGGCAATCGTCAGAACAGCAAGGTCAACCGCCCCCGGCGTTCGCTTGAGCATTAAACGGGCCAGCTTCGCTTTGTGCCGAGATTATCAGCGAGCCACCACCTCGATTGCCACCGGTTCCCGGTATGAACCAGGAAGCGCTGGAATTACCCAGTACGTATCCGACAAGTCCCTTTTGCTGTGCGACTGATGCGCCGCCTTTGCTTTTTACAGCCAGATCGGAAACGCGCAGCCGTTTGTCGCCGGTATTGCGTGCTGTTATCTGATAGCCGCCTGCCTTGAGCTGTGCGCTCCAGGCAACTGCGGCGCCCGAATTTTCTGGCGGCGAGAAAAATACCGGAATGGAATGCCGAACGACGAAGGTAACGGTTCCGGATTTCTTTCTGGAAGCACTTGGCAGTTCATCGACAATCAGACGATAACTTTCTTCGGCCTTGACCGGGCGCTTGGATATACGCACCACGCGAACCATATTTTCACCGCCCGGCTTGAGCTGTGAAATTGGCGGGCTTACTGCGACATCGGTGGCCGGGGTATAGGTGTCAACGCCGTTGCTCTGGCTCCATTTGAAGATTCTTACCTGCACGCTGATTGGGCGTTTCGCATCATTGGATATACGTACGCTCGATGCTGCCGTCGGCGCGCTAAGATCGACAAGCACAGGTGAAACACGCAACGATACGCTTTGCGAAAGCGCAGGAGTTACGTGCAGACCGGCAAGTAATGCCGCCGCTAACACTAGACTACGCATGATATTTTTCCTTTATGCTCTCAGTACGTGATCGTCGCCGTTACCGTATCTGTATAGACGCCCGGCGCGGGGGTGTTCTGAGGTGGCACGCGGCCATAGACAGTGAACTGTTGCGGTGCGCCAGTGCCAGTTCCCGCGAGTGTGTTGGTGCCGACAGTCGTGCCCCAGACAGTGTCTCTCGCAGCTGTCCGATAAAGAGAATAGGTAACTGTTGCGCCGCCAGTGCCTGTCATAAGGCGATTGGTAACTGTTGCGCCTGAGCCGCCGCTGCCAGCACTGAGTGCCAGATTAAAGGGCGTGGTGTTTGTGCATTGCACTGTAACAAGGCTGGTCGCATCGGTGTTCGTCGTGAGCACCCCATGAGAGCCAAAATCCATGTTGGTTGCTGAATTGATCTGGCAGGCGCCAGCAATCGTTATCTGCACTGTAAACTGCGCAGTTGTTGTCTGAGCAAAGACGATTGACGGAGATAGAACTGCCACCGCCAAAGAAGATACAAACATACTAAACTTAATACACATATTCCCTCCTGTATGCCGAAAACAGACTGATATCAGCCGTCCTCCGATGTTGTTCGCATCACAAGTATATGTATTTATTTCAAATCACTGATTTGGAATTCTATGGGTATTCCAAGTCCATATCAATGTTCATTTTGTGGAATTGTTAGAAAATTTTATATAGTAAGCATGCTAGTGAATATTGGTGCAGTTTTCGTTAAAATAAGAGAATTTTTAATATTATATTCAACTTGTAATGTCGAAATTAAACAATAAAAATCGATATTGTACTATTTGAAGAGATTCACTTTAAATTCTATTTGGGTTTGTATAGCCGTCTTCATTTAAAGAAAAGTGGTTTTGTCATGTGGTGATTGGGTGACTGATTCCCGTATCCGGCGGTGGATTGTGAGTGCTGATGTCATCTGACTGTCACGCAGGCGGAATAAAAGCGCGCAAACCGTTCAGATTGCACGCTTATGTTACATGAAACCAAAATACACGCGGATATTGCTGTACAGGCAGAAGGTTTAGGCCTTGCCTATGGTAGCAATACGATCTTCAAGAACATTAATCTGGCACTGCCAAAAGGTCACACGCTTGCTCTACTTGGCCCGTCAGGATGTGGGAAGACAACTCTTCTGCGTCTCGTAGCCGGTTTGCTTGCGCCGACCAGGGGGTCCGTCACGATCAATGGTGTATAGGTTGCTGATGCGGCGAGTGGTCGTTTTGCGCCGCATGAAAAGCGCCACCTTGGCATGGTGTTTCAAGACTACGCACTCTGGCCGCACGTGTCCGTCTATGGAAATGTCTCGTTTCCACTCGAAATGCGTGGTGTCGGGCGTGTCGAGCGCCAAGCGCGTGTGAAATCTGCACTCGACCGCGTTGGTCTTATTGGCTTCGGCGATCGCTCAATTAGCGATATGTCTGGCGGCCGGCAACAGCGTGTGGCGGTTGCGCGTGCAATCGTTGCTGAGCCGGGCCTCGTATTGTTTGATGAGCCCCTTTCCAATCTTGATCGTGAATTGCGCGAAAACATGGTCAGCGAAATCGGCCAGCTCGTCGCCAATCTCGGTCTCACCGCCATCTATGTGACGCATGACCAAAGCGAGGCTTTCTCGCTGGCGCATCAGGTCGCGATCATGTGGGCGGGCGTTATCGAACAGCTTGCAGCACCCGAAATGCTTGTTGCGCAGCCTTCTGCGCCAGCAGTTGCGGATTTTCTGCGGCTTGGCTGTGTGATGCCTGTTGAACGCGCAAATTCCGGCTATCGAATAGCGCAAACGGAAATCCACCTGTCGCACCATGCTGCGCCTGCAAAGGCGACACATCTGCTGTTGCCGTCACGTTCGGTTCGCAGCGTCGAAATGAGCGACGCATCTATTCCCGCCGCTGTTCTGCGCACGCAGTTCCGCGGTGATGGACATCTCACAACAGTCCGCATCGGTTCGCAGCATGAAGGTCACGAACTGACCTATCTCGATAGCGCTCGTCATTCTCCGGGTGTTCCGGTGGGTATTGCAACCGATGCGGAACAGCTTCGCTGGTTCGCCTAATAACTCTTTCATCTCAGGCACATCTCAGGAGTGATTAATGAAGAAGTCCCTCTTCGGTGCAGGCATGGCATTCGCAGCCGCTTTTCTCGCAAGCACGGCCGCTTTTGCCGACATCACCGTTTATACGGCTGGTCCTGGCAAGCTGATTGAAGGTCTGGCCGCTGGCTTCACGGCCAAGACCGGCACGAAGGTTAATGTCTTTCAGGCAACCACCGGCAAGGTCATGACTCGTATCGAAGCTGAAGCTGCCAACCCTGTTGTCTACGCTCTGATTTCGGCTTCTTGGGACACAGCAACCGATTTCGCCAAGCGCGACTGGCTCGTGGCTTACACAAGCCCGAATGCTGAAAAGGTTCCTGATTTTCTGAAGAATGAAACCGCTGTTGCACAGGGCGTTTCTGCTCTCGGTATCGCATGGAACCCGAATAGCAAGACGCCAAAGCCGACCGAATGGGCTGATCTTGCCAAGCCGGAATACAAGGATCTGGTGAACCTGCCGGATCCATCGCAGTCGGGCGCAACTTTCGAACTCGTTGCAGCTTTGCAGGCGGAGCAGGGCTGGGACTTGTTCAAGCATCTGCATGAAAACGGCGAGGTTGCTGCCGGTGCCAATGCAGAAGCGCTGACCCCTTTGCTTCAGGGCGCGAAAGCCGCTGTTTTCGGCGCTGTCGATTACATCTCGCTTGCAGGCAAGGCAAAGGGTGAAGCCATTGACGTGATCTTCCCAACATCGGGCACCGTCATTGCGCCGCGTCCGGCTATGATCCTCAACTGGTCGAAAAATCAGGACGAAGCCAAGCAGTTCATCAATTACATGCTTTCCGATGAAGGCCAGGAAATGGTTGCAAAGGCCTATCTGATGCCTGCACGTTCCGACGTTGCTGCAAACCGTCCTCTGATCAGCGATCTTAAAATTCTGAAGATTGATGCAGAAGCTGTTTACGGCAAGCGTAACGAAACGCTGAAGGAATTCAACGCGATCTTTGGCGCGAAGAAGTGATGAACGGGCGGCTCTCCTCACTTGTTGAGGAGAGCCGTTTCATTTTGTTTTGTTTTTAAAACGCTGCCTTTTCCAAGGCGGTGGGAATACCGCTGAGGCAATCATGAGTGCTAAGACCGCTACCGCTGCAAATCCGCTTGGGCTTGTGGCCGTCATCGGCCTTGCCATTGTCGTCGCGGTTCCGTTTATTTTCATTGTTTTGCAGGCCATTTTTCCGCAGATCGGGCAGGGCGTGTTCAGCGCGCCTTTTGTGCATTTGCCTGCATTGTTTGAAGATCCAAAGCTCCTGCGCATGACCGGAAACACCATTTTGCTCGGTGTCAGCGTCGTCGTGCTGTCGGCTATCATCGCAGTGCCGCTCGCCGTGTTCCGGGCGCTTTATAAAGTGCCGTTGGCGACGCCGGGACTTGCAGCAAGCCTGCTACTCGTATTCGCTTCGGCAATCGAGGAATATGACACACCAGCAGCGCTTGGAAGTCGTTCGGGCTTCGACGTGCTGGTAACGGAAATCGACCTGCGCATATCTGACTGGCCTATTGACCTTTCCGGTGCTGCTGTCTTCTCACTGGCACTTGTTTTGTTGTCGCTTGCGGCTTTCATGCTTCAGCGCTGGATTTTGACGCGCCGTTCTTATGTGACGACTGGCGGTAAACCGCAGAACAAGGACAAGCGCGATCTCGGCGCGTTCAAGGTTCCTGTCGTCATCCTGTTTGGGGGGGCATTTGCCGCAACCGGAGTGCCGCTCCTTGCCATTCTCGCTACCGCCATGTCGAAGACCGTTTCCGGCGGGTTGACGCTGTCCAATCTCGGTTTTGATAATTTTGCAGATATCGCTGATAACAGCGCGGGCGCTATGCGAGCGTTTACCAACACTCTTTCATTGGGTGTAGCAAGTGCGCTTCTGACAGGTTTGCTGGTGGCTATCGCTGCCTATGCAGTTGTGAAAATGCGTTGCCGTGGGCGTTTCTGGTTCGATGTTCTAACAGTGTTGCCAAATTCGCTTCCCGGTGTTGTGGTGGCCGTCGGTCTTATCCTTGCGTGGAACCAGCCATCACTGCTCATTTCACCTTACAATACGCCGCTCATTCTGTTGCTTGCCTATTGCTGTATCCTGCTGCCGCAGTCGATCCGTTATGCGACAGCGGCGTTTCATCAGATTGGTGATAATCTCGAAGCCGCTGCGCGTGTCTGTGTAGCAAGCAGTTTTAGGACCTTCCGCCGCATCATACTACCACTTATTGCGCCAAGCCTGATTACTCAAATGCTGCTGGTCTTTGCAGTGGCTACGCGTGAGCTGGTCGCTTCTACACTGGTGGCGCCTGTCGGTATGCAGACTATTTCCATCTTTATCTGGCGTCAGTTTGAACAGGGATCAATTGGGCTTGGCATGGCCATGGCGTTCATTGCAATTTTGCTGACAACGCTGCCCCCGCTGTTGTTGATGGGCCTGCTCAAGCGAACTGGGTTAGTGAAAGTGTAATCCTGTCGACAAATTGCGTACAGAGATTTATCCTTTAAGCGTTTCACAGAGTGTGTGGCGGCTGAAAGGAATAAGCAATGTCTCTCAAAACCCAACATCCAAGCATTTCCAATGAGGAGCGGTTGGAGCGCATTAACGTAGTGCGCAGTCGTTTGAGCGAAAAAAACATTGGTGCCTTGCTGCTTGGATCGACCGAGAGCCTGCTTTATTACACTGGACTTGTCTGGCATTTGAGCGAGCGTCTGCTTGGTGCGGTCATTACGCAAAGCGAGATAGTCTATGTTGTTCCGGGTTTTGAGCAGAGCCGTGTGGAGAGCCTCCCGCATTTGGCTGGCGAAATCCGCATTTGGCAGGAAGAGCAAAACAGTGCGGCTCTCGTTGCCTCATTGCTGAAAGCCGGTGAAACGCTTGCCGTTGACGATGCTGTGCCACTCTTCGTCTACAATTCCCTGCGCCGCGAGATTGGTGCTGATCGACTTGTTGATGCCGGTCCAATCATTCGTGAACAGCGTATCGTCAAATCGCAGAACGAAATCGATATCATTAAATATGCCATGGGGCTGACGCTGGAAGTGCATCGCCGCGCGCATCAGTTCATTCGTCCGGGCATAGCAGCCTCCGATGTCGTGCGCTTTATCGATGAGCAGCATCGTGAGCTGGGCGCTGCTGGCGGCTCGACGTTCTGTATCGTGTCCTTTGGCGAAGCAACCTCGCTGCCACATGGCGCGGATGGCGAACAGGTCTATAAAAATGGCGATGTTATTTTGGTGGACACGGGTTGCCGGATCGATGGTTATCATTCCGATCTGACCCGCACCTATATGCTGGATGAGCCGACAGCCGATTTTGAGCGCATCTGGACGATTGAACGGCAGGCGCAGCAAGCTGTGTTCGATGCTGCAAAGATTGGTGCTGCCTGTTCCAGCCTTGATGATGCCGCCCGCGCAGTGCTTATCAAGCATGGGTTAGGGCCAGATTATCAGCTTCCCGGTCTTCCGCATCGTGCGGGCCACGGTCTGGGGCTGGAAATCCACGAAGCACCATATATTGTTCGCGGCAATCCGTTGCCGCTCCAAGCGGGTATGTGTTTCTCGAATGAGCCGATGATTGTCGTGCCGGGACAGTTTGGCGTACGTCTGGAAGACCATATCTATATGAGTGCTGAAGGCGCGCATTGGTTTACGCCGCCTGCCAAGGGGCCAACAGAGCCATTTGCCTGATCATTGCAAAAGGATAGACCAATGACGGAAAGCGATAATAACGCCATCCCCGAGCGCCGGCGTGGTTCTGGTGGCAAAATGGTCTATGATCTGCTGCGGGATGAAATTCTCGATCTGGTGTTGCCCCCTGGTAGCCCGATCGACGAAGTGCAGCTTGCAGAGCGGTTCAAAATGTCCCGTACGCCAATCCGAGAGGCTTTGGTGCGGCTGGCAGGCGAGGGGTTGATCGACACTTTGCCAAATCGCTCGACCATGGTGTCGAATATTGATTTCCTGAACATGCATACCTATTTCGACGCGCTGACCTTGATGTATCGCGTCACAACCCAGCTTGCGGCTAAAAACTATCGACAGGAAGACCTGGATATCATCGCATTGCATCAGGCAGAGTTCACCAAGGCTGTGGAAGCGCAGGACGCGCTTTTAATGATTGCAACCAACGCATCACTTCATCTTGCAATCGCAGAAGCGGGGCGTAATCCCTATTTCACAAACCTCTTCAAGCGCCTGTTGGATGAGGGTCGGCGTATTTTGCGGCTCTATTATCAGTCCTACAATGATCAGTTGCCCCGCCGTTTCGTGGAGGAGCATGAAGAAATGATCGCTGCAATCGCAGCACGGGACATGAAATTGGCCGAGCAGCTTGCCCATGAACATGCAGAGCAGATCGTACGTCAGGTTCAGAAACTGGTGATGCGGGCTGATCGTCTGGAAATAAGTTTGTAACTCTACATATTTCCTGTCGACAAATAAAATACAGACTGATATATCAGTTGTAGAGGCTGAAAGGCGGCTTCGCGTCGCCAGTGCTTCAATCGCTCTGGTTTTTGTTTTGCTGCATTTTCTGATCCACGTTACTTAGCGAAAGACGGAAATGCTCTGAGAGGAGTTTTAGATGGCTGCCAATATTTTTTCCGGCGTGATTCCGGCTCTGATGACCCCATGCAAGGATGATCGCACACCCGATTATGATGCGCTGGTACGCAAGGGTAAGGAACTGATCGCCGCCGGTATGTCGGCTGTCGTTTATTGTGGTTCGATGGGTGACTGGCCGCTCCTCACCGACGAACAGCGTATGGAAGGCGTTGCTCGCCTGGCTGCCGCGGGCATTCCTGTCATTGTTGGAACCGGCGCTGTGAACACAGCCGTCGCCGCGGCGCATGCAGCACACGCACAGAAGGTTGGCGCCAAGGGCCTTATGGTTATCCCGCGCGTTTTGTCGCGCGGTTCGGTGATTACAGCGCAGAAGGCACATTTCAAGGCCATCCTGTCGGCTGCACCTGATCTGCCAGCCGTCATCTACAATAGCCCTTATTATGGCTTTGCCACCCGTGCGGATCTGTTCTTCGCATTGCGCGCAGAGCATCCAAATCTCGTTGGCTTCAAGGAATTTGGCGGCCCTGCTGACATGCGTTATGCAGCCGAAAACATCACCAGCCGCGATGATGATGTCACGCTGATGATTGGTGTTGATACGGCTGTGTTCCACGGATTTGTGAACTGTGGTGCAACCGGTGCTATCACCGGCATCGGCAATGTTCTGCCGAAGGAAGTCATTCAGCTTTGCAAGCTGTCGCAAGCTGCCGCGAGCGGCGATGCCGATGCACGCCAGCGTGCGCTTGAACTCGAACAGGCGCTTGCTGTGCTTTCCTCGTTCGATGAAGGTCCAGACCTGGTGCTCTATTTCAAGCACATGATGGTTCTGAAGGGCGACAAAGAATACACGCTGCACTTTAACGAAACAGATACTCTTTCCGAAAGTCAGCGCGGCTATGTCGAAGCGCAGTTCAAACTGTTCAACAGTTGGTACGCCGAGTGGAGCAAGCTTCCGGGTGCTGTCCAGAAATACGCTGCTTGAATATATCCTGAAAGTAAAAAGCCCTCCTTTCGGAGGGCTTTTTTGTATTAGGAGATCGCATCCAAACCTTTTTCCAGCAGCAAATCGAGCTGGTCGATTTCCGCTTTGGTAAGCTTGACGCCTTCGCTTTCAGATTCCGCACGTGCCTTGAAGCGGCGTTGTGATGGCAGCCGCGCGCCCTGTCCGACGATGGCTTCAAAGAACGTCTCTGCACGAGCAAATGGATCGCCGGGGCGGCCTTTGGCAAAGGCTTCCGGTGAGAATGCGATTATGAGCTCACCGTGCACTGGCGATAATGTCGTCGTGCCAAGGAAATCAAGCACTTCGGGGCTGGTCAGGTCGCCGATCATGATGGCGGCGAGCAGTTCAACCATCGTGCTGATCGCGGACCCCTTATGTCCGCCAAAAGGAAGCATTGCACCCGCAAGCGCTGTTTCCGGGTCAGTCGTTGGGTTGCCTTGTGCATCCAGCGCCCAGCCCTCCGGCAATTGTTTGCCAGCGCGACGATGCAGTTCGATCTCGCCTCGTGCCGCAACAGAGGTCGCGAAGTCAAAGACGTAAGGCGATGTTTCCTTGCGTGGCCAGCCAAAGGCAAAAGGATTGGTACCGAGCAACGGCTTGTTGCCGCCGGTCGGGGCTACGGTTGCATAGCTCGGGCACATGACGAGTGCAGCGAGGCCTTCACTCGTCAGCGCTTCAACTTCAGGCCAGAGTGCCGAAAAATGGGTGCAGTCATTGATGACAAGCGCTGCGATACCGAGTCTGCGCGCGCGTTCGGCAAGTATTGGCACGCCCAGCTCGAAAGCCGGGTTTGCAAAGCCGAAATTCGCATTGACGCGCACGATACCGGAGGCTTCGTCTTTCACGATTTCAGGAATTGCGTCTGCTTTGACCTTACCGGCCTTGACTGTGCGAAGCGCACCCTCGATACGGTATATGCCGTGAGATTTGCAGTGATCGCGTTCACCCGCAACAATCACACGAGCGACAGCCGCAGCCTGTATAGCGTTCAACCCTGCCTTACGAAAAATCGCCTCTACGCGGTCGTGAAGGTTAGCAATGCTCAGGATGGTAGTCTCGCTCATCATGCATCTTTCATGGCTGAGCCTGACGGGAGGAGCCCGCAGGCAATTGATATCTGCGCACACAGTGTATACAAAGATTTGGGGTATACAATCATTAGACAAGTGCAATTTGGATCTGGCAGGATACTGGCTTAATTGTACGTCGATTTCTACAGGAGGATAGGCGAATGGCGTTCACGCCCAAAGGAAAACACCTTGTTGCTGGCGAGTGGCTCGACGGAGCCGGCACTTTTGAATCTTCACCAGCAAGTGGGCCTGCACATTCGTTTGCAGTCGGTACAGTTGATCTGGTAAATCGCGCCTGCGAAGCGGCAGAAGACGCTTTCTGGTCTTACGGTTACTCGACGCGCACTGAACGTGCTACTTTTCTGCGTGCAATCGCTGATGAAATTGAAGCACGCATTGCTGATATCGTCGTGATTGGCTCGCAGGAAACCGGCTTGCCGGAAGCGCGTCTTCAGGGGGAAACCGGTCGCACCACCGGCCAGCTGCGCCTGTTTGCTGACCATATCGAAAAGGGCGACTATCTTGATCGCCGTTTTGATGCAGCACTTCCTGATCGTCAGCCAGCACCGCGTCCTGAAATTCGTCTGGTTCAGCGCCCAATCGGACCTGTGGCGGTTTTCGGTGCATCCAATTTCCCGATGGCCTTTTCCACTGCCGGTGGTGATACCGCGGCAGCGCTTGCTGCCGGTTGCCCTGTGGTCGTAAAGGGTCATTCTGCACATCCGGGAACAGGCGAAATCGTGGCACAAGCTGTTGAAGCTGCTATTGCCAAGACGGGCGTTCATCCCGGCGTGTTCTCGCTCATTCAGGGCGGTCGCCGCGATGTTGGTCATGCGCTTGTTCAGAATCCGAACATCAAGGCTGTTGGTTTCACCGGTTCACTAGCTGGTGGTCGTGCATTGTTCGACCTTTGCGCCGCACGTCCCGAGCCAATTCCATTCTTCGGCGAGCTTGGTTCGGTCAACCCGATGTTCCTGTTGCCAGAAGCCATGAAAGCGCGTGCCGAAACGCTCGGACAGGGCTGGGCCGGTTCGCTAACCATGGGCGCAGGTCAGTTTTGCACTAATCCCGGTATCGCCGTCGTTCTCGATGGTGCTGACGCTGACCGCTTCACTGAAGCGACTGTTGAAGGTCTCAAGAAGGTTGCTCCGCAGACCATGCTGACCGACGGTATTGCTCAAGCCTATCATGAAGGCAAAGAGCGCTTCGATACGCGAAATGCGGTGAAACCGCTTTATGAAACAGAGTCGTCAGGACGTCAGGCTTCGCCAAACCTGTTTGAAACAACCGGAGAGCGCTTCCTGTCCGATCATGCGCTTGGTGAAGAAGTGTTCGGTCCTCTCGGACTTGTTGTCCGTGTGGGTTCGGTCGACGAGATGGAAAAGCTCGCGCACGGCTTTGAAGGTCAGCTGACTGCGACCATTCATATGGATGATGGGGATATCGCCTCTGCACAGAAGCTACTTCCCGTGCTGGAACGCAAGGCTGGCCGAGTTCTTGTCAATGGCTTCCCAACCGGTGTTGAAGTGGTGGACTCAATGGTTCATGGCGGACCATATCCGGCATCCACCAACTTCGGTGCAACCAGCGTTGGCACCATGTCCATCCGTCGCTTCCTGCGCCCTGTTTCCTATCAGAATTTCCCGAAGGAACTTCTGCCGGAAGACTTCGCATAGTCGTTTAAATACAAAAACGAAAGCCCCTCCATTGGAGGGGCTTTTTATTGGTTACTCGTAAAGTGCAGTGGCTAGTTTTCGAATAGCCTCGGCGGTACGCGGACCAAATCCCAGCATATATGGCCCCTCAAGTACGACGAGCGACTGGCTCTTTGCCGCTGGAGTTTGCTGCAAGGCCTTGTGCGAGAATACATCTTCGCGGGTTGGTCCGCCATTTCCGTCTGACAGCATCAGAACAACATCTGGCTCAGCCTTGACCAGCCATTCTTCCGATACAGGCTTATAGCCGGAATAGATCGACAGCGGATTGATCCCGCCTGCATAACGGATGAAAGCATCGGCCGCCGTATCACTGCCCGCACCGCTCAGACGTGCCAGGCCATGAAAGAAAACCACTTTCTTTTGCTTGTCTGCCGATATCTTGCTGGCATAGGCCGTGGCTGCATCAAAATCGTCGATGACTTTCTGCGTCAGCGCATCCCCTTCTTTTTCGAGGTCGAGGCGTTTTGCAATGAGTTTGATCTTTTTGACCAAGCCTGCGCGACTGTTATCGACGGGAATATAAAGGATCTCTACTGCTGACTGGTTGAGTACATCGGTCGTTTCCGGTGGGCCAATGTCTTCGGACGCAATGATGAGATCTGTGTCGAGTGTCAAAATGCCTTCGGGCGACAGGCTCCGGCGATAGCCGACATTGGTTTTCGTGGCAGTCTCTGCAGGGTATTTGCTGCTGCGATCAACGGCAACGATCTTATCGCCCACGCCCAGTGCGAAGATGATTTCCGTGACATCAGGACCAAGCGAGACAATGCGGTTAGCCTCTTTGGTTTCGGCGTGAACGGATTTCTGCTGAAAAGCGATAATGACCAGCGACGCGAACAGTAATTTTAGGAAGATGGCTGCAATTTGATAGGAAGAACGCACGATCGCCTGACCCATGTGATGTCATTTTTAATCAGGTAATCCTATTTAATATGAGTAAAATATTCAAGTTAAATAGCGCTGTCGCACTTCATGGCTTAACGAATTGTGAGTTTTGACTTGTGCGGCGAATATTTTTTAACCAGACGGAAGCGCTGCTTGTTATCAGGGCGCTCTGAATGATCCACCAGGACTGACAGGGCACGGGCGTAATCAAGTACCAAACCAGGCGTCCAAGCCATTGATTCTGCGCGTTTGCGCATAAGCCCTGCTGCCCATAACTCAGGGAAAACAATTGCCTGTAAAGCTTTAAAAACTGGCCATCTATGTTCGCGGTAGACTCCTTCGAGGGCGGCATCGAGAGCGTCAGCGACTGCACTTGAGCAATTTCTGTTTGTCAGATTGTAAGTGTCGTTTGAACGATAATGTTTCCAAAACCGGCGCAGGCGCGTTGCATCGATGTTCTTGATTTGCACTTGTACTGTGGAAAGGCACCAATCATTGGATTCATATTCGTAACTTGGTAAAAAGCGACCGGGAACATTATTGTCTGCTGTTGCGCGTAGCGTACGGCTGAATTCATCTGGATTGCGGTCGATTTCAGCTGCTGGATAATGGCTGATATAGAGGTCGGGACTCATTTCAAGCGCTGCGTGGCCTGTCGAGATTACGCCATTGCTATCAACAGCGGCTATATAGCGATTGATCGCTCTGCGTCGGAGCGATGTCATTGCCGTACCGGTCGGTGTCCAAACGTGCACGGTGAGCGTTTTACTGTTTCGTGCAACCCGTTTGCGGTATAGTTGTGCAGCACGATAATTAAATGGGTTTCGGCTTAAAATACTTGTCAAAGAGGCGTCCGCCTCCATACGCTTGATACGAAATGCTATACTCAGCAATCCCACGCCAGTTAGGACAAATACGGCACCGACATTGACGCCTACAGTGCCTTCATACCATGTTGGCCATGGCTGTAAGGTTGCAATTGCAATCATGACTTCAACGATGCCACCAATCAAACCGACGCGCCAGCGCGGATAGCGGACAACCCAGGCGCTCGCGATACGCACAACGCCATCAATAAGAAAACAAAGGCCGAACAAAACGGCGAGGGCAAAATTACTTGCGGGGGTAGAGCTAATGATCAAAATGCTGACGCCAAACAGAGCAACGCCCTGAACGATACGCATTCGGCGGGCAGTTCCCTGACTGGCAATAGCCGCGAAGAGGCAGAGTGCAGCTTCGGGAAGCAAAAAATAACCAAAGATGCGTGTTGGTATCAGAGTTTTTCCATCGAGTGCATCAATGATGATTAAAGACCCGCCGATAATCCATAAAATTGAGATCGCGAGCAGAGTTCTCCAGTGCCGTTGAATTATCTCCCGACCAAGCAGAAGAAACAATATGCGTATCACCCCAGCCTCCGAGAAGCAGCCTATAAGGCTTTATTAAACGGATTACATGGTAGGTTTCAATGCAAAAGGAGTTTAAACAAGCGATATAGTTTATTGTTTTACTTTGTCGGCGGATAGAAATCCATGTATAACTCGATAGCAATAAAAAAGCCCCGGATTTCGGGGCTTTTGGAATTCACCTGCAAAGCTATGAAATTGCTCTGCCAATCCATATGAGAATACACGCTCCGATGAACCCCGATACGAGGTATCCGAGCCACCCCCCGAAAGAAACCCCCAGAAATCCAAATATAAAGCTGGCAATCGCGGCGCCTATAATACCCAAAATGATATTCAGGAATATGCCGGTGTTGCTATTCATAAAGCTAGAAGCAAACCAGCCTGCAAAACCACCTATAATGATTGCTGCGATCCAACCTACACCTGCGCCACTCATTGAAAAGCTCTCCTCAATTGAAGTTATACAGACAGATATGTATCGGCTGGTTCTTTCGACAAGGGGGGGGCTACGGCTTGATATTGAACAAGGTGTCAAAGGGCAGGCTTGCGATGTTCAAGTTGGATATTGAAGGTGTTTTTGCCTGATTTGAAATATATTCTTTCAAATCAGGCATTCTGCGAGTCATAATTTTATTTGCCTCAATTATATAATAATTGAGTTCGTAAATATTTTCATAAAAGTAATAAATATATGATAATTAAATAAATATTATATAATTTTTATAGTATAATACTTTTTGTTTAAAGTGTGTATACTATACTTCATTTAAATTATTTCTAATAATTGAAGTGTAATATATTCAGACCGTATTAATTATTAAAATTACGTTATGATTTTTGTAGTTCTAGCTCACGCCGCCGCAACATTTCGCGCATAGACGTGGTCCGAAGACTGGCTCGTTCGTCCAGGGTGCTGCTCTTTTGCCAGATTCCATATTTTTCTCGAAAATAATCAATCACCATTAGATCAGCGTGAACACGATCATGTCCTTCCTGAACAAGGTTGAGAAGAGCATCGACTTTGCTTCCTCCGCCCTCAGCAAGCTTTCTCCGGCGCCCTGTGTTCCAAATTGGGATACCCACACGTTCGAGGTGGCCCGAAATCCATGGGTCATCAACTGTCCACATGACGTCAGGGATATCATAGAAGAGGTCATCGAACCATTCTGGCCGTACTAACACTCCTGCGAAGCCAGAAATCTGGTCAACATATCCGCTAGTCGACAAGTTCGGCTTAATGGTAAACAGACTTGCTATTCGTTTTGTCCGGTAAATTACCCCTTTTTTCTTCCATCGGCTGCGCGGAAGTCGGTCTTTAGGTCGAGAATCATCTGCGATGTCAGGAAAAGTTTCTCCTACTTCAATAATGCACGTATTCGGCTTCCGCTCGGATTCCATCTTGAAGCGTTTATGCCAGCCACGATCATAAATTTTGTCATCATCACAAAAAAGGATATCAACATTCTGTTCTTTTAAATCCCGAGCGGCTGGCAAAACTTTTGTTGCCGGCCCGTAATCTTTATCACAGCGATGGATTGAAACTCCTGTAGGGACCGCGGGTAGTTTTCCATTCCATTCAGGAAACCGACGATACTGGCGCGGAATGTAAAGTCTGATTTCTGTAGCTTTTAAGTTCTGCCGTAAAAGCGAATTTAGGGTTGGCTGAAGCAAATCAAATCTGGATGGAATTGATGACAATGTTATAATTGTTGGCCTGTTCAATTTTTCCTCGCTGGATCAGGGCGGAAATGTTGGTACTTTAACCCATGTTTAAACATGCTGATTTGGTCAAGAGTGCATAGCTCAATATTAAATCATGTTAATATTGGAGTGATTTAAAAGGCTTCGTGATGCCACAATTGGGCTTATCTAAGGCCGTCAAATTACGCAGCGAATATTGACTTTTACTCGTTGATATCATGCTCACTTTTAAAGCGCGATAAAATAACAGGAAACATGCCTGTAGCTGCGATAATCACTCCTAATCCAACTAAGAACACATTTAGCCAGAACATAATTGTCTGCACCCCAAAATTGTAACGTTTTGTTAAAGCAGTCAGCCTCTCTTTTCAAGTCGTCATTAATTAAGTTAGTTATTTTTTATGAGTAAATTTCTCTACTTTGTTAAAGATCTGAGCTGATATCGACCATGTTGGCTGGGCTTCTCGTTTTGTCGCAGTGACAATCTTATTGAGGGGTGAGATGAGCAATTATGAGCCTTAAAGCACGAATTATCGGCGATAAATTTGTAGCTGCCCTTTGGGTGGCGTCAATTACGCTCGTTATTCTGTTTCAAGACATCATAACAACCTACGCTCAGGCCTCGATGGTTGCATGGTCCAATGGTCCAACCGCAATCATCTGCTCGATCCATGATAGTGAACAGGGAACTCATGAAGAAGCACCGTTGAAGGATTTAGCACGGTCCTGTTGCTCGACGCTTTGTCAGGCTGCGTGTGCCATAAGCACAGGCATTGCGGCTCAGACGGTTTCGTTTGCCTATCACGCCGTTTTCATTCCCTCGCACCATGTCGTGCGACTTGCGGTTCTTGGTCCACCGGATCATGTTGCAGAAACACATCTTCCCAGAGGCCCGCCCGCATTTTCAGCTCAAGCATGAATCAAATCCGACGTTACGTAGTTTTCGCACATTCTAAGTGAGGCGCAATCGCGTGACGTCGGGCTGTTTCAGATGGGCTGGAGATGCCAATGTTTTCTATTCGTTTATTCGCAGATGCTGCACGATCTGGTGCAGCTATGACAGGTACTGTATTTGTCGAAGCCCAAGTCCCATTCTGCTGAGGCGACGTGCGTTGCCATTTCAAGCTTAAAGGCTTTCATTACACGGCTGCATTTTTATGTCGGGTTGTTCGTCGGTCCCTTTATTTTGATTACAGTGATTACAGGCACGCTTTACGTGCTGACGCCACAACTCGAAGATATGATCTATCGCGACAAGTTGCGCACATCCTCTCTGGGGACTGTGCAGCCGTTGGCGGATCAGGTTAAGGCTGCGCGCGATTTTATCGGTGACGAACCAAGGCTCTTTAGCTATACGGCCATCAACAGGCCCGAGCTGGAATTCGCGTATTATGTTCAGCGAGCCGGGTTAGGGTGAATTAGAAAGTCGAGCGATTTTCGTTGACCCGATCACGCTAGCGATCAAAGGCGATCTCGTCGTCTATGGAACGAGCGGTATTTTGCCGTTGCGCGCGTCGATTGACTAGCTGCATCGCAATCTCATGCTCTGCAATTTCGGGCGCTATTATAGCTAGCTTGCCGCGTCTTGGTTGTGGATCGCAGCACTTGGCGGGCTTTTGATATGGTGGTGGAAACGTGATGTCCGGCGCAATGCAAAGGCAAACGAGAACAAGCACCTCCGCACCCGTCGCCTGCACGGACAGATAGGAATCTGGATCGCCGTCGGACTGGTCTTTTTTTCGGCAACGGGTATGACCTGGTCGCAACTGGCTGGTGGTCGGATTGACGACTACCGTGCTACTGTAGGTTGGATCACGCCATCTGTTTCGGTGGCACTTGATAAGCCTGCTGTCGCGGCTGATCTTCATGCAAATCATCAGGGTCATGATGATGCACCTGCAACGATTGACTATATTGGTCAGCTGGACGCCGTAAATCTTTTGTCGCGACAATTCGGCCTTGAATCGCCGATGCTGGAAATTTGAGTGCGGCGCAATGTCGATAAGGCTTGGCTGGCTCGTGAATATGATCGTTCATGGCCAACGCAGGTCGACACGATTGCAATCGATCCGCGCGATATGCAGGCCATTAGTCGGGCCGACTTTGCAACCTTTCCGATCATCGCCAAGCCGATCCGCTGGGGGTATTGATCTACATATGGGCGTCCTGTTTGGCGTCGCCAATCAGGTTATCATGGCTTTGCTGGGTTTGACGCTGATCGGCACAATCATCTATGGTTATCACATCTGGTGGCAGCGACGTCCGCCTGCCGGTAGCACGCCGCGAACGCTGATCCAGAGCTGACTTTATCTTAGTATGCCGCAGAGGCTTGTGGTCGTGCTGATTGCGGCTATCATCGGATGGACTTTGCTGATGGTCGGTCTAAGCCTGTTGGTATTTCAGGCAATAGATTTGGTGCGCTGGAAACTGGCAACAATCGCCAAAATCTGAATCATAGAGGCACCCGCCTTGGCCCGTGCCTTTTATGAGCGTTAGCTCGCAGGACGTGGTGGCAAGCCAGCGTGTGCCCGCATTTTTTCGAGCAGTGCTGCTGCTATCGGTTCGTAATTTTCGTCGAAGTGATGTCCGCCCGACAGCTTCATCAGGTCCGCACCTTTGAGCTCTGGTGCTGTGCAGGCTGTATCGTCTTCCTCTTCACCATAGACGCAGACAACACGATCAAGTGGAATTGTTGTGATAGCCGGTACAACGTCTTTGTCTCCATCCATACCAAGCCAACCTTCAATGGAAACCTGGAATGTGGTGGTTGTTTCCACGCCAAGCAGTCCGATCATTTTTGTGCGATCCTGCAATGCTGGATCGAGATACTTCCATGCGAAGGGAAATGTATCAGCACCAAAGGAATAGCCCAGAACTGCGACTGGCAACTTTCCGGTCGGATCGGCCTTCTGGATCATGGTTGTTGTGTCCCGAGCAATTTCTTCCGGTGTGCGTTCCGACCAGAAATAGCGCAGCGAGTCGACACCGATGACATGGACGCCATTGGCCTGCAGCCACTCGCCGATTGATTTGTCAAGGTCGCGCCATCCACCATCGCCAGAGTAAAATACCGCGACCATGTCTGCCTTTCCGCCTTTGGCTGGAAGATCAACGATAGGCAAGGCTTCGTTCTTGGCGTCCTGATCAGCCATGGCGACCACATTATCGACTGCCATTTTGATGCGAGAGTCAAAATCGGACCCGGTTTGCAATATGGCGACTTTCTTTTGTCTGGCTTCCACCGGATTATTCACTGCCGCACCGGTTGGGCCAATCACGAGCGTTGGGGCAGGCATTTTCGCGTCATATTGGTAAGTGAAGCCGCCGTCAGGTGACTTGTTGGCTTCTGCTGCTTCCGTGCATGAAGGTAAACGCGTTTTTGCTGGCGCGGGATCGATAGAAATAGCCCCGGCTATAGTGGCATCTGGCGAATCTGAGGCTGCAGCATAAGCGATCGTTCCACCCTGACCGATGCCTGTTACGACAGGATGAAAATAGACATCAAGATCAAGTCCACGCAGGGCTTCCTTGGCAATCGCTTCAAAATCGGAATCGAGATAGTTACACTCGCCGTCCTCTTTATCGAGGGCAGCACGCCATGGACCAAGCTCTACCGGTAGCACGATAATGTTGCGCGCCAGCATCGCATCCATATAGCTTCGTTCTTTGTCACCGATGCCATTCTCGTCGCTCAATAAAATAGCAAGCCCAACCGGATTTCCCTTAGGCATATAGACCGGAATGTTCGATAGCCGCTCGGCACTCGCATGGATCACCGGTTCATCTGCATTAAAGAACTGCGCCCACTGACGCGCGATCTTGCCCGGATGGAGAGCGGCATATGTGCCAGCACCGCCGATCAAAACCAGCGCAAGGATAGCCAAAAGAATGCGGCGCTTCGTCATTTACGGATGAACTCCAGGGGATTGCCGTTGATCAAGGTTGTTGCGTCTATAAGCGCTCGCGGTGTTTCAAGTCCTCCGGGACAGACCATGTAATGCGGCGTCCAGACAGGATCGAATTTTTCCTTGAAAGCTTTAAGGCCGTCAAAGTGATAGAGGTCAGCGCCGCGCCGATAAATAAAAGAGCCGAAGCGGTTCCAGCGCGAGGCAAGCCGGCTCCGGTTTAGTCCTGAAAGCGGGGCAGCTCCCAGATTAAACCATTTATAGCCCTCATCCTTACTGTACATAAGAAGCTTGGCAAAAAGTGCATCCATCAAAAGCTTATGGACATTGGGCATATAACGCATCAGATCTACAGTAATTTCATATTTATCAGCCCCGCGCCAGAGATTAGCGAAGGCGACGATCTCGCCATCCTTTTTCAAAACAGCCACATCAAAACGCTGCATATAATCATCGTCGAAATAGCCGAGTGAGAAGCCTTTCTCACTACCTGATTTATGGTCCAGCCATGCATCCGAGATTTCGCGCAGACGCGGTATAAGTGGGGGTACATCCTTCACGTCGATGACTTGAAAGGTGAGACCGTCCTTATCGACCTTACGATCGGCGTAACGAAATGGCTGCCGACGAGGTCCTTCAAGAGAAAAGTTAGTCAACTCTACACGGGCGACTTCCCCAAGCTTGAGCGCCACGAGCCCCATATCGAGAAATAACGGCAGGCTTTGAGGTCCAACACCATAAAAGACTGTACGGAGGGCCATTTTGTCGGCTAGGCCATGAAAAGCCCATGCAAGATCTTTTCCGCTTTGCGTTGTACCGATGGGTTCACCCAAAGCGATCAGGCTTCCGCCCGATTGCGCATACATGATGAATGCGCTGTTGTCGGGTGCCAATAAAAACTGCTTGTCGCCGAGCATGGCGAGTGCCGCGTCTGTATAGGGGCATTGGGCAACAAGCGTTGGAACGACATCAGGAATTGAATAGTCGCGTTTGCGTTTGCGCTGGCTATGCCGGTTAATAATAGAATGCAGGCCAAAGGCTGCTACAACCGCAAAAACCAGAACAGTGGCACGTAAAAAGCGTGGTGCATTGTCATTCCATGCGAAATCCCACCATAAATTGTTGGAATATTCGACATGGCGATAGACGAAAAAGCCCAACCAGGTTGAGACGATAACAGTCGTTCCCACTAACGTAATCCAGCTCCAGCTGAGTTCAAATGGACCTGAAATCGGGCGTCTATAAAAGGAATCCCTGAATCCCCAAAGGGCAAGTGCAAAGATGCAAAGAATGCTTGCTTCTTCCCAGTCAAGGCCCTTGGCAATCGAGAAGACAGCGCCAAACAAGAGAAGCACGATTGCTGCAATCCATGCGCGTTCAAGCCGTTTAAACAAGCCGCGCGCAACGATGAGCAGTGCTACGCCAACCAGGCTTGCAGCAAGATGCGATGTTTCGACGAAGAACTCGGGCACAATGCCTGAGAGAATTTTGGTTCGATAATGCAGGTCGGGCGTGGCGCCAGATACAAGCAAAATAATACCAGCAAGCAAAATAATGCTTGCCGACAGGCTGGGTATCAGTGGTTCAACCAGACGCTTTGCAGATTTCGCTTGTCTGCCAAGCATTTTCCTGCGCCGCAGTGCTTCCCAAATAAGGAGGCCTATTGTCGAGACCACAAGCGGCATAACCGTGTAGATGACGCGGTAGGCGAGAAGGCCAGCGACTGCTTGAGGATTGTCGCCAATGCCAAGACCCGCAATGATTGTCGCCTCAAAGGCTCCTAATCCGCCGGGCGCATGGCTGGCAATGCCCAGCACAATGGCAATGACATAAACAAGGGAAAAAACCGCAAAGCTTGGAACCGCATCCGCTGGCATCAACACGTAAAGTGTCGCAGCCGCAGCGCCCACATCAACAAGCCCGGCGAGAATTTGTGTGGTTGCACCTTTGGAGTTGGGCAAGCGTAAGCTCAGCGTTCCGATACGTATGGTACGTTGGCCGTGAGAAAGCCAATAAATCAGCCATGCAATGGTGCCCAAAATGACAATACCCGCAACGATATCAATACGTGCGTCAATCGTCGAAATCCAAGGCACGTCTTGCGGGTCAATAAGAAGGGCTGCACCCACCATAATGATGAGTGCAAACCAGATCGCAAACCACGATGTTCCAACGATCTTGCCTATGTCGGCAAGGCTTATACCTTCTGCTGCATAGATGCGATAGCGGAGTGCGCCTCCGGTGAGCAGCGAAAAGCCAATGGCATTGGAGATCGCATAACCCGCAGCGCCTGCGACAGCAGCAATACGGCGCGGAATCTGGTTTGGGGCGATAGTATCTACTGCCACCACGTCATAAAGTGCGACGGCTGCATAGCTCAGCATTGTAAAGAGGACTGCCAGACCAATGATGGTCCACGGCATCTCATGGAATGCATCAAGCGTTTCTTTGCGTGACGTATTTTGCAGCAGGTTTCCCAAAACATAGATTGCCAGCAGAGCTATTGCGATGCCCGCTATCGGAAACAGAAAATGCTGATATCGCTTTAACCAACCGAAAGAGGTTTTAGTCTGGGGCGGGGTTAATGAAGGTTCTTCATCATCAATTAAGCTCATTGGAGCGTCGTCCAGTCTGGAACAATCTAAAATCTGGCAAATGATCCAGATTTAGGGCGAACTTGTGTTCGAACGAGCCGCATATTGAAAATATTCAAAGTAAAGGCGAATTTGCGAGGTAGCGCGTTATGTCGTGGCGCGTACGGCAGATGTTTTGAGATAAATTGAGAGAATTATACAAAAACAAAGGGACTTTGTTCAAAAACAAATGACTAGAGCTTGTTGTGTGTTTGAGATAACAAAGATCCGGTCTGATATTACGAGGTTTTAGTGCTTAGTGTTTCTTATTTGACGGCAGTTGGTGCGGGTGCGCTGTCGTTTCTTTCGCCCTGCGTTTTACCGCTTGTGCCACCTTATCTGTGCTATATGGCTGGCGTGAGCGTGGAAGATTTTCGTGCCGAAAAACAGTCACGAATTTCCGCGGCTCCATCCCATCGTCGTTCGCTGGCGTTCGCGGCTATCTGTTTTGTTCTTGGCTTCACCACTGTTTTCGTTGCCCTCGGCGCTGGCGCGTCGTCTATCGGCGCATTCCTTCGCATGTGGCAGCAGGAAATCGCAATGGTGGCGGGCGTCGTCATCATTCTGATGGGCCTGAACTTTCTTGGTGTTCTGCGATTTTCATTTCTGTCACGCGAAGCACGTTTTCAGGCGCGTAATGCACCGGCATCGCCATTGGGTGCCTATGTTATGGGCTTGGCTTTTGCCTTTGGCTGGACACCGTGTATCGGCCCGGTTCTAGGTCCCATCCTTACGCTGGCAGGTGGTAGCAGTACGGTGGGCGAGGGAGCTGCATTGCTTGCTGTCTATTCGCTTGGACTTGGCATCCCGTTTTTGATCGCGGCTCTTTTTTCGGGAGTATTCATGCGGTTCTTATCGCGTTTCCGTGTGCATCTTGGCAAGGTTGAGAAGGCGATGGGTGCGCTTTTGATCGTTGCCGGTATTCTGTTTCTGACAGGCGGAATGCAGTCATTCTCATTCTGGCTGCTTGAAACCTTCCCTGCGCTTGGCAGACTTGGATAACGAACCGTAAGCTTCCATATACGCTTTGATGCTATTGAGCAGAGAAGCCTTCAATCATTCTGGACGATAACATGACCGAACGTACCTGCCTTTCCATCGTGCTTGCCGCTGGCGAAGGCACACGCATGAAGTCGAATGTGCCAAAAGTTCTGCATCAGGTAGCCGGGTTGCCGTTGGTCTCGCATGTGGTCAAAGCCGTGCAGGCCACTGGAAAGAGCGATGTGGCGCTGGTCGTCGGGCGCGGTGCAGATGAAGTGCGCGACGCTGTCGAAAAAGTTGCCGATGCGGTTTCTGCCTTCGAGCAGAAAGAACGGCTTGGTACGGCGCATGCGGTTCTGGCCGCACGCGAAGCGATTGAACGCAGTTATGATGATCTGCTGATCGTTTTTGGCGATACCCCGCTTATTGAGGCGCATTCATTGCAAGCTGCGCGCAGCAAGCTTTCAGAGGGCGCTGACGTTGTCGTTATCGGTTTCCGTCCTGCAAACCCGCATGGCTATGGTCGCCTGATCGAAGAAGGTGGCAAGCTCACCGCGATCGTTGAGGAAAAAGAAGCGAGCGAAGCGCAAAAGAAAATCGGTTTCTGCAATGGCGGACTTATGGCCGTCCGCGGCAGCCACGCGCTGAAACTTCTTGATGCGGTCGATAACAAGAACGCCAAGGGTGAATATTATCTCACTGATATTGTCGGCCTTGCTCATGGCAAGGGCCTTAATGTCGTAGCGATTGAAGTGCCGGTCGATAATGTGATTGGCATCAACAATCGCGCTGAACTCGCTGAAGCTGAAAACATCTGGCAGAACCGTAAGCGTCAGGCAATGATGCTGGCCGGTGTGACACTGATTGCACCTGAAACCGTGTTCTTCTCGCATGATACGCTGGTCGAAGCCGACGTTGTGATTGAGCCAAATGTCTTCTTTGGGCAGGGCGTGCATGTGGCATCGGGTGCGCTTATCCATGCTTTCTCACACATTGAAGGTGCGAAGATTGGCGTGAATGCCGAGATCGGACCGTTTGCACGTTTGCGTCCGGGGGCAAATCTTGGCGAAAAATCCAAAGTGGGCAATTTCTGTGAAGTGAAGAATGCGCAGGTTGGCAAGGGTGCCAAGATCAATCACCTTACCTATATTGGCGATGCAACTGTTGGAGCGTCGAGCAATATCGGCGCAGGCACGATCACCTGTAATTACGACGGCTATAACAAATACAAGACCGTGATCGGCGAAAACGCATTTGTCGGCTCCAACAGCTCGCTTGTTGCGCCCGTATCGATCGGTGATAATGCCTATATCGCATCCGGCAGCACGATCACGGATGATGTGCCTGCGGATGCTCTGGCTTTCGGTCGTGCGCGACAGGAAACCAAAGAAGGTCGGGGAAAGATCCTGCGAGAGAAGTATGCTGCCATTAAAGCGGCTAAAACCTCTTCGAAATAAACCAGCAACAGATGAATAGATCGGCAGTCCTTTGGGTTGTCGTTTTGCGTTAGAATCTTTAAATCGCAATTCAATGCGAGAAACTCGGATCTGGAGCACCCCTATGTGTGGAATTATCGGCATTATCGGCAATGACGAAGTCGCACCGCGTCTGGTCGATGCGCTGAAGCGACTTGAATATCGCGGTTACGATTCTGCTGGTATTGCCACGCTTCTGGATGGCAAGCTTGATCGCCGCCGCGCGGAAGGCAAACTCGTCAATCTGGAAAAACGTCTGGCAGGCAAGCCGCTTCCAGGCGTGATCGGCATCGGCCACACGCGTTGGGCCACACACGGAAAGCCTGTCGAGCGTAATGCACATCCGCATATCACCTCGCGTCTCGCTGTTGTTCATAACGGCATTATCGAAAATTTTGCCGAACTGCGCACCATGCTTGAAGCAGAGGGCTACAAGTTCGAAACAGAAACCGATACCGAAGCTGTCGCACATTTGGTGACGCGCGAGCTGGAAAAGGGCAAGTCGCCGGTTGAGGCTGTGCGCGATTGCCTACCACAGCTGCAGGGTGCTTTTGCTCTGGCGTTTCTGTTTGAAGGCGATGAAGAAACGCTCATCGGTGCCCGTCAGGGCCCGCCATTGGCGGTTGGCTATGGCGAGGGGGAAATGTTCCTGGGCTCTGACGCTATTGCACTTTTGCCGTTCACGGACACGATTGCCTATCTCGAAGATGGCGACTGGGCTGTGCTGACCCGGAAGGGCGTGACCATCTATGACGAGAATAATGTGGAGGTTGAGCGTGCAATCCAGAAATCGCAAACCGCCAATATGCTGGTCTCGAAGGGTAATCATCGCCACTTCATGCAGAAAGAGATGTTCGAGCAGCCGGAAGTGATTTCGCACACGCTCGCCAATTATCTCGATTTCACGACAGGAAAGGTGCGTCCGGAAGCAGTCAGCATAAATTTCAGCAAGATTGATCGTCTGACGATCTCTGCTTGCGGTACGGCTTTCTATGCAGCTTCGGTGGGTAAATACTGGTTTGAGCAGATCGCACGTCTGCCAGTCGATAGCGATATTGCTTCGGAATTCCGCTATCGCGAAATGCCGCTTTCAAAAGACTCGCTCGCTATGTTCGTTTCGCAGTCGGGTGAAACGGCTGATACACTTGCTTCTCTGCGTTATTGCAAATCGCAGGGCCTGAAAATTGCTTCCGTGGTCAATGTCACCGGATCGACCATTGCGCGTGAATCGGATGCGGTATTCCCGACACTTGCCGGTCCTGAAATCGGCGTGGCCTCGACCAAGGCGTTTACCTGCCAGCTTTCGACCATGGCATCACTTGCGATTGCAGCTGCCAAAGCACGCGGTGCGATTGATGACAAGCGTGAACAGGAACTGGTGCGCCAGCTTTCAGAAGCTCCACGTTTCATCAATCAGGTTCTCAAGCTTGAAGACCAGATTGCTGCCGTCTGCCACGAGCTGGCCAAGGTCAATCATGTGCTTTATCTCGGTCGCGGAACATCCTTCCCACTGGCTATGGAAGGCGCGCTGAAGCTCAAGGAAATTTCCTATATTCACGCCGAAGGCTATGCGGCTGGCGAATTGAAGCACGGCCCGATCGCGCTCATCGATGAGACCATGCCGGTTATCGTCATTGCGCCGTCGGATCGTCTTTATGAGAAGACCGTTTCCAACATGCAGGAAGTGGCAGCACGCGGCGGCCGCATCATTCTCATTACCGATAAGAAGGGTGCTGCGGCAGCGAGCCTTGATACGATGGCGACCATTGTTCTACCGGATGTGCCCGAGTTTATCACGCCGTTGGTCTATGCCCTGCCGATACAGATGCTCGCTTATCACACCGCTATTCTGATGGGTACGGACGTTGATCAGCCACGTAATCTCGCGAAGTCTGTGACTGTAGAGTAAGTTAAAACAATCGCTTATCGAGAGATTTTGACAGATAAATAGAAATGGCCGCACCGATGCGGCCATTTTCTTCTCTACCCCGCGCGAAGCAGACGGATCGCCTCATCGCGACCGAAAAGATAGAGCAGAACGCGAAGTGCCTTTCCGCGCTCGCTTTCAAGATCTGGGTCGCTGGTCAGCACATAACGGGCATCTTTGCGGGCGATTTCCAGCAGGTCTCCGTGTGCCTCAATCGAAGCAAGACGGAAGCCTGGTGTGCCAGATTGCCTTGTGCCAAGCAGCTCGCCTTCACCGCGCAGCTTCAGGTCTTCTTCGGCGATGCGGAAACCGTCTTCCGTTTCGCGCATCACCTTGAGACGTGCCTGCCCGATTTCACCAAGCGGGCCTTTATAAAGCAGAAGACAGGTGGATGGCTTGTCGCCGCGTCCGACGCGTCCGCGCAGCTGATGCAATTGGGATAGGCCGAAACGCTCGGCATGTTCGATGACGATGATCGTTGCATCCGGCACGTCGACGCCAACCTCAATGACCGTGGTGGCAACAAGCAGCCGTGTTTCGCCCTGCTTGAAAGCGCGCATGGCTTCGTCTTTTTCAGCACCATTCATGCGGCCATGGATGAGGCCGATCTTGTTGCCAAAAACGGACTTGAGCGATTCAAAGCGTTCTTCGGCGGAAGTCAACTCAACGACTTCAGACTCTTCGACAAGCGGGCAAATCCAATAGATTTTCTGCCCTTCGTGAACGGCCTTCCGAATGCGCTCAACGAGTTCGCCCATGCGTTCCATTGGCAGAATGGCCGTGGTAATCGGCTGACGCCCGGCGGGCTTTTCCGTGAGCTTTGACACATCCATATCGCCAAAAGCGGTCAGAACCAGCGTGCGTGGAATAGGCGTTGCCGTCATGACCAGCATATCGGGGGCCGTGCCCTTTGCCGTCAGCATCAGGCGCTGATGCACGCCGAAACGATGCTGCTCGTCGATGATGACGAAGACGAGATCGTGATATTCGACCTTCTCTTGAAAAAGCGCATGGGTGCCGATGACAATATCGACTTCGCCGCTTTTTAGCCCCTCAAGCACAGCACTGCGTTCCTTGCCCTTTTCGCGACCTGTAAGAAGGGCGGCTTTCAGGCCAACTTTTTCGGCCAGAGGTGCAATGGTTGCAAAATGCTGTCTTGCAAGAACTTCTGTGGGGGCCATCAAAGCCGATTGCCCGCCAGATTCCGCCGCGTGTGCCATAGATAAAAGGCCCACCACCGTCTTACCTGAGCCGACATCGCCTTGTAGCAGGCGAAGCATACGCTCAGGCGATTTAAGATCGGTGATGATTTCGCGAACCGCCTGATCCTGACTCTTGGTCAGTTTATAGGGGAGGTGGCGCATGATTTCCGCCACGATGCGGCCATTGCCTTCCAGCGGGCGCCCTGAAAGGCGGCGTGTTTTGGCACGCACGAGAGCCAAAGCCAGCTGTCCTGCCAGAAACTCGTCATAAGCCAGCCTGCGTCGGGTGATGCTTTCAAGCGCAATATCACTCGGGTCTTCTGGCAAGTGCATTGTGTTGAGTGCATCTTTGAAAGCAGTAAAACGCTCGCGTGCAATCAGCGGCCCGTCAATCCACTCGGGCAGCTCTGGCACTCGAGTCAGTGCTTCTTTCATTGCGCGGCCAAGGGTTTTGGATGAAAGGCCAGCAGTTAGCGGATAGACGGGTTCGACCATCGGAAGATTGGCAGAATCTTCGAGACTTGCGATATAATCCGGATGCACCATCGAGGCACGGCCATTGAACCATTCGACCTTGCCGGAAACGATGACGATTTCGCCTTCGGGCAGCATCTTTTCAAGCCATGGCAATTGCGCATGAAAAAAGGTGAGGATGATTTCGCCAGTATCATCATGTGCAATCACACGATGCGGGACATTGCCGCGTCCACGCGGTGCTGGCTGATGCTGATCAACCATCACCTCAAGCGTTACAATTGCACCTTCCTGCGCAAAAGCGACCCCAGGGCGATTGCGCCGGTCGATCACACTATGCGGCGGCAGGAAGAGAAGCTGGCCGACTTTTGGCTCGGCGCCGGGCACGTCTGTGCCTAAAAGTTTGCCAAGCAAAGCTGCCACTTTCGGGCCAATGCCGGAAAGCGAGCGGACGGAAGCGAAAAACGGATCAAGCACAGACGGACGCATGCCGGGGAGCATTAACTGCTTTGCTTTTCTGTGCAAGCCTTTGAAATGGTTTTGTACTATTTTTGTTCTTATTGCGGAAACCGGTTCCCACATTGCCAACAGATGCTATATACCGGCTTCTGATTTTAAAAAACGGAGCGCTTAAACAATGACTGGCAGCACACTTGCGGCAGGAAATCTTGATGTAAGGCGTCGCAAGCTTCTATTCCGCGCCTGGCATCGCGGTATGCGCGAGATGGATCTGATCCTCGGTCAGTACGCCGATCAGTATCTTCCAGCTTTCACCGACGCACAGCTGGATGAGTTTGAGCAGATTCTTGAAGTGCTTGACCGTGATCTTCTGAAGTGGGTGACAGGCGAAAGCGAGACTCCTCAGGAATATGATACGCCTTTATTCCGCGACATCATTGCTTTCCGCGACCGCATAGAATTCTGAGAATTAATCCCCATGCCCGTATTCAGCAAATTTGGTCTTAAAGCTGGTCCAAGCGTTAAAAATGGCAAGCATATCGTTATCGACGGCGTCGCCGATGGTTTCGAGGCTTTTTGTCTTGCGCGTCTGGTCGAAGAGATCGGAGAACGCGGGCCTATCCTGTATATCGTGCGCGATGGACAGCGCATTGCTGATCTGGAACAGGTGCTGAACTTTATTTCGCCCGATCTTCCTGTGCTATATCTGCCAGCATGGGACTGTCTGCCATATGATCGTGTGTCGCCGGGAGCTGATGCATCGGCGCGCAGGCTTGCGGCACTGGCTGCCTTGGCAGCGCTCAAGAAAACTCCTCATCCAGCTGTCATTATCACCACTGCCAACGCCATTCTGCAAAAGCTGCCACCACAGGCGGCAATCGCCGAACAGGTGATTTCCGCACGCCCCGGCAATCAGCTAAATATGAATGATCTGAGTGCACGGCTTGAGCGTAACGGCTTTGAGCGTGTTTCGACGGTGCGTGACATTGGCGAATATGCTGTGCGCGGCGGCATCCTTGATCTTTATGCGCCGGGCTCAGAAGAACCGCTGCGGCTTGATTTCTTTGGCGACACGCTCGAAACGATCCGTGCTTTTGATCCAGCCTCGCAGCGCACCACAGGTTCACGTAAGGAATTCGTGCTTCAGCCTATGAGCGAAATTTCGCTCTCGCCGGATATGATCAGCCGTTTCCGCAAGAATTACGTGGCGATGTTCGGCGCACCACAGCGTGATGATGCGCTTTATCAGGCGATCAGCGAAGGGCGTCGCTTTGCCGGTATGGAACACTGGTTGCCACTGTTCTATGACAATCTGGAAACCGTATTTGACCATACGGGCGACATGCCGGTGGTGTTCGATCATCTGGTGCATGAGGCGCTGACCGAGCGTCATACGATGGTCGTCGATCATTTTGAGTCGCGTCTGCGACAGTCCGAAGGCAAAGAGCCGGGCAGCGATGCCGTGCCGTATAAGCCGGTTAAGCCGGAAACGCTTTATCTGACGCCGCGCGAAGTTGAGGCAATTGCAGAAACGAGTGGCCTGCGCATTGATCTGACACCGTTCGGCACACCAGAAGTCTCAGGCCGCACGGTTGTTCATGCTGACGTTCATAAAGGTCGCAGTTTTGCCGAAGAGCGCGCCGCGACGGATGTGAACCTGTTTGAAGCAGCGGTGAAATATATCGCCGATCTGCGCGTGGCTGGCAAAAAGGTGCTGGTGGCGGCATGGTCGGAAGGTTCGCTCGACCGCCTCTTGCAGGTGTTGGACGAGCACGGTCTTGAAAAGATCGAGACGGTAGACCGACTTTCCACCGTCAAGGCGCTGTCGCGTGACAAGATCACGGCTGCGGTTCTCGCTGTTGAAAGCGGCTTCGACGCGGGTGATCTGGTTGTAGTTGCTGAACAGGATATTCTTGGAGATCGCCTTGTACGCCGCTCCAAACGCCGCAAGCGGGATCAGGATTTCATTTCGGAAGCGGCTTCGCTTTCGGCTGGCGATATCGTTGTGCACGTCGATCATGGTATTGGTCGTTTCGTCGGCCTTAAGACAATCACGGCTGCGGGTGCGCCGCATGATTGTCTTGAAATCCATTACGCCGGCGATGATCGGCTGTTTCTTCCAGTTGAGAATATCGAGCTGCTCTCTCGATTTGGGTCGGAAGGTTCGGAAGCGATACTTGATAAGCTTGGCGGCGGCGCATGGCAGATGCGCAAGGCCAAGCTCAAGAAGCGCCTGCTTGAGATTGCCGGTCATCTGATCCAGATCGCAGCCGAACGACAGATGCGCGGCGCGCCAGTCATGCAGCCGCCAGAAGGCCTTTACGCAGAATTCGCAGCGCGTTTTCCTTATGAGGAAACCGAAGATCAGCTACGCGCCATCGATGCCATTACGGACGATCTGGGTGCAGGCAAGCCGATGGACCGCCTTATCTGCGGTGACGTTGGTTTCGGCAAGACGGAAGTGGCGCTTCGTGCGGCTTTTGTTGCAGCGTTGAGCGGCTTTCAGGTGGCTGTCGTCGTACCGACCACGCTTCTCTCCCGCCAACATTTCAAGACTTTCTCCACGCGCTTCCATGGTCTGCCGGTCAATGTCGCGCATGCATCGCGTCTTGTTGGCGCAAAAGAGCTGGCGGCTACCAAGAAGGGACTTGAAAACGGCACCGTCGATATTGTGGTTGGCACCCATGCGCTTTTGGGCAGCTCTATCAAGATGAGAAATCTCGGCCTGCTCATCATTGACGAAGAGCAGCATTTTGGCGTGAAGCACAAGGAACGGCTCAAGGAACTGAAATCGGACATTCACGTCCTGACCCTTTCGGCAACGCCGATCCCGCGCACATTGCAGCTGGCTTTGACAGGCGTTCGTGAGCTTTCGCTGATTACGACGCCGCCTGTTGATCGTATGGCTGTGCGTACCTTTGTGTCGCCGTTTGATCCGCTGGTGATCCGCGAAACATTGCTGCGTGAACGCTATCGTGGTGGTCAGAGCTTCTATGTCTGCCCGCGCATTGCCGATCTCACAGAGATCGAGGAGTTCCTGAAGGACCATGTGCCTGAACTGAAAGTGGCCGTTGCACATGGCCAGATGGCACCGGGTGTGCTTGATGACATCATGAATGCCTTCTATGACGGCCAATATGATGTGCTGCTTTCGACAACCATTGTGGAGTCAGGCCTTGATATTCCTACCGCCAATACGATGATCGTGCACCGCGCCGATATGTTCGGCTTGGCGCAGCTTTATCAGTTGCGGGGACGTGTTGGCCGCTCAAAGCAGCGCGCGTTTGCGCTGTTCACACTGCCTGCCGGTCGCACACTGACGCAGACTGCCGAGCGCCGACTCAAAGTTCTGCAATCGCTCGACACACTTGGCGCGGGCTTCCAGCTCGCAAGTCATGACATGGATATTCGTGGTGCAGGCAATCTGCTTGGTGAAGAACAATCCGGTCATATCAAGGAAGTGGGCTTCGAGTTGTACCAGCAGATGCTGGAAGAAGCGGTTGCAACGCTCAAGGGCACGATTGAGGTCGAAGACAGCCAGTGGTCGCCACAGATTGCAATTGGTACGGCTGTCATGATTCCGGAAACCTACGTGCCGGATCTGCAATTGCGCCTTGGCCTTTATCGTCGTTTGGCAGACCTTGAAGAGCCGCAGGAAATCGATGCATTTGGCGCAGAACTCATAGACCGTTTCGGACCAATGCCGGAAGAAGTGCAGCATCTGCTCAAGATTGTCTATATCAAGGCGCTCTGCCGCCGTGCCAATGTTGAGAAGCTGGATGCTGGTCCGAAGGGTGTGGTTATCCAGTTCCGCAATGCGACTTTCAACAATCCGGTCGGTCTGGTGAAGATGATTGGCGAACAAGGCTCAATGGCCAAGATCAGACCAGATCAGAGTATTGTTTTCATTCGCGATTGGGCTACTCCCGAAAAGCGTCTTAATGGCTCGGCGGTTATCATGACCCAGTTGGCCAAGATCGCTACAGGCGGTTAAACACTAAGTCATTAAATTCTGAGGGTTTGGAGCTTCCCGTGCTCTGAGGTTTAAAACGGAGGGAACTTTGATGCTAAAGAATGCTTTGCGCGTTTCATGCACTGCGGCAGCACTCTTATTTGTTTCTCAATCAGCTTTTGCTTTGACTACGCCGGATTGCAAGGTTGAGACGATTGAGCATTTCGTCAAGGCTTTCAGCCATGATATTTCGATTCAGGAAGCCAATACCGCAAAGACCGTGATCTTTGAGGGTTTAGATATGGAAGCCGACCCGGAGCCAAAAAAGGTCAGCACAGAAGTTCCTCTTGCTGATGTTGAATGGCCCGTTATGCCAGATTTGCAAACGCTGGCCGGAAGAAAAAAACAGGCTGAGTACAAAGACGGTGAAAACGGCAATAAGATTGTCGTGATCAAAGGCACCGACAATGGCGAATATATGGAATTTGAATTTGCCAAGCAGCCATGCTGGACTCTGGTTCGCGTATCCGACGAAAGCATGTAAGCATTTACTTGATATTTAAAGAAAAGCCCGCGCATCCGAATGATTGCGCGGGCCTTTTTTTAGATGCTTATTCGGTTATCATCGGTCTTCAGAAATTCCGGGTTCAAAACCTTCCGCTGTCTGCTGAATAGCATCAGCGAGAGCTGAGGCTGATTGTGCACCCATGACGGCATATTTCTGGTCAATAATGAAGCAAGGGACGCCACGCACGCCGATGCGGTTTGCAGTGTCGATTTCTTCGCGAATCGTAGCCTTGTCGGCCTCGCTTTGCAGGAGCCGAGCTACGATCGGGGCTTCCATACCTACGCTTGCTGCAGCATCAATCAGCACTTCATGATCGCCAATGTCCTGTCCCTGCTCGAAATAGAGTGAGAAAAGTCGGCAAACCAGCTTGTCCTGAAGACCGGGCCCGGCCTGCGCAGCCCAATGGATCAGACGGTGAGCATCAAGCGTATTGGGCGCGCGCGTAATGGCTTCAAAATCGAAGACAATATCGTTCTCTTCACCAAGCTCTGTCAGTTGCTTGTGAATGTCATCAATTTTTGAGCCTGTACCGAATTTTTCGCGCATATAGGCCTGACGATCCTTACCTTCAGCAGGCAGAGAGGGATCGAGCTGATAAGGACGCCAGCGCACTTCCACGTCAACTTCCGGCGTCAATTCGAGTGCCTGTTCCAGCCTTTTGTAGCCGAGGAAACACCATGGACAAACGACATCAGACACAACGTCGATGGTGATTTTTCTTGTGGTCATAAGGTGCTCCGTTCGGCAAGCAGGAGAATGTTCCGCCCGTCTGCTTATCTATATAAATGGAAAATGTAGTGTGAATTACGACGTGATCAACTCAGTCTATTTGCCCGCCTGCCACCAGGTAGGCAACTGATAGCCGTAAAGCGATGTTTTCTCCGGATGTCCGATCCGATCCCAACGTGCCACCCACTGATAAGGCAGGTAATAAAGCGGGATGTAATAGTCACCGGAGATGAGAATGCGGTCGAGTGCGCGCACTGCACTCACGAAATCATCGCGTTCCCTCGCTGCGAGCATGGCGTCAATCATGGCATCGACTGCGGGATCGGCAACGCCGGGATAGTTGAAACTGCCCTGAGCGTCCCGCGATGCTGAACCCCAACGCATCCATTGTTCATTGCCGGGCGATAATGAGCCACTGAGGGCACCAAGGATCATATCGTAGTCGAAGGTCTGCAAGCGTTGCTGATACTGTGCATCATCGGCAGTGCGAATTTCGGCATCGATTCCGAGGCGGGCGAGGTTGCGCTTATAGGCGAGCGCCACTTTTTCCTCATCGGGTGAACGCGTCATGATTTCAAACTGGAATTGCTTGCCAGATGGATCAATAGCCTTTCCATGCTCAAACGAGAAGCCGGCATCTATCAGCAATTCATAAGCTTCCTTGGCCGGGCCGCGATCATGGCCGGTTCCATCGGTGGTCGATGGATGCCATGTTCCTTCCAGCACCTCCTTGCGAACAGCATCAGGGAAAGCGGCCAGAAGCTCCCTCTCGCGCGCATCAGCAGCTTTACCTACCGATGACAGATCTGAGCCTTCCCAGAAACTTTGCAGACGTTCATACTGACCAGCAAACAGATTGCGATTGGCCCATTCGAAATCGAACAGAAGTCCGAGTGCCTGTCTGACGCGGCGATCCTCAAACACCGGACGGCGTGTGTTGAAGACGAAGCCAAGCATATTTGCTGGCGTTCCCTTTTCGAAGTTTTCTTTAACGACCTTGCCTTCCTTGACTGCCGGGAAGTCGTAGGATTTTTCCCAACGCGTCGGATTGGCATCGAGGAATACGTCAACAATACCTTTCTTAAAGGACTCAAACAGCGATGTCTCGTTACGATAATATTCGATGCTGATCGTATCAAAATTGTTCAAGCCGCGCTGGGAAGGCAAATCCTTGCCCCAGTAATCCGGATTGCGCTTATAGATGATGCGCTGACCGGGCTGAACGTCAGAAACAATATAAGGGCCGCTGCCCACTGGAGGTTTGAGTGTCGAGTTGCCAAATGTTTCAGGATCGATAGCGTGCTTGGGCAAAACTGGCATCGTTCCGGCAATCAGCATCGGAAACTCGCGATCCGATTTGTCATTGAAAACAAAGCGAACGGAGCGTTCGCCGGTTTTTTCGATTCTGTCGATCCGGCTCATGCGATTGTTGTAAGGTGGGCGGCCTTTTTCCGTCAGGATGTCGTAGGTGAATATGACATCCTCAACTGTTACCGGCTTCCCGTCCGACCATTCCGCTTTCGGATTAAGCGTAAATTCTACCCATTTGCGTTCTGGGTCGATCTCTACCTTCTCGGCAAGCAATCCGTAAAGTGTGAAGGGCTCATCACGGGAACGCTGCATCAGCGTTTCATAGACCAGATTCCCAAAATCGGCGTCGCTGAAAAGCGCGCGGGCGGTCGTGCGCATACTTTTGAGAACGAACGGATTAAGGCTGTCAAATGTCCCGACGACGCCCATACGTAGCGCGCCGCCTTTTGGGGCTTCGGGATTGACGTATGGAAAATTTGCGAAATCTGCAGGCAATGCCACATCACCATGCATAGAAAGAGCATAGTCGGGCGCGGCATTCTTTTGAGCATTCGCCGGGGCGATAATGGGAAAAAGGCCGATCATACTGGCCAAAGCTGTGTTGCGGAAAAGAGCAAACAATCCAGTCAACTTTCTCGCGTCCCGTTCAATTTGATAGGTTCGTTGTAAATAAGTGTGAGATATCAGTAACGATTCGTGTGGCGAAATTAGCATGATCCTTGCGTTTGTGCGGATTAACAGCGTGTCTGCGGCGCGACAGTGCAGATTAAAACAAAAAATTTGATGCAATTTGCTGCTTCGAGGGCCTTCACCATCTGGATTCGTATGAGAAGTCGTTGTAACACCACGCCCGGAATGGGATGTTAATTCCCAAAGGTCACGCTGTTGCCGCATTTTCTAATCAGTGACGGTCTATCGCTGACTCAAACCAGAGACGGAAGATCAAAGCGTTGAAAGGAACCTGTTGATCATGACCAGCACGAAGACAATCGCTGCCGCATCTGCATTTGCTGGCGCGTTCGCCCTGCTTGCCTCTGCGACCATGCCTGCAGCCGCACAGCAGCAGCCACCACAGGGCTGGTTCAAGGTTTGCTCAAAGCAGGAAGATAATGACATCTGCAACACGCAGAACATTATCACTGCAGACTCCGGCCAGTTGCTGACCGCTGTTAACCTTATTGAGATCAAAGGTAAGATCAATCGCAAGATTTTTCAGGTTACCGTACCAATCGGCCGCCTGATTCCTGCCGGCGTTGGTCTGCAGATTGACAACAACAAGCCAACCAAGCTTGAATACGGCATCTGCTTCCCGGATCGTTGCATTGCGGAAGCCCCGCTTTCTGACGAGCTGATCAACGCGCTCAAGAAGGGCAGCAAGGTTACGCTGACATCGGTTAATTACCAAAACAAGCAGAACCCGATTCCAGTGGCTCTGACAGGCTTCTCGGCGGCCCTTACCGGCCCGGGCCTCAAGCAGTCTGAACTCGAAGAACGCCAGAAGGAACTTCAGGATGCCGTTGCAAAGCGCCAGAAGGAATTCGAAGAAAAGATGAAGGCTGAACAGGCCAAGGCAAAGGGTGCAGCTAACTAAGCTGTTCTATTGTAATGAATCGAAAAGGGCGCTTTTTGCGCCCTTTTTGTTTGTGCATCTGATTAAGTGATCCGAGTAAACCCCGGTTTATTTAGTTGGCGTGCAACTTCACACGATACGATCCGTTTTCAAGCTTGTCGAAAATTTCGCCGATCTGCGAATGACGTAACGGTTCATCGCTCAAGTCTGGCACGAGATTCTGCTCGGAAACATAAGCCACATATTCAGACTCCGAGTTTTCAGCGAGCAAATGATAGAAGGGTTGATCGCGGCGCGGTCGGGTCTCTTCAGGGATGGATTCATACCACTCCTCGGTGTTCGCAAATTCCGGATCAACATCAAAAATGATCCCTCGGAAAGGAAACATTCGATGTTTGACCACCTGTCCGATCTGAAACTTCGCGTGTTTTATCTGTGTCATACCCATGAGACATATGTAGTTCACCGCGCGCTGAATTAAAGCTGCGGGAGGTTTCAGGTTCGGTTATTGATGTGAATTTTTACCTTGTCGCGCTGTTCATGCGATCAGGCAGCTTTGGCAACTTCGGCAAAAGCTGCGAAAATCCGCTTCCAGGGCGCAAGCCTTCGCGCATGAAGAATGCGCGGAGCGGTGCAAACGAACGCAGCATTTCCAGACCGACGCCGCGTGCAATCTGTGCGGGCAACATTGGCGACAGCAGTGAACGGTTGAGTGCATCTACAGAACCGGTACGCGCCAGAATATCTGGGCGGCGACCGCGATCATAAGTACGAATCACACGATCCGAACCGGGATCTGACGGATCGCTTGCTATGGCTTTGATCAGTGTTTCGACGTCGCGTGTGCCGAGATTGAGTCCCTGCGCGCCGATTGGTGGAAACACATGCGCTGCTTCGCCGATAAGGATGGTGCGCTTGGATGCAAAAGACACAGGCACCATTCCCGACAGCGGCCAAGCTTGCGGACGAATATCAATCGTGACCTTGCCAAGCATGGATTGCATCATGTCTTCAATGCGCTGAGCAAGGGTCGCGTCATCGAGCGCGAGCAGCATTTCGGCGCGACTGGGGTTAACGACCCAGACGAGACTCGAACGCTTTCCCTTAAGAGGAACCTGTGTGAATGGGCCTTCTTCAGTATGGAACTCGGTCGAGATATTCTCGTGCTCGACTTCGTGCGCGAAAGAAAGCACAACGGCTGTCTGCGGATAGCTCCAGCGGCGTGTGCGAATTCCGGCAGCTTCGCGCGCAGCGGAATTGCGTCCATCAGCTGCAACGACCAGACGCGTATGCAACGTATCGCCGTCCGCAAGCGTAATGGTAACATGATCGCCATTGTTGCGATATTCGATTGCAGGCTGCGTAACGCGTTTGATTGCAGGGTTGTTTTCAACCGCTTCGGCAAGCTTCTGGTTCAGCGTTGCATTGGGGATGTTGTAACCAAAGGCTATTTCATCGATTTCGCCCGCGCGGAACGTCACGGCAGGGCTGCGGATGAGACGTTGCGTGGCGTCGACAATACGCATTGAAGCAAGAGGAGCAGCCTCAGGCGCGATATCACTCCAGACGCCGATTTCTTCAAGAAATCGGATGGCAGGCATCATAAGCGCTGTGGTACGGCGGTCGTTTTTGTCAGTTTCTGGACCGAGCAATGCCGTGCGATAACCTTTGGCGCTTAAGGCCAATGCGGCCATCATCCCGGCAGGACCGCCGCCACTGATTGTGATTTCGGTGAGGGGCTTTTCTACAACCACGTCATTCATAGTGCTCTATCCCTGCCCAGAAACATCCGGTCCAAAGCGATTCTCATCGCGTCGTATTTGTTGCCACTTAACCGCAAATGGCGGTCAAAGGCCATTGTTGCATAAGCTAAAACCCAATCTTTGGTGGAATGAGGGCGGTTTTGTCTCATGACTTACTTGCTCTTTTCGCCTTATTCGGGGAAAGCTTTATGCAACAACATGGCCTCCACGGGTCTTTCTCCTTGGAAGTCTTATCTGCCGCTTCACGCATTGTTGGAAGATTGAAGGCGGCGATCAACAGAAATGGCAAACGGCGTGAAAAGCAAACTGACCGGAAAACTCAAAGCCAAGAAAGTGACCGCGCCGCAGGCGAAGGCATTTTCTGTTCATCTGCTCACCGCGTCCGGTTCGTTTCTGGCGTTTCTGTCGATCGTGGCTGCAAGTGATGGCCGCTATACCGCCATGTGGTGGTGGCTTGGCCTTGCATTGTTCGTCGATGGCATCGATGGGCCCATCGCGCGCAAGCTGGAAGTCAAATATGTGCTTCCCAATTGGTCGGGGGAGTTGCTCGACAATATTATCGACTACGTGACCTATGTTCTGATACCGGCCTTTGCGCTTTATCAAAGTGGTTTCATGGGGACAAACCTGTCCTTCTTATCCGGTGCGATTATTGTGGTTTCGAGCGCTATTTACTACGCCGACACTGGCATGAAGACGAAGGAAAACTTCTTCAAAGGTTTCCCCGTTGTATGGAATATGGTGGTATTTACGCTCTTTATTGTCCGGCCCGGAGAATGGGAAGCTTTCGCAATCGTGGTTCTGTCAGCGATCCTTTCCTTCCTGCCAATCAGTTTCCTGCATCCGGTGCGGGTGGTGCGTCTGCGCCCGCTTAATCTGACGATCTTTTTACTGTGGTGTGCCTTTGGCGCTGCCGGTCTTTACTATACGCTCGATGCGCCGCTCTGGGTGCGCGTCGGTATCACAGTGACCGGTCTTTATATCTACTTCATCGGCGCAATCATGCAGTTCTTCCCCAATCTCGGGAGAACTGCTGCTGTTATCGCAGCTGAACAGGCCGCAAAAGCGAATAAGAGAGGCTGAGCAAACTATGATCAACGCTATTCGAGTTCACCAGACCGGCGGTCCGGAAGTCCTGCAATATGAACAGATCGAGATCGGTGAGCCGGGAGCGGGTGAAGCCAAGGTGCGCCACGAGGCAATCGGGCTGAACTTCATCGACGTTTATTTCCGCACTGGGCTTTATAAGGCGGTTCAGATGCCGTTTACGCCCGGCAATGAAGGCGCGGGCATTGTGGTGGCTGTTGGCTCCGGCGTCGAAAATCTTCAGGTCGGTGATCGTGTCGCCTATGCCGCGACCCCCGGTTCTTATGCTGAGGAACGCATTTTACCTGCGGACAGGCTGGTAAAAGTACCCGATGGGATCGAGTTGAAAACAGCTGCTGCCATGATGCTCAAGGGCATGACGGCGCAATATCTCTTACGCCAGACTTTCGTTGTGAAGCCTGGAGACACAATCCTGTTTCATGCGGCAGCGGGTGGCGTCGGGCTTATTGCCGGTCAATGGGCGAAGCATCTTGGTGCAACCGTTATCGGAACTGCGGGATCGGATGAGAAGATCGCTTTGGCCAAAGCGCACGGCTATGACCACGTCATTAATTACCGGACCGAAAATTTCGTCGAACGCGTGAAGGAACTCACCGGCGGCGAGGGTGTGAATGTCGTTTATGATTCTGTCGGACGTGACACCTATATGGGTTCGCTCGATGTGCTCAAGCCTTTGGGCATGTTTGCCTGCTTCGGTCAGTCATCCGGCGTTATTCCTCCGTTTGATCTCAATCTTCTTGCCCAGAAGGGTTCGCTTTTTGCGACACGCCCGACGCTGTTTCATTACGTTGCAAAGCGTTCCGACCTCGAAAAGACGGCGAACGCGTTGTTCGATGTGGTTGCAAGCGGTGCGGTTAAGATCGAAATCAACCAGACCTATGCGCTAAAAGACGTACGCAAAGCGCATGAAGATCTTGAATCACGCAAGACAACAGGTGCGAGTGTGCTCCTTCCGTAATGTCGAAGCTGTAAGCACGATCCCTAAAGGTTGCGAGGCTTTTGGGATCATATATTGCGTTAAATAATTCGGCGGTGTGCATATGTCCTCCGCCGTTTTCTTTTTGGCTTTTCAAGAACGAACTTGCTGGATAAGGTCATTTAAAAATAATCTCGGGGAACGCCAAGAAGACAATGTCAGCGCCTTTATCCGACCGGCCTCTTTTGGATGTCCGCCGGCTCACTAAAGTATTTGGTCAACTCAGAGCCTGCGATGCGGTAGATCTCGTCATCGAAGCTGGGGAAATTCACGCCCTTTTGGGTGAAAACGGTGCTGGCAAATCCACATTCGTAAAAATGCTGTTTGGTGCGCTCCAGCCTCTTGAGGGTGAGATCGTCTGGAAAGGTCAGCCGGTAACGATCAATGATCCGGCAATGGCAAGGAAACTCGGCATCGGCATGGTTTTCCAGCATTTTTCGCTGTTTGACTCGCTCACTGCTGCCGAAAATATTGCACTTTCTCTCAACGGCTCGCTGTCTCTTTCCGAAGTCGCCAAGCGTGCCCGCGATGTTGGGCAGGTTTATGGTCTTCCGATTGATCCCCAGGCCCATGTCGGCGATCTGTCGGTCGGCGAACGTCAGCGCATCGAAATTGTGCGCTGTCTGTTGCAGGAGCCGGACCTTATCATTCTTGACGAGCCGACATCGGTTCTGACACCGCAGGAAGCTGATCGCCTGTTTGAAACGCTGGAGCGTTTGAAGGCGGAAGGCAAGTCGATCCTTTATATCAGTCATCGCCTCGAAGAGGTAAAACGGCTTTGCGACCGCGCCACTGTGCTGCGTCATGGCAAAGTCGTCGCACATTGTGATCCGAGACAGGAAACGGCTGCATCGCTGGCCCGCATGATGGTTGGCAATGACATCAAGGTCGTGGCACGCAGTCCGATGGCAGTTTTGGAAGCACAGGCAGCGCCGATTTTTGAAATCAAAAACCTGTCCCAAGCTCCGCGCGGTCCGTTTTCGACTGCACTGAAAGACATTTCGCTTAGCATTAAAGCTGGTGAAGTGGTTGGTATCGCCGGTGTCGCCGGAAACGGGCAGGGCGAATTCTTTGAAGCCATTTCCGGCGAGGTTGTGCAATCGACGCCGTCAGCGGTACGCATTCGCGGCACGGATGCTGGGAAGCTCGACATTAGTGAGCGCCGCATGATGGGTGCGGCTTTTGTGCCGGAAGAGCGTCTAGGACATGGCGCGGTGCCAGCTTTGACGCTGACCGACAATCTTTTCCTTTCGCGCTATAAAACCGATGCGAAGGCCTTCATGCGCGGTGGCAGGCTGAAGCTTATTGCTGAAAGTGCACTACGCTCGGCTGCAAAGCGTATTATCGAAACAATGGATGTACGCAAGAGTGCGGAAAATCCGCCAGCTTCGGCCTTGTCGGGCGGTAATCTGCAGAAGTTCATCATCGGACGCGAACTGGACCGTTCTCCCTCTGTAATGGTCGTCAATCAGCCGACATGGGGCGTGGATGCAGGCGCTGCGGCGCATATCCGGCAGGCTCTGGTTGATCTCGCCCGCTCGGGTTCAGCCGTGCTTGTGATTAGTCAGGATTTGGATGAACTGCTTGAAATCAGTGATCGTATTGCCGTGATGAACCATGGGGCGCTTTCCGATCCAATGCCTATCGCAGACGTAACGCTGGAAAAGATTGGCCTGCTGATGGGCGGCGTTTCCGGCTCGGATCAGGCGGGGGCAGCGTGATGCGTATTGAACTCGTAAAACGTCCGCAACCTTCAAAAATCTTCAGCGCCGTTTCGCCTTTGCTGGCTTTGGCCCTTACGCTTGTTTTTGGTGGCATTGCTTTTGCGTTGATGGGTAAAGACCCGCTTCACGCGCTTTATGTCTTCTTTGTCGAACCACTGTTTGACGTCTGGTCGTGGCATGAACTTCTGGTAAAGGCGACACCGCTTATTTTGATCGCTATTGGCCTTTGCGTCTGTTTCCAGTCCAACAACTGGAATATCGGCGCTGAAGGCCAGTTCATTATTGGCGCAATTACCGGTTCTATTCTGCCGGTGATGTTCCCCGATCTGCAGATGTGGATCGTATTGCCTTTGATGATGCTGATGGGCATGGCAGGCGGTGCTGCCTATGCGTCGATTCCGGCGCTTCTAAAAGTCCGCTTCAACACCAATGAAATTCTCACCAGCCTGATGCTGGTCTATGTGGCGCAGTTGTTCCTAGATTGGCTGGTACGTGGCCCGTGGCGCAATCCGGAAGGCTATAATTTCCCGGAAACGCGCCAGTTTAATCCAAGTGCGGTGCTGCCAGAAATCTGGAGTGCATCGGGCCGTGCCCATTGGGGCTTCATCTTTGCCATCGTTGCCGCCGTTCTGATCTGGTTCCTGCTCGCCAAGACGCTGAAAGGCTTTGAGGTCAAGGTTATCGGCCAAAGCCCACGGGCAGGGCGCTTTGCAGGTTTCAGCCGCGGTAAGCTGGTCTTCTTCGTCTTTGCAATTTCAGGCGCGCTGGCTGGTCTTGCAGGCATCGCCGAAACCTCTGGTGCCATTGGCCAGTTACGGCCTGTCATCTCGCCCGGATATGGCTTTACAGCGATTATCGTTGCCTTCCTCGGAAGGCTCAATCCGATTGGTGCGATTGCAGCTGGTTTCGTGCTGGCACTTTCATACCTTGGCGGCGAGGCAGCACAGGTTGCTATCGGTATCTCCGAAAAGTCAGCGCGCGTGTTTCAGGGCATGATCCTGTTTTTCGTACTCGCTTGCGACACACTCATTCACTATCGCATCCGCTTTGTGGCGGGTCGCTCAGCAGGAAAGGCCTGATCAATGGATTTGACACAGGCAATCCTCCTCACCATCGCAACTGCTGCAACGCCTTTGCTGATTGCAGCCATTGGTGAACTCGTTGTCGAACGCTCCGGCGTTTTGAACCTTGGCGTCGAAGGCATGATGCTGATGGGGGCTGTTTCGGGGTTTGCTGCCGCGCAGTTCACCGGTTCGGCGTGGCTCGGCATGATTGCCGCCATTCTGGTAGGCACGTTGTTTTCGGGTATTTTTGCTTTCCTGACCCTGTCGCTTGTGACCAATCAGGTGGCAACGGGTCTGGCGCTGACCATTTTGGGTATCGGTGCGTCAGCCATGTTGGGCGAGAGCTTCGTCGGTATGCCGGGCGTGCGTCTTGGTGCAATCGACATTCCATATCTTAGCGATATCCCTTATGTCGGGCGCTTTCTGTTTGGACAGGATCCTATTTTCTATATATCCATATTGTTGGTGATTGGTGTGACATGGTTCCTTTTTCGCACGAGAGCAGGCCTGCAATTGCGCGCTATCGGTGACAATCACGGCTCGGCCCATGCGCTTGGCGTGCATGTGGTTCGCACGCGTTATCTCGCGGTGCTGTTTGGCGGCGCTTGCGCAGGCCTAGCAGGTGCGCAGTTGTCGCTGGTTTATGTACCGCAGTGGGTTGAGAATATGTCGGCAGGTCGTGGCTGGATTGCGCTTGCGCTTGTCGTATTCGCCTCATGGCGTCCGTGGCGTGTTTTGATCGGCGCTTATCTTTTCGGTGCCGTAACCATTGGCCAGCTTCATGCACAGGCACTTGGTTTCGGTCTTCCATCGCAGTTTCTTTCGGCCTTGCCTTATATCGCGACTATTGTGGTTCTGGTCATCATCTCGCGCAACAGGCGTTTGACGATGATGAATACGCCGGCGTCGCTTGGCAAACCATTTGTGCCGGACAGGTAAATAAGGGTTTTGAACGGCAGACCAGCTCCCACGGCCTGCCGTTTTGTTTTGAGGGTGCTAATAAGGAGTGCAGGGAAAATGAAAAAAACGCTGTTGGCGATTGCCACTGCAGCCAGCTTTTTGGTTGGTGGAGCAGCACATGCAGAAGATAAGCTGAAAGTCGGCTTTATCTATATCGGACCTCCGGGAGACTTCGGCTGGACCTATCAGCACGATGTCGCCCGCAAGGAAATGGTTGAAGCTCTTGGCGATAAGGTTGAAACGACCTTCCTGGAAAGCGTGCCGGAAGGTGCCGATGCCGAGCGTTCGATCGAGCGTCTTGCGCGCGCAGGCAACAAGCTGATTTTTACAACCTCGTTCGGCTACATGGATCCAACCATCAAGGTTGCAGCCAAATATCCGGATGTGAAGTTTGAACACGCCACCGGTTATAAAACTGCGGACAATGTTTCGGCTTATAACGCACGCTTCTATGAAGGTCGTTATATTCAGGGCCAGATCGCAGCTAAGCTATCGGAAAAGGGCGTTGCAGGTTATATAGCATCTGTACCAGTGCCGGAAGTTGTCCAGGGTATCAACTCTTTCATCCTCGGCGCACAATCGGTCAATCCTGACTTCAAGGTCAAGGTGATCTGGGTTAACTCATGGTTCGATCCAGGCAAGGAAGCTGATGCTGCAAAGGCTCTGGTTGATCAGGGTGTTGATATTCTGACACAGCACACCGACTCCACTGCCCCGATCCAGGTTGCGCAAGAGCGTGGCATCAAGGCTTTTGGTCAGGCTTCGGACATGATCAAGTTCGGCCCTGAAACCCAGCTGACCGCTATTGTTGATGATTGGGGTCCATACTACATCGACCGCGCCAAGGCCGCTCTCGATGGCAAGTGGGAGAGCCAGAATATCTGGTGGGGCATGAAGGAAGGCCTCGTCAAGATGGCGCCTTACACAAACATGCCAGATGACGTGAAGAAAATGGCTGAAGAAACGGAAGCCAAGATCAAGTCGGGCGAGTTCAAGCCTTTTACCGGTCCTATCAAAAAGCAAGACGGCTCTGTCTGGCTCAAGGAAGGCGAGCAGGCTGACGACAAGACCTTGCTGGGTTTGAATTTCTACGTCGCAGGTGTTGACGACAAGCTACCGCAATAAGGCAATAAAAAAGGGCGCTTTAAGCGCCCTTTTTTCATATCTGTATTCGCTTTTACTCAGCGGCGTCAGCAGGTGCGGCATTGAGCATACCGTAGCGCTCTTCACCGATCTTGCTGAGCAATTCAAGCTGAGTTTCGAGGAAGTCGATGTGACCTTCTTCGTCCGCAAGCAGCTCGTCGAAAAGCTGCTTGGAAACGTAATCGCCGAGTTCGTCGCAAATCTCGCGCGACTTCTTGTAAGATGCGCGTGCATCATATTCCCCAGCAAGATCAGCTTCCAGAACTTCCTTGACATTTTGTCCGATACGCAGCGGAGCGACCGTCTGGAGGTTTGGATGGCCTTCAAGGAAAATAATGCGGTCGATCAGCTTGTCGGCGTGCTGCATTTCCTCAATGGATTCTTCGCGTTCCTTCTTTGCAAGACGCGTAAAGCCCCAATCGTTCAGCAGACGATAGTGCAGCCAATATTGGTTGACGGCGCCGAGCTCGAGAAACAGTGCCTCGTTAAGCCGCTCGATGACCTTTGGTTCGCCTTTCATTCCAAGAACTCCCGAATTTTTCTCGTAGAGAACGTACACGATCCATGAATTGGATCACGTTTTCGTCCATTTGATTATGACGAAGATGATATTCTTCGGTAACCCTTATGATGGTTTCTACGACGTTTGGGAAGCAGCCACAGCAGCGGCCGCTCTTGGATATGGCATTGAAGACGGTACCGGGTACAATCAGCCGCCAGCAATCTTCATCGAGAAGTTGCGTTACGACAGCCTCTATATCTTTGTCAGTAATAACATTGCAGCTGCAGACTAGCATGAGCAGTAAACTCCGGCATCTGCAATGCGATGTGAAAGTATAATATTCACAATACGGTTGGAATAAACCCGTTCGTTGCCTGTGAAGGCTTCAGAAATACAGCTATTAGCTGCTAAATTTATTGGCGCGTGCGGATAGCGCAACTCTGAACCGAACAATGGTTCCTCCAATTGCAGGGGTTAAAGGCCCGAACATCAAAGGTAAACTTCGATAAGTCTTGATAAAACCCACCGATTTAAGTCATGTTATGACGTTTTCGGGGTGGTTCTGTCAAATTTTATGTTTTTGAAACGTTCTAAAAATCAATAACTTAGAATTATTCTAAATATGAGTTAAAGGCCCATCTTTAAAAAGAAATTCTACTTTTAGATGATCAAAAGCGGGGCTGTTTTTACCCCGCTTTTGATTTATGCGCTATTTCGCCGCATCATGTGGAAAACACAATTTTGAAGTCGATCAGATGCCTTCGACGGCCTCGAATCCTTCAAACTGGGGTGGGCCGGCATAGAGCGGCTTGCGATCACCCGCATTGCGATGCGCATTTCGGAACTGTTCGGATTTTGTCCAGAAGACGAAATCTTCACGCGTTTTCCAAACGGTGTGCGAGGCGAAAAGCGTATAGCCTTCGTCTTCGTTCGTTGCGCCGCGCAAAAGATGAAAGCTTTCGAATCCCGGCAGTTCGGAGAGTTGTGAGTCACGACTGCGCCATACGGTTTCAAACTCGGCTTCATTGCCAACGATAACCTTGAAGCGGTTCATTGCGATGAACATTGCTGATCCTTTCTTGCTAAGAGGGATTGGCTACAAAATGGTCGCAGGACAATTGCACAGTTATTGTGCTCCGTCCTTATAAAGTTCCGGCGAGTGCAGTGGTAGGGGCCGCACTCGCCGCGTCGCGTCTCGGGATATGAAGGCCACCACAGCGGTCAGAGATGAGCGGACTTCGCAGACACGACGATTAATTTTCGGGAAGCACGAACCTCCCGAACATATTTTAGAATTTTTGCGTGAGCGAAATTTTGAAGTAGCGTCCTGCTTCGGACCATCGCTCAGTCACATTTTCTACGCTGTTTACATTCATGGCGTCGTAATAGGTCTTATCGAAGATATTATAAACACCAGCCTGCAATCGAGTGCCGTTTAGTTGTGTTGGTTCCCACCAGCCTGTCAAATTGACTATTCCATACCCGGGAAGCCGGCGTGTTGTTGTACCAGCGCGGGTCGAAATTGTTTGATTGACGTAAGCTGCAGCTACGACACTTGAATCTACGCCCCACGTTTCTGCGTTATAGCCGACGCCAAACACTCCTTTAAACGGCAATGCTGATGCCAAAGGAATATCTTCATCAAGATTCATAGCCTTCGCGTAGGCAAAAGAGCCATGAACGTTAAAGCCGTTGACAAAGTTATGGTGTGCTTTGAATTCGATGCCTGCAATTCGAGCCTTATCGAGATTTCGGTATTCTGTCAGGCCCAATGGGAATTCAGTTGTACGGGTCGTAACGGTATCGATGAAGTCGTTATATCGATTAACGAAAGCTGTAATTTTACCACCAGAATCCTGGGTTCCGAAATTCGCCCCTATGTCGATACCATAGCCTTTTTCAGCGCTAAGGTTTGGGTTTCCAATGGTGGCGTAACCGGCAGACAAATAGGTAACATAGAGTTGGTCGACTTGTGGTGCTTTGTAAGTCGTTGAAATTTGCGCAAAAAGCTCGAGCGCAGGCGTGGCTTGCCATGAGAAGCGGATTTTAGGTGAAATGCGGCTATCTGTATTGTTGTCATATCCGCTGATCGAATCCGGCTCATATTTGAACCAGTCAAAGCGTAATCCTGGGGTCACAGCAAAAGGTGTGTCGCCGATAGAGATACGATCTTCTGCGAACATCCCAAAGCGATATGAATCCACATCGGGTGTATCAGCCTGATTGATGTGAAGGAAACTGCAGGTCGGGTTTTGCGAGCCACGGATACAGGCATCGTCACCTGTGAACGACTGGGTATTTTTACCAACGCTGAAATCGCCGCCGACGGTCAGGGAGTGCGAAAGTGTTCCCGTATCAAATCCGAGATTTGCGTATCCAGTGGCACCATAACGCTCATCTTCAAGCTTATAATGTCTGCTGAAGGGACCCGCCAGTGCGCCGAAGCGGATTGTATCTGTTCCATAGGACCGTGTCATTTTCTGCCAATAAAGTGTGGCTCTCGCATTATTCACGAGGCCATCATTCTGGCTTTCATAACGATAATCGAGCGAAACACGATCACGATCATTCTTGCGATTTTGATTGTAATCGCGATTGTCATAAGTTGTGCCTGCATCCGAATTCAGGTTGGTGTCTGAGTCATAGCGGTTTCGTTCGGCTGTGATGCCGATCGTATGACCACCCTCAAGCTCCTGACGCAGCTTGAACATCAGATTGCTTCGGTCATAATCACGAGGGTCTGCTTCAGTACGTGCCGGTCCGTAACCTCCTATATCACCGGTTCCCCGGATTTCATGACCGCGCTTATATGATCCTTGAAAAAGAACAGAAGTATTCTGGACCTTTTGAGCAACGGCACCAGAGCTGATAAATGAGCGGTCAGAACCGTCATATGTGAGCTTTACCAAGCCGCCGAAGGCTTTTCCCGGAGCGAGCAGATCTTCAGGTTCAAGTGTCTGCAGAGCAATCGCTCCGCCCATCGCACCTGACCCAAGGCGGCTGGCGTCAGCGCCATACAATACATCGAAGGTAGATAAGGCAGATAGGTCATAGGCGTCTGCACTGCCACCATTAACTTCACCGCGAATTGCTGCATCGAGATACGGGATAGGAATGCCGTCGATGGTGGTGAGAACGCGATCATTCTGTAAACCTCGAATGTTTACACCGCCGGTTGTCGTACTCACCGCGAGGCCCGGCTCCAGCGTATTTGTAAGATCCTTAATGGAATCAACATTGCTCTGCCGAATTTCCTGAGCCGTAATTACATTGGCGAGTGGGCTGTCAGATACAGAGCCGCTTGTTGCACGGTTGTTTTTAATAACGATAGGCTTCAACTGCACGCCATCCGCGTCTGTCGCCGCGCTTTGCTGTTGAGCGTATACACTCGATGCTATTGTCGTAAGGATCACAGCCAAGCCTGTGCTTGCAAGAAATGACCGCTTCTGTTCCCCGTTTATCGCCCGCATACTCTTGGTTTCTCCTGAGGCCAAATTGAAATTTCCCGCGCTGCGCAGCGCAAAAAGATCAATCGTTAAAATCCGTTAGCGCCCCTTCATCCCGAAAGAGGCTTTTGCGCTGGCTGGAAGGGAGAACCTTCGGGCTTGCGTTGGAAAAAAAGAGAAATAAACTTGACTCATTTAATCCAGTAAGGCAGTGATTATTAAACATGACTTGCGATGTCAACTAATGAATTGATAGCGTCGCGTAGTTAACAAAAATGGCTCCATAACTGGTGCAGAGGCAATAAAATGAACAGGCGAATCCATATCGACATGCAGGTGCGGTTACCGCGTGAGCGCGTCCCAACTCGCTCGCCTGAAATCCAGCCCCGCCTTGAGGTAGGCGGACAGGTTCAATCACGCACTTCTGGCCAATCCTATGAAAGTCAACTCACTACCTACGGTAGTCGTGAGCTCTTTAATGGCTCGCGCGAGGTGGCGATAGAGCACGGCGGCTCTCTCTATCGTTTAAAGATCACCCGTCAAGGCAAGCTCATTCTGAACAAATAGGCAAACAACAGATGACGACCCAGACCAAGCCCTCCCCAGAGCAGATACTCAAGGCACGGGCAGATAACCCGAAAATGCGTGAACGTGACTTTGCGCAGAGCCTCGGGATATCAGAGGCCGATTTCATTGCGGCTTACACCGGTGCAGAAGCTGACAACTCCATCTCTGCTCGTCGCATTCGTGCAGATGTTGAAACGTTGCTTAAACACGCTCCATCGCTTGGCGAAGTGATGGCGCTGACGCGCAATGAAAGCGCTGTGCACGAAAAGATCGGCCCTTTTGAAAAAACCATTTGGGGACCACACGCGTCGCTGACCCTCGGCAAGGAAATTGATCTCCGCATTTTTCCGAAGCACTGGGTGCATGGTTTTGCCGTCGCAAAGCTTGATGGCGAACATGTGCGCCGTAGCCTTCAGTTCTTTGATGCATCAGGTGAGGCTATTCATAAGATCCATCTGCGTCCAAATTCTAATCTGGAAGCCTATGAGCAACTCGTTTCTGAACTGTTGCTTGATGATCAGGCTCCTTCGGTTGACACCAAGCCTGTAGCCGCCAAAGCAGAAAAAGCTGATGTTTCGACTATTGATGGCGATGCGTTCCGAGAGCGCTGGGGCGCACTCACGGATGTTCACCAGTTTGTCGGTCTCCTGAAAGATTTCGGTGTTGATCGCCACCAGGCTGTGCATCTCGCCGGCAAGGATTTCGCGTGGCGTGTCGATCTCTCGGCTGTTGAAGCAATGATGAACCATGTTGTTCAGGAGCAAATTCCGATCATGTGCTTCGTCGGCAGCCGTGGCTGCATCCAGATTCACACAGGCAAGATTGCTGAAATCAAGACGATGGGGCCATGGCTCAACGTGCTTGATCCGACATTCCACCTGCACCTGCGCGCGGATCATATTGCGGATGCATGGGTTGTCCGCAAGCCAACCAAGGATGGTCATGTCACTTCGCTTGAAGCCTATGATTCCAATGGTGAGATGATTATCCAGTTCTTCGGTGAGCGTCATGAGGGTGAAGCTGAACTTGCTGACTGGCGTATGATTGCAGAGAGTTTGCCCCGTTTGCCTCAGTCTGAAGCTGCGTAACCGCGCTAAATTCAAGTCAATGTTGTTATGCTCGTTCTGGAAGTGGTCGCCATTTCCGGAGCGGGCATGTTAAGGGCAGAACTCATGTCGATCATTTCATCATCCATCGGACGCAGTGCGGCTTTTGTAATCGTCGCTGTTTCCGTTGCCTTTGGCGGTATAGCAAAAGCCGATACGGTTGAGAAAATCGCCGATACGTCGCGGCTCGTGTCGGTTGGCGGTGCTATTACTGAAATCATTTTTGCACTTGGTGCGGGCGATAAGCTCGTCGCCCGTGATCAGACCAGCACCTATCCAGAGCAGGTGCAAGAATTGGTCGATATTGGCTATATGCGCCGATTGTCGCCTGAGGGTGTTCTTTCAGTAAATCCCACCGGTATCTTGATGTCGGAAGGGAGCGGACCGCCTGAAGCTCTGGATGTGCTCAAGAAGGCTTCAGTGCCGATTGTCATGATCTCTGAAGAGTTTACAGGGGAGGGCGTGATTGCCAAGATTGAAGCCGTCGGCAAGGCGCTTGGTCTGGAAGATAAATCCAAAGCGCTCACAGCTGATGTATCGCGGGACCTGGAAGCTGCGCAGAAAATTTCAGCAAACCAAAATCCGCGCAAGCGCGTGCTGTTCATTATGTCTGCGCGCGATGGACGCATTATGGCATCTGGCACTGGTACCGGCGCTAACGGGATCATTACGCTCGCTGGCGGGGTGAACGCTATCGACGCTTTTGAAGGTTATAAACAGCTCACCGATGAGGCCGTTGAGAAGGCCGCTCCGGATCTGATCCTTACCATGGATATTGGTAAAGACAGCGTTCAGAAAGAGGACTTGCTGAAAAACCGGGCTTTGGCAAATTCTCCTGCGGGGCGCAGCGGCAATATCGTTCAGATGGATTCACTCTATTTGCTTGGCTTTGGTCCACGGACTGGAGCTGCCAGCCGTGAATTGTCTGAAAAGCTCTATGGCAAGTAGGCTGTGAATTAAAACATATGCCTGATAAGTGTAATTGCTTGCGGGCATATCGCGGAAACCCGCAATAAGGACATATCGAAATGACCAGCCAAGATCGCGTGGCAAAACCCGGGGGCTTTGCCGTGCGTGATCAAGCCACCAATAATCATATCGGAGATCGCTCGGCGCGCGCTCGATTGGCTATCGCAATTCTCGCTGTTGCGCTTTGCGTAACGGCACTGTTTAGCCTGACGGCGGGAGCTTCCGACGCCTCTGTCATGAGCGTTCTACGTGAACTGGTATTCGGAACACAGGAAAGCGCTGATGCATTTCGGCGCGATCATCTGATTATTATGGAAATCCGCCTGCCGCGCGTCATAGTGGGAATACTGGTGGGGGCTTCGCTTGCTGTTTCAGGTGCTGTCATGCAGGGGTTGTTCCGCAATCCACTTGCTGATCCTGGGCTTGTTGGAGTTTCTGCTGGTGCGAGCCTTGGTGCGGTTTCGATGATTGTCTTGGGCGGAACAGCGTTTGCGCCTGTTTTTCTGCTACTCGGTCTTTATGCTCTGCCGCTTGCCGCATTCTTTGGTGGCCTTGTAACGACACTTATTCTCTACCGCGTTGCGACGCGGCGAGGGCGCACTTCCGTTGCAACTATGCTTCTGGCCGGTATTGCGCTTGGGGCATTGACGGGGGCAGCCACTGGCGCCTTAGTGTATATTGCAGATGACCGCCAATTGCGTGATTTGACATTCTGGGGGCTCGGCTCACTCGCGGGTGCTACTTGGGGAAAGATCGGTACGGCAGGGCCGATCATCGTGGTTGTTCTTATTGCGACACCGTTTCTGGCGCGCGGCCTGAACGCGCTTGCTTTGGGCGAAGCAGCAGCCGGTCATCTTGGTATTCCTGTTCAGCGGATCAAAAACGTCGCAATCGTAACTGTTGCTGCGGCGACTGGTGCCACGGTCGCAATATCCGGCGGGATCGGCTTTATCGGGATTGTGGTGCCACACATGCTGCGCTTGAGCATTGGTCCGGATCACCGCTACTTGTTACCTTCCGCAGCATTGCTTGGTGCAATTATGCTTCTGCTTGCAGATGCAGTAAGCCGCACCATTGTTGCGCCTGCTGAATTGCCGATTGGTATCATAACAGCCGTCTGTGGCGCTCCATTCTTCCTCTGGATATTGCTGCGACAGCGCAGCGTTCTTGATCTGTGAGGCTCGCAATGATCGAAACTAAAAACCTAAGCGTTTCCATCGGCAAAAAGTCGATTATCGATAATATCAATTTTGTTGCGCGACCCGGTGAAGTGACAGCAATTGTTGGGCCTAACGGTTCGGGCAAGACGACACTGCTGCGCGCGCTTTGTGGTGATATTTCCTATACAGGTTCTGCTTATCTGGATGGTGAAGATTTTGCGGGGATCAAGCCGTGGCGCATGGCTGCACGCCGGGCTGTGCTGCCGCAGGCGAGCGCTTTGTCGTTTCCCTTCACTGTCCGCGAAATCGTCCATATCGGTTTGACGGGTGGTTTCAGCGGCTTAACGGGTGCAGAGCAGGAGAAGTTACCTGATCTTGCCTTGCAGAAAGTTGACTTGGCAGGCTTCAGCGGCAGGCTCTATCAGGAGCTTTCGGGGGGCGAGCAGCAACGGGTGCAGCTTGCACGCGTTCTTTGTCAGGTTTGGAAGCCAGTTGTGGATGGAAAACCGCGTTACCTTTTTCTGGATGAGCCGATTTCAAGCCTCGACATAAAACACCAGATCACGGTTATGGAAATTGCACGCGACTTCGCGGCCGCTGGAGGGGGCGTTATCGCGATCCTTCACGACCTCAATCTGACTGCCATGTTTGCTGACTGCATCGCTGTCATTCACAAGGGAAGACTCGATACGATCGGTACGCCGCAGCATGCGCTGACTGATGACAGATTGGAACGGGTTTACGAATGCTCGCTAAAGGTCGGCGTGCCGCCTGCACGGGGGGTACCATTCGTGCTGCCACAATCGGCATATTCCGCGACGCTTTGAAAAGTCTGAAGCAAAATACTAGGCTGAGATACTATCCGCTTCTCAGCCTTTTTCTATTCAATCATGCTGCAAATCAGCTGGCGACGCGTTCTACTTCCAGATCTTCATCAAGACCGAGCAGTACGCGAACATTCGGACGAGCCTTAACCAGATCAGCGATACTGTACTTCATCAATACGCCGAAGAAGGCATTGAGCGCTTCACGCAGTGCGGAGTTCAGACCACAGCTATCGACAAGCGGGCATTCTGTTGCGTCGTTCTCGAAGCATTCTGCCATAGCAAAATTTTCTTCAGTCACGCGCACGACGTCGAAAAGAGAAATATCTTTTGCAGCGCGTCCAAGACGAACACCGCCGTTACGGCCACGAACAGTCTCAACCAGTCCATTTTCAACGAGTGGCTGCAAAATCTTGAAAAGGAAAAGCTCCGAAACGCCATAAGCGCGGGCAATTTCCGGAACGCGGCTCAGTTTGCCGTCATTGGCGGCACAATACATAAGCATACGAATGGCATAATTCGTCTGACGCGTAAGACGCATTGATTATTCCTTTCAGCACATCCTCAAGCCTTCCTCATGGACCTACCCACGGAAAACTCTGCTTTTGGTTACGTCACAACCCCATCAGGCTTCTCCGGAACCCGGAGATTTCAGGGATATGTGCCAAGCGGGTGCATTCACTTCGAATCCACTTTAGAACTATTCTTAAAATATATGAAGCGTTTTATCACCTTTAAAGGGCAAAAAAGCACCTCAATCCATCACGTCATCGCGATCAGGTATTTCCGGCAACATATGCTTACTGGCAAACATCAATCCATTCAGCAGAAACCAGCTCGGCCATTTTTTGTGGTGAGATTCTCACCGCGCTATTTGTCGCGCCTGCTGCGGGCACAACTTCTTCAAAGCTTCTGAGTGACAGATCGCAATATACCGGCAGGCTACCCGGCAATCCAAATGGACAAACGCCGCCAACAGGATGACTGGTCTCCCTAAGTACGCTTTCCGCATCCAGCATGCGAGGCTTAGCGCCGAACTGGTTTTTAAATTTCCGATTATCGATACGCGCATCTCCCCGCGTCACGATAAGAATGGTTTGTTCTTTCGCGGCAAATGACAGTGTTTTTGCGATCTGTCCCGGTTCAACACCGTGCGCTTCTGCAGCAAGCGCTACTGTCGCCGTGCTTGTTGGCAATTCAATCACTTCGATTTCTGGAGCATTGTCCGCGAAGAATGCTCTTACCGATTCCAGGCTCATAAATTCCCATTTCTTTATGACTGTCAGGTTCAAGTTTATGCGTCATCCTGATTATGAGCAAGTCTATCAACGATTTAATGCTGTTTATCTGTAAGTGGCAGATTGACGCTGGTGTTTGATGACGATAAAGAGACACACAAATCTGCTTCTTGTAGATGTGGAGGGGTGGCCGAGCGGTTTAAGGCACCGGTCTTGAAAACCGGCGTGCGAGAGATCGTACCGTGGGTTCGAATCCCACCCCCTCCGCCATTTACTCTTTCATCAAGATTCCAAGCTGTTCATTGTTGCCCTAAACTCATTGTAAACATTGAGTTTTTGCATATATTCCATTTTAGACGCGTTCAGGTATGATTACGGGAAGCCGGTATTAAACCGGATATAAACCGGATATCCTCAAAGTGAAAACCGGATACGGTTGATCTTAGCCTGTTCTACAAGCGGTGCGGGATTCGGATCTATGCTCACAGAAATGCAGATTAAAAAGGCGAAACCGGCAGAGAAGCCTTACAAATTAAGCGACTCAAATGGACTTTTCCTGCTCATTTCCAACTCTGGTTCTAAGCTTTGGCGCTATCGTTATCAGCGAGACGGCAAAGAGCATTTGTTGTCGCTTGGCTGTTATCCTGATTTATCGTTGGCGGGTGCACGAGATCTGCGCGATGAGAAACGTCGAATCGTCAAGAACGGCGGCGATCCCAAAACCGTCTCTCGTAAATCGTCGGCGAACGCCAGCGGACTGACTTTTGAAACGCTAGCGCGAGAGTGGTTTGAACTCCAGAAACCAATGTGGGTCAAACGGCATGCTGATGACGTGATAGATAGCTTGGAGGCGAGAGTGTTTCCTCATATTGGGGAAAAGCACCCAGATGACGTAACGGCTCCTGACGTATTGTCATTGCTCCGCGAGATTGAAAAAACTGCAATCGAAACAGCCAAGCGTGTGCGGCAGCGTATTTCAGCAATCTTTGTGTATGGCATATCGTCTAGCCAAGCCTCAAATGATCCGGCACATATTGTTAAAGGTGTGTTGGCTCCGCTTCGTAAGGGCAAGCAGCCTGCTGTAATCACGCTTAATGACGCTCACGATGTTCTTATCAAAGCCGAAGCGGAAACCGCGCATCCGGTAACTAAATTGGCTATGCGTTTGCTTGCGTTGACTGCCGTTCGTCCGGGCACATTAATCACAACACCTTGGACTGAGCTTGCCGATTTGGATAAAGAAAATCCGGTTTGGCATATCCCGGCCAGTCGTATGAAGTTGAAGTTAGAACACAAGGATGATGCAAGGAGAGATCACCTTGTTCCGCTTTCAAAGCAAGCTGTTGAAGTGATTGAGGCTGTAAAGAAAGAGTCGTGGGGCGCTACATATGTGTTCCCGAACGTGCGGCACCGATTTAAGCCAATGTCGGAGAATGCGTTGAGTTATCTACTTAAGCGCGCTCACCTGTCTGGAAAGCATGTGCCTCACGGTTGGCGGTCGACTTTCTCAACTGTCATGAATGAGCATTATCCGAGCGACCGTGCAGTTATTGATTTGATGCTGGCGCATGTTCCAAAAGACAAAGTTGAAGCCGCATATAATAGAGCTACCCATCTAGGTAGGCGGCGCGAACTTGCGCAGTTGTGGGCTGATATGTTGCTTAATAAGTTAGCCCCAGCAGAAGAACTCTTACTGGGGCCGAAGCGGTAGTTTCAGGCTCGAGGGAGAGTTTGGAGCCATTCGACAACTTCATCTTCTCTCCACCTGATCTTGTTTGCTCCCAAGCGCAGAGGTTTTGGAAATTTGTTGTCTTTAACATACTGATAGATTGTAGTTCGTCCTAAAGTTGTGAGCTGCTTTACGTCTTTGACATCTAGCAGACGGGGGACTGGTATGTGATCAAGATTTCTAATTTCTACAGTCGCGGTATTTGTGTGCATCTCAGTTTGCGCCTTTGCGGGTTGATTGCTCATTGGGTGTAATTGCAGGTTGGCCAGCCATTGGATTGAGCCTCCGGGGCTGGAATATGAAAAATGTTCTTCTCAGCACCGCATGATGGGCAGGTGATTGAAGCCAAGCGCCTCGAAAACTCTGACATTGCCATGGGGGTGTGAAGTCCGATCCACTCGTGATCGCAGCCGCCGCAGCGTAGCCAGAAAGGTTTTGCTTCAGGTGGCGTGAGACGTTCCGGCCAGTGGGTGTCACCACGCTTGCGTTTGGCCTCGACAGCAACGTCATAGCTTTTACGGGAATCGTCGCGCGGGTCATACTCGGTCATGCGTATGCCCTCACGCTGGATGCCTTGAGGAAGTCCACAAACGGAACTTCGCCAGCGTCACTCACGTCGCGATACACATCATATCGGGCTGCAGATCGAGATTTTGCAGTCACAATCTTCGACCATTCCCAGTACGAGACGACGAAAATCTTATTGTCCGGCAAAAGTTTCAGGTGATCCGCTAATGCCTGACGTCCAAGGTCGGTGACGGCGAAGTACGCCATATCGCCGTTCTGTCCGCTTTTTCTCCAATGCGGCGACTTGGAAAATTCTTTGGCTAATTTGCTGTCTGCGCCAATGGCATAATAGTTCCGGTATGTTTCCTTGAGTGGGAATGTTGTGCGGCCTAAAGCGTGGTCGATCAGATCCAAGGCTTTATCTTTTAGATAGCGGTTAACCGTCGGATTATCATTGACAATCATGCCGCCACCTCGATCTGATCGATGTTCCGATTGATGACGTGGAACGTGTAAGCGGCAACCCATGGGTTTAGTTCCCATGCGTCGGGTCCGTTGATGTGGTTCCAAAGCTTCAGGAATGGTGTGACGGCCGAAGTGTGACACAGGCCGGATAAGTCATAATCAAAGCCTCGGATAACGTGGCATGCATCCCGTACTTTTACGACACCTTCGGCAATTGCATCGGTCTCGCTAATGTCATGCAAACGCTCAACGCGTACATCTATGACTTCAAGCGTGATACGCGATGCCCAACGTGGCATATGAATGGAAGGGCGCCAGCGAACTATTTCACCTTCGATGGTGGAATCGTCAGCTTTGTAGAAAACCCCATCAGCCAACGCTTGTGTGCCGGGATCATTATAAGTGAGCGCCGTTAAAGGTGCCCATGCTTCGCGAACCCAAAGGCGATCACCCGTCGAAAACTTTGGTTTTAGCCAGTAATGCTCTCGTTTTTCGTTTACAGGCCAGCGGCGCAGGACGCGCGGTGGATGTTGTTCGGTTTCGCTCCATGCCCATAGTCCAGACGGCACCCACTGGTGAAGGACGTTCAGCATAGTGGGCTGCTGGCAAATAGTGGCCCATTCCGGTGGCTGTGGCTTCAAAATCCGGCGAGTCTGGGTTTTACGTCCTTCAAGCAAGGCGCGCACCATTGGCGCGCTAAAAAGAATAGGGCGGTCTGTCATTGAACTGCCCCCACTTCAACGAAATGAGGCGTTCCATCAGGTGCGACATCAAATCGATAGGCGACGTCATCGCCCCACCAATAAATGTCGATTTCGTATTCTCCGGGGGATATTGGGCCGCTAAGCTCTACGCTCTGGCGTATCGCACCCTCAATACTGTCACCGATTGTTTCGGTTTGAGGCAGATAGAACGTATTCGCTTTTGCGGGAAACTGGCCATCTACTTTGCTGGTCCCGTCTTCGGCAATAATTAGTGTGAATGTGCCGTACTGCTCGGTGGGCTGGAAGAGCACGATATCGCCGAGACTGATCTTGAACAGCATGTGTTCTTGATCCTCTATATCGCCGTCGGGCGCGTTATCATCCTTGCCTTTCTTTGGTATGACAATAAATGAGCCGTCATCGCATTTGTGAATAAAGTCGGTCGGATGACACATGGTTTGTGGAATGCATTCATCCTGCCATTCTGCGGGTAACCATGTGATTTCGTAGCTGGAATTGGTCATGGCGCTTCTTCTCCCATGGCTTCGGTGATGGCCTTCATGAGGTCGATGCGAATGCCTTCCTTCCGTGAAATCTTCGGCTGGCCATTTCCGATGCGACGCTTGTTTTCGTCCTCGATGCCGTCAATGGCTTCCCATATGTCATAAATTTCGAGGAAGCTGACGAAGCCTTCGGCTTCAAGGTACTCGGGGACTTCCGTCATCGCTAAAAGCATAGGCTCAAGTAGACTGCCGTCCCAAAGGTCGGAGTTGTCGCAATATCCCTCTGCATGCATGAGGATCTTGAGCGCCTTGATAAGTGCTTCGCGTGGACGGCTTTCAACCAGCTTGCGGAACATGCGGGCGGCGTAGATTGGGCCTGGCTTTCTATCCTTGCTGGAAGGATTTGAAAGCATCAGTCGGCAACCGCCTTCTTTGGCTATAGCGTCACACTCAACAGCCCATGGTTCGCCAGCTGCAAGCGCTGCTTTCAATAGATTTAGCGCGGTAACTTTAGTGATATTGCCGTTCACTGCCGCAAAGCTTGCAGCTTGCTCCGAGGGTGACATCTGCACAATCTGGCAAGGAACGCTTTTATATCCGCACATTGCGGCGGCGTGAGTTCTGTGCTGCCCGTCGATGATGGCAAAGAGTCCCCCTTCGACCGGTGCACATAGCACCGGCGAGAAACGCGACCATTTAAATCCGTCTGCTATCTGACGAATACTTTTCCAATTGTGTGATGATAATGGTCGTTGATAGCCGTCATCAACGAGGAGCTGATCAATCTCAACCCATTGCAGCATCGGTGCCGGTCCAGCGTCGGGGGTGACATTGTCACCAATGGCAGAAACTATTTTCCGAAGATTGCTCATACAAGCCCCACAATCTGCGCGCCCAAAATGGCTGCTACGCAAACGCTGGCTATGAGCGAGGCGATTGCGATCAGGTGATCATGTTTGCGACAGTGCGATTTGAAGGCTGAAGGCAGGTTGAAACCTGTGGTGTCGGATCGATTATGCATAGCGGCGCACCTCTGACACGAGGTTGGGGCGCTTGATCAGCACGGTTGATGGTTGACCTTCAAGAGCGTCGGCTAATGCGGCGACCGCTTCGACAGGAGCTGGATCCCATATTTCAATCTGGGCATCGCTTGCCCGGTCGCCTTCTAAAACACCGTGTAAAGCTGCGCGGTCCTTTTCATCAAGGTTGCGCCATTTCTGGATATTGTAAGCGCCGAACAAGATGCCGCGTGGTGATCCACGTTGTGTAATTCCGACTGAAAAGCCATGCTGTTCGAGCAATTGTTCTGCGCGGCGGACGGCAGCAAAATCGCCCTGATCCGTCAGTCTTGCCATGAAAATGATGTTTGACATTGGTCTCTCCGCTTAACCCCGGAGGACCCACTGCGCTTTCTACTCAAAACCCGATCCAGCGCAGCCGGTTTATGCGGGGGGCGTGGTTAGTAATATGGGTAGAAATACCGCTTGTTAATAAAAAGCGGGTAAATTACCGTAATTTAATTGACGGGGGATTGCCTGCTTGCAGAATCAACGCTGCGAGCAGGCAAAAAGAAACCCCGCAGAGCGGGGTTTTGTCAGGTTGCAATAGGCTGGCCCTTAATGAGCAGATTTGCGTATTTCATACGCAAGCTGGTCAACCTCTTCCATTCGAAATAGCTTTGCATGAGCTTTACTAAAGTCGTCGCGAAGCTTATCGACAAAGCTTTCAGGTTGATTGCCGAACTTGGCAACCACAATCAGTCGACGTCCCGATATTTCCGACAGGGCCCGGCCTTCAAGAATTCTTTTGCCTGCTTCGGCAAGGCTGCGCTGCGGATTATCAAATCGGGCGGCATCAATCAGATTGTAAACACCATTCTGATAGCCATAATCAGCCTGGATGGTGACACCGTATTGCGGAATAGGAACCGGCTCCGGTCGCTTGTCCAATAGCGGCAAAACGCCAGCAGAAAGGAAGGCGTCGGTGAGAAGGGCGTTCACGCGCTCAATGCGCTTTGCCTGCGGTACCAATATTACCAGTTCCTGAAACAGCTTTTCCGCTACGCGATTCACATCGCCATCGGCAATCGGAAAGGCTGTGGTGAGGCGAAACATATCGGCGCGTCTTGAATTGAATGCTCCAATAAACTCTTCGGAAAAATCACCTTTTTTGAGTTCGTAAGCAATCCGCTCTGAAAAATCATGCAGAGCAAACGAAAGAAATGTCTGGTTTATATCGCCAAAAACGCGCTTCACACGCGAGAAGTCTTCGACAATCTTGCTGGCAAAATCATTTTCCATGCGCGAAAATACGACAACGCCAACATTTATATATTCTGCTCGCTCCGGATAGGGGCTAAACTGAATGATTGAATATCTGAGCCTGTTCAAATTCATTTTACCCCTCCTTTCCGTCAAGGTTTAATTCAAGCTGATCCAGCAGGCTGTTCATAGCCCAATTTTGCATGTTTCGCCCGCGCGCTATCAAGCATTCCGTCAGTCGCTTTGCAAGAGCATTGGTCATGCCCCACTCTTTGGGCGTTGACTGACATATGGATTCTATTGTGTTGGCGTCAATGCGACTTATCGCATTAAGGGCGAATTCAATGTCATTACGATTTAAAAAGGGTTTAAATTCGTCAAAAAGGCCAAATATTATTTCTTCGTTGGCCCATCCATCATCAAGCTCATATTCAAGTCCTGTTTCAGCAAAAGCATGCGTCTGGTCGATAACCATAAGTTTTGTTTTACGTTTATCAGGAACAAAGAGAATATTATCAAAATTATTGTTTTCGTATTGCCCATTATAATCTGAGCAAAAACGGTCTTTGTTTCTTATCCATGTGTCAAAAATAACAAGCAGGACAATTTTTTTGGTATCGCGGACGTTTCGCAAAATCTGAGAGTTCGGAGCCAGTGAAAAGGCTTGTTCCCATTTTGAGAAAAACGCCGGTCCAGCTTCGGCGATGCTTCCGACTGCATCTATCTCGGTGCGAGGGATATTTACAACAGCAAAAGCAGGAGTTTCCAGGCCAACAAGATTGGCGAGCTCGCTGCCAATCAGTTCAGAAATAAGCGCATCCTCTCCGGCAGGATTGCCAATATATTTTATTAATGCCACGCCAGCGTCTGTCACCGCCTTCAGCGGTTTTGTGGTGGTGCCTTTAACTTCATGAATACGCTCAATTGCATGTGGCTGCCAATGAATTCCAGCGAACACAGTGCCTCGCTCTTATGACGGATAATCGGTAATGTGGCGCATAATCGTCAACCTGTAATTTATAGCTTTCGATTAATGTCAGTGTTCATGCTCATTTGCCCGTGCCATAACCATTCTCAGCAACATGCAGTTTTTTGGACATCCTAACCGATTGATTTTTATACATGCGCCGCCGCATGGGTTGCGCAGTGCAATCATGAAACCTCGCGGTGTGACGTGTTCGATGCCTCGTATTCGTCGTCGCGCTCACCAGAAAACAGCCAGTCGGCGCTGATCCGGGTGATTTTGCAAAACTGGGCGACAAGGTTGGGTGCGATTGGTGTCGATGTTTCAAACTTTTTGTATTGCACTTCCGTGACACCAAGTGCTTTAGCCATGTCCGCCAGTGCGATGTTGGCACGGGATCTGGCTTCATGGGTGCGCGCAACAATTGCCTCGTTTGAGGTTTTGTCGATAGATTGCTCTACCAACTCTTCAGGGCCGGAGCCTTCGAGGAGCCAGCCAACAGTTGTGTTAAGAGCTGGGGCTAATGCTGCAATGGTTGCTGTTGATACTCCGCGTCTTCCGGTGTTGGAGGCAACAGCACGCTCTATATTTCTTATCGTGTCTTTGTGCAGGCCAGCCCTTTGCGATGCTGTGGCCGATTTTAGCCCTAGCGCGCGCAGCCTACGATGAATTCGATCTAAAACTTCACTTAACATAGTGCGGTAATATGCCCGCACATTAAAAGCCGTAGAAGCGGTAATAAACCCGTTGACAAAAGCGGGTAATTTACCGCTTATAGGCACATGATTGATATTCGACATCTCATGATCCTTGTCGATCAGTATGAATTAATCACCGGTTGTAGCGATAAGACGCTGAGCAGCCGGATGTTTTCGGATTCTAAGAAGGTTGGCGCCATGCGCGCTGGCGCGGACATAACCGTCTCGCGCTTCAATGCCTCAATTTTCTGGCTATCCGCTCACTGGCCTGACGGCGCTGTCTGGCCTTCTGATATTCCTCGTCCACAATTCAATTCTAATTCGCCCGATCACCTCCCATCGGGCGAAGCCGGGGCGCAGTCTAAGGGCATTGGCTGCGCCCCAACACCGATCTCCGCGGAGGGTGCCTAATGAGTGGTGGCGCATTTTCTTACTTCTTCGTCTTTGCATCTGTGGCAATTGTCGCCTGTTCTTTAATGCTGGTTATTTTGTGTTTGGCGATGCACCGTATGCTTCGGTTGCTGGATGTTGTCAGGTCTATGGTTAGCCACAATTTGGCGATTGTGGAGCTTATTGATTCCAGATTATCGGGCCCGGTGCCGGATGGCGCGCGGCCCGATTGTGCAAGGCCGGGCCATTTTATAAACAGTAATGTCGCGCCTGAGCAGCCGCTTGGCGGTGTTTGCTGTGCTGCAAGAAAAATCCATTTAACCGTTAAGGTTTCATCCCCTTCAGTGTCCGAAGAGGGAGCAATATGAGACAATCTTGCTCCTTTAACGCCAGATATTCGGATATTATGCGCATAAAGACGCTCGTCCCAACGGTTGGTTATGCTGATTTGCGTGGCAAGCCAGCCGTTCTCATCTGGCTTCTCGCATATTTTCCATTCCGCATAAGGCGATTCAGATCGCTCACGATTCTTCCGGTCCTTCCATGCCCACGCAAACGCGATGATGCCAGGTATGGGAAGCAGGAAGGTAATCGGGGATTTCAGCCAAACGGCTGCTGTTTGCGTAGCGACCACAAACGAAGCCCATCCGGACTGAACCCACGAAACAACCTCTTCCACCATGGCGCTGATTCTCCTGTTTTTTCACACTTGCATGGGGCCATGCGCCATGGCGGTTGGCAAGCGCGTCGTTCTTTCCCGCTTCGGCGCGCTTGCGGCTTTGCGCCATCTTCTTCTGCATTGATGCCTCCATAATCAGAACGGTCTGAACCTCTCAAATTTATGACCTTCCCGCCACGGGAAACGACGCTGGATTTTCCCGGCGCGGGAAAGCTTTTGTCTTGAGGACTGCACGATATTGCTGACAACGAACCTCGTGAATTTACCGAACGCTGGCGTATGCGGGTTTTAGCCGCTCAGACAGACCTTATCGACGCATACGGTGGTAGCCGCCGCGTGGTCGAAAAGTTTGCAATTTCAAAGAGTCAGGTCGGGCGTTGGTATGGTGGGGTTGACCGCGACACCATGCCGACGCCGGTTGTCATGGCGCTTGAAGGTTATGTCGGTCGCCCGATTGTTTCGGGTATTATGGTAGAATTTTTAGGGCTTGAGGTTGGCGGCTCGGTAGTCGGCAATTCTATTTCATCATGCCTCTCGGCTCTCAATGCCGATCTGGTCGAGCTGACCGGAAATATGATGGTCGAAACCGTCCGTGCAAAAGCTGACGGCTTTCTATCGCCTTCGGAAGCGCAGCAATTGCGCAAGATTTCGCGCAAGATTGCAAAAATCCACGCCGACATTGATGGGCGACTTGCTGCGGCTGAGGCACGCGAGGCGACCAAATGACCACCTCGCAGGTTTTCAAATACATCACCTGGTCAAATGGTCGTTGGGTTATGCGGTGGCGCCATCCTAACAGCCGATTTGGGAAGGATCGTTCACGCCGTCTCGTAGAGCGCTTCTCCCACAAACCAGCACAAGTTGATCGCATTGCCCGTCTTGTCATCGAGTCCGGCTCGTCTTTGTACGCAGGAAGGAACGTGGAGCATGACTGATTATAATCCATGGAATCCCACACCTGTTGAAAAGTCGAAGGCCAAATCAAAGGCGAAGGGAAAAGCCAATGAGCCTACTGTAAGTATCAGCATTCCGGGCGGACCAAGTACGCCGGAAATTCCCTTGAGTGATTTTACAACCGCTGCGGAAAACATTGCCGGTCACGTACGTGGCCCGAAGAAATCGAAGGTTGATAAAGCCGAAGAGGTTTCTTCCGATGTGATTGCTGTCGGCCAGTTGCGCGCCTTTATCGAGCGCATCGAGCGGCTCGAAGAAGAAAAGAAAACAGTCGGTGACGATATCAAGGAAGTCTATGCTGAACTGAAAGGCTCCGGCTTCGACAGCAAGACCGTCCGCACAATCATCCGCCTTCGCAAAAAAGAAGACCACGAGCGCCATGAAGAGGAAGCAATGCTTCATCTCTACATGGACGCTCTTGGCATGTCGTGAGTGCGCCGCCGATGAAAAAGTTCATCCTGAAGCACGACTTCTTTTTCGCCGTCCTGCTGGCCGTATTCAGTGTTTTGGCTGCGGCTTCTCCTTTTTTCATTGTCGTCTGGTTCGCAGAGGTGCCGTGATATGGAAATTTCTAACATCAAACTACCTGTCCGTTTGAATTCCAAAGCCTATGCCAGCCTTACCGCAATGGCTGAACGCAAGGGCTATAAGCCAAGCGCGTTTGCGCAGATGCTTTTTGATGCTGCATTCGCTGCGCGCGTCGGGCAAGAGCGCGGCACGCCGATATCGGATCGCGAACTGGATCTGCATGTTCGTTTTGCGACTGCAATTTCAGACGGTATCGGGCCTGAAACATTGGAGCGGGCCGTTCTTTTGCTGGAAAGCAATCGCGCCAAAGCTGCCACATCTGCGCGCAAGAGCCGAAAAAGTGAGGTGCGGACATGATCGGCTCCTCCGATACGTTCGATATTCCTCTTGTTGAAATAGATTGGGGTAGTCGGCTTCGCGACATCGACCCTGCGCAAGTGGAGGCGTTGGCTGAATCATTCGCTGAAGTTGGCCTGCGCACACCGATAACGGTTCGACTTAATCCAGATAAGAGCGGCAGGAAATATGTTCTCACTGCTGGTGGGCATCGCTTGGCAGCTGCCACAAAACAAGGGTGGCCAAAGATTGCAGCTTTCATTGTAAATGAGAGTGAAGTTGATGCTGCTCTATGGGAAATTGACGAAAACCTCACCCGCGCAGAATTATCACCCGCTGACAGGGCTATGTTTACCTTTCGCCGTAAGGAACTGTTTCTCCTGAAACATCCTGAAACGGCTCACGGTGGCGACAGGAAATCAAGTCGCAAAAATTGCGACTTGATTGACCGACAGGAACGCAAGAGTTTTGTGGCTGCGACCGCTGAACTAACCGGCAAAAGCCATCGCACAATTCAGTTGGACGTTGAACGCGGTGAGAAAATTTGTGAGGCGGCAATCCGCCTTTTGCGGGGTACGCGTTTTAATAACGGTTCAACACTCGACAAGCTCAAAAGGCTTCCGAGTGATATCAGTCAAATCGCTTATATTGAGGGTTTGCTTGCCGAGGATCGCCGTGTTGCGGCTGAGAATAAGCAGGTCCGGGCGCATTCGCAAAAGGTGAAGCGTGCGGTTCGCATCGCGCGTTTGGCGCATATTGTTGAAAAAGGCACGGCGACGGCTCCGTCAGAACTGGGGCAGCGATACGCGATTTATTATGCTGATCCGCCTTGGAAATATGAGGTCTGGTCGGAAGAAACTGGCATGGATCGCAGCGCGGAAAATCATTATCCAACGATGGATGTTGATGAGATTATTGCGTTGTTCCATCAGCTCGGCATCGCAGACCCTGAATTTCCCGCGATCATGTTTTTGTGGTGCACGAATGCCGGTTTGCGCAAACAGGGCATTCGCGTGCTTGAAGAGTGCGGTTTTGACTATGTACATCATTGGGTTTGGGACAAGGTTCATCAAGGCAATGGTCATTGGGGCTTTGATTGCCACGAATGCCTCCTGATCGGTCGGCGTGGTGATGTCGTAGCGCCCGAAAAAGGCACCCAGCCGCGCACAGTTTATCAGGAAGCCAAGGGCCGTCATTCTGCCAAGCCTGCCTATTTCGCGGAAACAATTGAGCGCATTTGGCCGGATTTGCCAAAACTTGAACTGTTTTGCCGTGATCCGCGTCCGGGGTGGGATGCCTGGGGCTTTGAAGCTGGCGGTAGTGCGGCCAATTCCGACAGTAAACGGGGGGCATCATGAGCGCTATCCCGATCATTGTTGCGCTTCTCGTATTCCTTTGATTTGCCCCAGAAAGCGCGGGGCGATGGTTTGCACGTGCCCACATCGCTTACCTCGCGCAACTGCAAAAGATAGTCGATGGGGATGGCAAATCATGAGCGACACCATGCTGCCAATCCTCCGCGCCATGCATAACGCAGGCACTGACGCCGAACGTGCGGAAATTCTGCTGACATGTCCGATTTCCATCATGCTGAAATATCGGCATGTGCTGGAAAGTTCCTGCGAGCGACACGGTTTTGTGGCCGGTAGTGACTATCTGATCTACTTCTATGCGGCGATGCACGAAACGCGCCATCGTGGTGCGATCAAGGGGGCTGCGCTAAAACATGCACAGGGCCATTTGCTGCTGCTGTGCGAGGCGGTGTCGCCATGAGCGCAGAGGGGGTGGAACTCCGACGCATCCGCGACAAACTGGCGGCGCTGAATGGCGACGACTGGCAGCTATGCTGCGAGGGCGGCGTGTCGTTTGTCGAGGCGAAAACGTGTGACGGGGAACTCAACAGGGTCGCGACATTCCATCCCGGCGCAACGCCTGCGGAGATAGAATTTGTAGTCGGCGCGCCTCGCATGACTGCATTCATGCTCAGACTGGTGGATCGTGCGATAGCTGCCATGCGAGAGGGCGCGCCACGCCAAGCCGCGCCGCGCAGACGCCGCGACTTTGCTGCTGAGGCCGCAATGAAGTGCGACGACGCTGTTTTCAGAGCGTTTCTCGAAGAACGGCACGGCCTTGAGCGGCCTTTGACATCGGATCGCGCGGCGCAACGGCTGCGTTCGATCCTCAATATCAAATCCAGAAAAGAACTGAACGAAAGCAGCGATGCCGCTAATCGCTGGCAGGATTTTCGCGCTGCTTTCGAAGCATGGAAGAGGGTGGGGTGATGAGTGGATCTTCAAAAGCTTGGACTTGGAGGCATGCATTTGCATCCTCCTCACTTCCTGCCACCACAAAGGCCGTTTTGCATACGCTTGGCATGTTCATGAATGAATTTGGCGAAGGTTGTTATCCAACAATCGCTGATATTTGCCGGTATAGCGGTTTCGACAAAAAGACAGTCATGAAACATCTAGCCTCCGCGCGCGATGCTGGCTGGATTGCAGTCTCCTTACATGGATACCGTGGTCAGAAATGGAAACGTCAGGAATATGCGGCTCGCTGGCCAGAGCGCGACCTTGTCGCCGCATGCCCTCCTGCCGACGATGAAAGAGGCGGTGGAGCAGGTCCACCAAGATAAGACCAGTCCAGTAAACATTCCAAATACCCCTCCATCGGAGAGAGCGCGCGAGTGCGAAAAAGAAACCAGAAAGGCGATTGAGGAAGCTTATTGGAAACTGGTCTACGGTTGGCCGGGCCTCGCTGGGCAACCTCAAGAAAAGTGGCTGAAAGCGTGGTTTGCGCTGACACCAGAGGAGCGCATTGAGGCCGCAGCCAAGCGTGATGCTTGGATCGATCTGCTGAAATCCAATGGTCATCACAAGGTGCATCGTCCCGGTACGTACTTCGAAGGAAAGCTTTGGAAACAGGTGCCCGACCAGAGCGCTGAAGCAGGCAGAAAACCGACGCGCATTGAGGCTCGCCCATTCAGTAATCCGTTTATGGTTGAGGTTTACCGCAATTTACTTCTTGTCGAGCCTGTCGCGCCATCACCGATCACGAAAATTGAAGCACTTCTCGTTGAACAAGGGCGCAGAACTGAGGCTGAAATACAGTGGGACAAGCGCCGTGAAAACGGCTGGCCTGCGGTAAACGACATGTTTGAACGCGCCAGAGGTTGGCGCTCAAGCGTTGTGTCAGCATCTCTTACGGCTGTTTTCCCGTTTCTGGTTCCAGTCTTGGTTGGGGGTGAGATGTGGGATGCTTGGAAGGCATTTCACCAAGAGCAGGGCTGGCAGCGGTTTCCACCTACAGGAAAGCTGCAATACGTGCACTTTCCAGCCGGTGGACCTGATGGACTGAAAGATTTCGAAGCGGCTTTGAGGGGATTGGGTGAAAATGATGGCAATTGATCAAAACCAGATCGACCGCGCTATAGCATCTGTACCAAGCGAAGAGCATTGCCGGGCGATTGATAAGGTGCTGGCAAAGCGTCGGCGCATTGCTCGTATGAGGTCAGCGGCAGCGATTCGCATTGATGCTGATGCGCCTTGGCTTATCATCAGGGTATCTGGAAGCGAGATTTCCATCCGTGATGAGATGATAGCGGAAGGGGTTGAAGTAAATGTCCCCATGAAAATGGGTAAAAAAAAGCGCAGGAGAAATGAGAAAATTCCCGCTCGTCTTGAGCCTGTTCTGGTCGGCTACATCTTGGTGAGATGCACGATTACGACTGACGCGCTGGCCGGATTACTGACCTTCACAGGCGTCACTTCAATTCTTGGTGGCTACGAAAAGCCATTCTTAATGAGTGCAGAAAAAGTAAATTTATTCAATGAGAAAGCTGCAAAAGGTGAATTTGATCATGAACGTCCGATTACGCTGTTTGCGGGCGTTAAAAAGGTTAGGATTGTCGAAGGTCCGTTTGCCGGTATGAGTGGTGAAGTTGTCTCTGGTATAGGTGGCGGAAAAGGAACGGCTGTCATCGAGATAGAGCTATTCAACCAATATGTTCCAATGATTATGCCACTTGCATTTCTTCTGCCTTTATGAAGATAAATGATGCACGGATGATCCGGTTAGTACAGCGAAACTCGATACACGGTAGCACGTGGGGACATAGTCCTGAGGCGACGCGCTCGGACCCCGCCCTGACAGTCTCAATCACGAGACACCGATTCAGGGCCAGAGCGTGAGCTATGTCTGAAATTTATCGATCACATTGAGCGCCCTTTGAGGCGCTCTTTTAGTATGGGTAGTGCTCTAGACAAGGTTTGACCTGTATGAAGAACTCAGTTGTGAAAACGGGCTCCACAGTAATCGCCAGCAATGGAGCCCATTCTGCATTCTTATTGTTTGTCAGTGAGGCTGGCGCGCGTAGCGCCTATAACTCCCTGAAGCACCTGAATAGCAACCCCGAAGCTCTCAGCCTCCTCATCGATAGCAACACCTTCAGTGATGAAACTCTTGGCATTGTAGATTAGGGTTTTCTCAAGCTCGTCCAGCCATTCGAGATCTTTATGGTTCTTCGCCATGTTTTCTAGTGTGACACGCAGAGCATCAGTCATTACGGCACTGATGGCTCTGTAGGTGGGTACATCTTGTTTAATCTTAAGATGTAAAAACAGCTTCTTTTCACTCATTCCTCAACCTCATTGATGGTCTTTGTCGTGTAGAGCCGACAAAGCCGTAAGTATCCTATTCAGTAGGATGCGTCGATGGTTGTGGCTTTGAGATAAATTCAACCCAGTATTGGTTGTAAGATCCTGAGGAAAAACCTGAGGACATGGAACTTTGTCATCAAAGCCTATGCCTTTACACTCAGCACATCTTTGCACATTTCAGCACGCGTAGGCAGCATATTTGGGGAGGCACGGTAGCCTCTTCGAGGCGCTCTTTTCATATGTTTAGGGTGGGGTACAATGAAGCTTGATGTTTCGAGCGCACCCGGTAGTTCGTCTGCCGCCTTCCTGAACTTAGACACAAGCAGCTTTGATCAGATGCTGACTTCGCTTGAACGCGATGTGATGCCAGCTGCTGCTGCTGCTGCACTTAATCGCGTTGCTGCTGTTGGTCGGCTTCAAGTGCAGGAAGAGATGGAGCTGAAGCTTGATCGGGTCACACCGTTTGCAAAGCGTGGCGTTATCTATGAGCGAGCGAACAAGGACAGGCTATCAGCAACGGTTATGATTTCCGGGCGATCATGGGGATTGAAGAACGCAACGCCGCCTGCCAACTTTCTGACACCTCAATTCTTTGGCGGACAGCGCAATCTGAAATCTTTCGAACGTCAGCTACAATCGGCTGGCTATCTCAAGGCTGGTGAATATGCAGTGCCTGCAAGAGAAACGCCGCTTGATCAATACGGCAATGTGCGCGTGGCCCTGATCGTCCGCATCCTTGCTGACCTGAGAGTTACGCCGAGAACCGAGGGGTATAACCGCAAGCGTAGTGAGGCATCGACAAAACGGAACAAGAATTATCGTTTCGCCCGGTTCTTTGTTGCGGATCGCAATTCGCACCTCCACCCCGGAATTTGGCAGCGGGATCCACGCGATAACAGCATCAAGGCGGTTTACTTGTTCGTCCGCATGCGACCTTACGCAAAGCGGATCGACTTCTTTGGTGTTGTGAAGGGCGTTGCCGAAAAACGGTTCGGGCAGTTCATGGCGGAAGAGATCGGCAAGCGGATGAAGCGATGATCGACCCGAAACCGGTCTGAGCCTCAAAATGTTTCGGGTCCTTCCTCGCCCGGTCTGACTGCGGGTATTTCGCACGGCTGCATCGGGTCAGTCTGAGCCGGAAAACAAAGCCTAAACTCAAGGCTAAACTCCTAAACTCAAACACTAAAGTTGGAACATCGAGCGCGGGATCAAGCGCCGCCGCTGCTTTATCCCGAGGTTGAGAAATGACAGCAACGCAATCGTTGCCCACGATGACGAAGGGCGAGTTTGCCCGATTGATCAATGTCACGCCGGGCCGTGTGTCTCAGTATATTGCTTCAGGCCAGATCGGGCCGGATGCCTTGGATGGCACAGGGCGCAGCGCCCGTATCATTGTCGATAAGGCGCGCCGTCATCTCAATGGTCGGCTGGACGTTGCTCAGCGGCTTGGACTGAATGGGATCGCAACACGCGCTGCGCCGTCAGAGGAATCGAAACAGGAGTTTGATCTTTCAGGAGCGCCGCCAGTTACAATTCCCCGCACCGATGCGGTTGCGGACCAGATTGCACTTGAAAAACTTGAACAGGCCAAAATGCAGACCGCGCGAGCACGCCGCGAGGAAGCACTTGCAGAGGGCCGGTACATTTTCGCAGACGATGCGAAAGCAGAGATCACCCGTGCTGTTGCGATGGCTTATCGGGTGATGGAGGGCGGACTAGCTGATATGGCGACATATCTGGCGGGTCAATTTGAAGTGCCGCAACGCGATATCCTGCATCACTTGCAGAGGTCTTTTCGTGATGTGCGCGCTCGCGCAGCCCAAGGCTTTCGCGAAGCTGCTGAGAATGAACCGGCCCATATGTCTGATGATGATATTGAAACGGATGAGGATGATGAATGACGCTTCTCTGCAATCCGCGCCGGTTGACCTATCAGGTGTTGATGCAGCAAACGGAACCGCCGCCGCCTGTTGATTATCTGAAATGGGCGAAAGGCAATATCGTCTTTTCAGACCGTATAACCCAATTTCCGGGGCCATATAACGAGGCGCTGTTTCCGTTCTTCTCGGAAATCCTTCGGGCGCTCTCGCCGGAAGATGCATGCCGCATGGTGACGATTTCAAAGTCGGCTCAGGTCGGTGGTACTGTACTGGCAAATATCTTCACGCTCGGCACCATGGACATGGACCCTTGCGATTTTCTGTATGTGCATCCGACCGAGGAAAACGCGTCTCGTTGGTCTAAGCAAAAGCTGATGCCGCTCTTGCGCGAAACGACTTCACTTGCTGCGCTCTTCCCTGAAAAAAGCAGGGATGGCAGCAATTCGATCCACTACAAGGAACGCGCAGACGGTCGCGGGGCTATTCAGGCAGCGGGCGCAAATTCACCTTCCGGCCTTTCAATGATTTCGCCACGCAAACAAGTGCAGGACGATCTGTCGAAGTGGCAAAACAATGAGGCGGGGGACCCGGAAAGTCAGGCAGAAAGCCGCTCAAAGGCTTTTATTGCAGCGAAGATTCTCAAAATCTCAACGCCGCTGATTGCTCCAGGCTGTCGGATATCGACCAATTTTGAACAGGGGACACAAGAACGCTATCATGTTCCTTGTCCGCATTGTCGTCATCTGCATGCTCTCGAATGGGAGAATATGCGCGATCACATCGATGTGGATCATCCAGAAAAAGCAGGTTTCTTCTGCCCCAAATGCGGTGGCGAAATCCGCGAGCATCATCGCGCTTGGATGGTTGATTCGGCCAATGGTGCCAAGTGGGTTGCGAAATATCCCGAACGCGCACGCTATCATCGTTCGTTTCATATTTGGGTGGCTTACTCGCCTCTTGAAAGTTGGGAGGCACTTGCTCGTGCATATCTCAATGTCCAGCGCGGCGGACCTGATGACAAAGGCAAGAAGTCCGGTGCCGAGCAGGTGTTTTTCAATGACTGGCTTGGCCAGCCATTTGAAACCGATGGCGAGGCGATTGGCTGGGAGTTGCTGCGGGATCGGGCAGAACTTGGAGGCGTTATCCGTGGCGTCATCCCGCCACGCGCATTAATCCTGACCATCGGCATCGATGTTCAGGGCGACCGCGTGGAATGGCAGCTTCTGGGCCATGGCAAAAATCGATATCGCGTCGTCATTGATCGTGGGATTTTTGATGATACGGCTGGCAGGTCACTGCCGGGCTATGTTTCTCACTCGGGTCATATCTCAGAGCCGCAGGTGCAACATGCACTTTCAAAGCTCGTTCAGCGTGAATGGCCCGATACATGGGGCAACAAACGCCGCGCTGATCTGACTGCCATCGACGGTAACGCCTATACTGAGGATGTATGGGAATGGGCGCGCAAGCACCCGATCACAGACGTCATCATGGTTCGCGGTGATAACCGTGAAGCCGCTCCGATGCTTGCGCAGGTGAAGAAAGAAAAGGACAAGCGCGGTAAGCCGCTTAGGTATCAGCGCCGTTTCTTTAACTTCAATGCCTCTGTGATGAAGGCCGCTCTATATCGTTCCTATAAAAAGGAAGATCCCGAACAGACCGGCTACATCGAGTTTGCCAAGGGTCTCGGAGATGACTTCTTTCAGCAGGCAACATCAGAGCGGCGCGTGCAGCGCAAAAGCCGTGCAGGTCACCCCTATTATGAATGGGAACTGCCCTCCGGTGTGCGCAACGAAGCGCTTGATATGATCAATCAGGCACAAGCAGCCGCTCTTCGCCTCGGCATCAATTATTGGACCGAGGAAGAATGGGATGCACTTGCAGAGCGCCTTGCAAGCGAGCCGCCGCCTGCGCAGCTCGATCTTGAAGAAATGATGTTTCAGTCGGCATCACAATCGCCGTCTGCACCAAAGCCCGAACCTCAGGAACATAATCCGCTTATAGCGGCAGCAATTGCCAAAGCGCGGGCGCGAGCGTCCCGCCGAGGCTGACAGGAGAAGTCATGTCCAGTCGTGAGATTATTCAGCAGCGTCTCACCGAGGCACAGACTGCACTGCATAAATTGCTGACAGGCGCTGCAACAGTGCAACTGAGTTATCAGGGCGAAAGCGTCACCTACACTACGGCTGATGAGGGAAGGCTGCGCAGCTATATCAAGCAGCTTGAAGCGCAGCTTGGTATCGCCCCAGCTCGGACGCGGGCGCGAAGGGTGGTGTTCGGATGAGTGAAACTGTCATTCTGGATGGCTTCGGCAATCCGTTGCCCGCGGAAGTTCGCACAGCGGCACGCAGGCGTTATGCAATGAGTGCCGCTTATAGTGCAGCTGGTAACGATCATTCATCAATGGCCGGTTGGCGGCCCGGAACTTATTCTGGTCAATCGGCCCTTGGCCTTAATCGCGATGTGGTTGTTGACCGCATCAATGATGCGGTTCGTAATAGTGGCTGGGCTTCGGCAGGTGTGACGCGGCTCGTTGACAACGTGGTCGGCTCTGGCTGGCGACTGTCATCAAAGCCAAATGCCCGGACGCTCAATCTCAGTGAAGATGAGGCTGATGAGATCGGCGACCAAATCGAGGCGCTCTGGTCAGATGTGGCAACTGATCCGCGTAACTGGTTTGATGCAGAACGCACAAAGTCGGTGTCTGGCATTCTTGGACTGGCAGCGCGTCATCGCTTCACCGATGGCGAGGCATTCGCGGTACTGCCTTATCGCATGGGCGGTAACGGTTACGGCACGTGCGTGCATGTGATTGATCCGGCTCGCTTGTCGAACCCGATGGGAAAGATGGACTCCGAGACGCTGCGCGATGGTGTTGAACTCGACGCATATGGCGCACCGATTGGCTACCATGTTCGAAAGGCGCATGCGGGTGATGTGTTTGGTCGTGTGCGAGACACGTTCATCTGGGATTATGTCGAACGCGAAGATGAGTTTGGCAGGCCGCTTGCGGTTCATTCCTTTGAAGCAACACGCGCAGGAATGACACGCGGTGCGTCACGTTGGGCACCGATCTTACAGCAGCTGAAGCAGGTGTCGGATTACAACGATTACGAATTGCAGGCAGCATCGCTCAATGCGGTTATGGCTGCGTTCATCAAAACACCTTTTGATATGGACCAGTTGGCGGATTCGTTGGGTGCTTCCGATATCGGAAAGTCAGTGAATGCCTTGGGCGCAGCGCAGGCAGCGGCCTATGCGGTTGACCCGATCAGGCTCAAGGGTGCGCAGATCAATTTCTTGAACCCCGGTGAGGATGTTGTTTTTACAAAGTCTGAGCATCCGAATGCTGCTTTCGAAGTCTTTGTGAATGCCGGGCTTCGCAATATCGCATCCTGTGTTGGACTGACATATGAGCAGCTGACGATGGACTGGTCGAAGGTGAACTATTCCAGTGCACGTGCAGCGTTGCTGGAAATCTGGCGCGGGTTGTCGTCAGAGAAATCCAGTTTCGCTCATTCCTTCTGGGTGGGTACGCGCTGCATGGATTGGTAGTGGTCGTGGCTGGGTTGATCCTGAAAAGGAAGCGAAAGCCGCCGCCATCCGTCTTGCAACAGGCCTGACCACACAGGAATCGGAATCTGCGGAACAGGGGCGCGACTGGAAGGAAGATACGATCCAGCGTGCGCGTGAACTTCGCTTTGCACGCAAGCATGGTGTCACGCCGGGCGAAGCTGCAAGTGCGGGCGTCGTGTCGCGTTTCGTCAATGATTCAAACAAGCCGGGCGAAGGCGATGAGGAAGAACAGAAATGATGCCATATGCAATGCCGGAAGTTGCGGCACGCCTCTTCAATACGCCTTTGATGCTGCACGAGGGAAAAGCAAACATCATCGCGAGGGCCTTTGGTCCGCGTGTTCTCGGAAATGAGGTGAATGTCCGTGCTTCGCCAGAGATGGGCGTACTCACACAGGATATGCGGGAACTGCGCGACGGCTGGACCGGCGAGAAAACATATAACGGTCCCAAAATGGTGGGGCCGGTTGCTGTCATTGAGGCGGAAGGCTCTCTCGTAAACAAAGGCGCATGGGTTGGTAAATCCTCTGGTGTCACCTCTTACGAAGGTCTGAATATCCAGATTGCGGATTGTTATGAGCGCGACGATATCAAGGCTGCGGTCTTAGAGATTGATAGTTTCGGCGGTGAGGTGGATGGCTGTTTTAACTGCGCAGAGGATTTGTATCTCCTGTCACAGAAAAAGCCGACCATTGCCATTCTGACTGATCATGCCTGTTCAGCCGCCTATCTGATCGCCTCGGCCTGTCGTCAGATTGTTATCCCCGCCACAGGCTATGCCGGTTCGATTGGCGTAATCTCGATGCATGTTGATGCATCCGAATGGGCGAAAAAACAGGGGCTGGGCGTTACGATCCTGCGAGCGGGTGAGCGCAAAGCGCGTCCCGGCATGTTTGAAGCCATGTCCGATGAAGAATACAGCACCGCAATTGAGGATTTAGAATCCATGCGTGTGTTGTTCGCTGAAACCGTCGCGCGTTATCGCGGCGGTCGCATTTCTCTTGATGCCGCTCTCGCAACCGAGGCGGATACATTTCGAGGCCAGAAAGCCGTTGATCTAGGCATTGTCGATGCGGTTGCTCGGCCAAAAGATGCCTTCAACGCATTTCTGGCAGCGATAGGCGCGTAAGCGCAACGCCTGACCCATACCCTCACAATCAAATAAGGAAATGTGCCGATGTCGCTTACACGCGCTATCCGGGCTGCCGTTGGTGGCCGCTCCATGAAATCTCGCCTTGAGGAAGATAAACCCGAGGAACTCGAAGAAGAAGATCGTCCAGAAGAAGCTGAGGATGACGAAAACGCAGACCCGTCAGCGGAAGGCGATGAAGATACAAAGCCAGAAGCTGACGAAGACGAGCCGGTCGCGGACGAAGATAAAGACGAAGGCGAATATGCACGCGGTCGCCGCGCAGAGCGACAGCGTATGTCTTCGATTCTTGGTAGTGCACAGGCTGATGGCAATCCGTCGCTTGCTGCACATCTGGCATTCAACACCAATATGAGCGCTAAAAATGCCATTGCAGCGCTGAAGGCTTCCGGCCCGGCTGCATCCTCAACACCGTCGTTATCATCGCGCATGAATGGCCGTGTTCCTGCTCTTGGCAATGGCGGCGGCGCAGCCCAGCCAAAGACAGCGGATGCGAAGCTCGTGGCCTTTGCCAAGAACCGCGCAGCTGCACGCAAGGCGTAAGCCTGCAAGTCTGATCCTTCTCAATTTCTCATAGGGAGTGCTGCAAATGCAGACCCAAGAATATACGCCGGGCGATCTGCTCGTAGGTGATTATCCCGTTGCTGTACGAACAGTTACAATCGGTGCGGGGCAGGTTTTGAAACGTGGTGCCGTGCTGGGTGATGCCGATGGGACATTCATTTTGTCACTCTCCGCTGCCACCGATGGCTCTGAAGTTCCATCTGCTGTTCTCGCAATTGATGTCGATACCACTGCCGGTCCTGTGCAGTCACGCATTTATGCATCTGGCGGCTTTGACGGCTCCAAACTCATTCTGGGTGAGGGGCACACCGTCGATAGCGTTGAAAAAGCATTCCGCGAAGCATCGGCTTCGCTCTTCGTCCACAAGCTCGCTTAACCGCAGCCATCCATCACATGCGTTTTAGGACGCAAACTTCAAGGAAACTCCTGAATGGAAAATCATCTTTTCAGCACAGTTGCGCTGGCTGCGGTTATTGAATCCCGCGACCGCCCAACTGCATGGATTCGCGATACATTCTTTCCAAATGGCTTTCAGTCGGATTTGGAAGAAATCGCCTTCGACAAGCTCAAGCGCCGCCGCAACGTCGCGCCTTTTGTCTCGCCTCTGGTTCCGGGTCGTGAGCGCGCCATTCGTGGCCGTCAGACCACGACTTTCAAGCCAGCTTATGTGAAGCCGAAAAATACCATTCGTCCAGGCGAAGGTTTCCGCCGCCGTCCGGGTGAACGCATCGGTGGCGAGATGAGCGCAGAGGAGCGTTACCTTCAGACTGTCACTGACACGCTCTTTGATCAGGATGATGAAATCACCCGTCGCGAAGAGATTATGGCAGCGGAAGCATTGAAGCTTGGCAAGATTACCGTCAGTGGCGAAGATTACGAAACGCAGATCGTTGACTATGCTCGTAAGCCTGAACTCTCGGTCGCACTGACTGGTGCCAACCGCTGGGGCGAAAATGGTGTCAAGGTCCGCACCTCCATTCGAGATTGGGGCACGCGTGTTGCAAAGGCATCCGGTGGCGCTGCAACAGAAATCATTCTCGGTGCGGAAGCCGCTGAGTTGCATCAGACAGACGAGGAAATGCGCCAGCTGCTTGATAACCGCCGTCAGGCAGATGGCATCATGCAGCTGGGCCCCATAGCAGCTGGCAGCGAAGATATGGTTGCGGTCTATCTTGGCTCGGTCGGTCAGTTCAATTACTGGCAGTACACGCAGCTGTTTCAGGATGATGCCGGGAACGATATCGAAGTCTGGCCAAGCTTTGGCGTTGGCGTGATTTCGCCTTCGCAGTTGCAAGGCTTTATGGCACACGGCGCTATTCAAGACACCAAGGCTCGCCTTGCGCCGCTCTCACGCTTCCCAAAAATGTGGGAAGTCGATGATCCATCCGCAACCATGCTTATGACGCAGAGTGCGCCGCTGCCGGTTCCCGGTGATGCGAATGCTTCGCTCTTCGCCATGGTCCGTTAATCGGACAGCTTCAACGGAGATTTAATCCCATGGCTAAGAAAACCATTACGCAGGCCTATGGCGCAACGCTTATCGTCGGGGGCAAGGATATTGCTCCCGGCACACCGGTGCCACTTCCCGAAGATGAAGCAAACCGGATCGGTGCATTGTTTGGCGTTGTTGCGGCCATCAATGAAGCGGTGAAACCATCGCGCTCACAGCCAGCGGCAAGTCAGGCAGCTTCACAGCTTGATCTACTTGCAAAGGCAGTCGAACAGGCGCAGCAGACCTTTGATGCTGCGAAAGCTGCATTGGAAAGCGAAACTGCGGGCGATGAAGAGCTGAAAGCTTTCGAGGCAGCGGAAGCCGCGCTCAATGTAGCTGAAAACGCGTATCAGGACGCGCAGGGCTGATGTCGCGGCCCGCCGTTTTTGCCGGTATGGGAGGTGCGTTTGTCGCCTCCCTTGGTAACGTCGATATTGAGCTGACGAATGGTGGCGTGGTGCGTGAACCGCTCCGGGGGATTTTTCGCCGGGTTCGCGATACTGATCTGATTGATCTTGAAGGTGTCGCTGCGGAAGGCATTCGCTATTCCCTTGCTCTTGAAGGTGACGGCATCGATGCTGTGCGGCAGGGCGATTCCGTAAAAATTCTCAAAAGCGATGACGGCAAGAACATCGGTGATGTGTTCGAAATCGTCAGTCATGTTGATGATGGTCGCGCTATGAAGCGCTTTCTTTTACGGGATTACTGATCATGCATCTGCGCTATCAGATCCTTGAAAAGATCAAGGCCGATCTCACCCCTGTTGTTGCGGATAAAGCTGGTAAAGTTTCCCTCATGCGCTCCAATGCCATTGAGGAAGAGGATATGCCATTTTTCGCGGTCATTCATACGGGCGAAACCTCGACACCCGATGGCGTCATTTATGACGATGTCACCGGGCGGGAACTGGCCCGCATCAACCGTCGCTTGATGGTCAATGTGATTATCCAGTTCAAGGGCCGCTCCAATCCGCAGCGCGAATTTGATGATCTGGCTGCACTCGTTGAAACGGCATTGCCGCCATCGCACCTTGATGGGCTGGTTATCGATATTCTGCCGACTGCATCCGAGATGTTCATCGATCCGCAGACAGCGCAGAGCCTCGGTTCGGGGCGCGTCATCTTTGAGGTGACTTATCGCACCTTCGCGGGCATCCCTGACCGGGTTGCCTGAATCCTATTCAAAATTTCAGGAGTATTTGCCATGGCTCAGTACATGGGGCGTGAACTCGTCATCAAGAGGTTCATGAACGCCGATCAGGAGTTTGTTTCGGTCTGTGTTTCCGAAGCGCGCTCTTTGGAAATCAACAACGAAGAAATCGACATCACCAAGCCCGACTGTGCGGCTCCGGGCAGCAAATTGGTACGCTCTCTAATGTATGGCATGCAGAGCATTGCTGTGCAGCTTGATGGTGCCTTTGTCGGCAATGCAGCACAGAAGGCCATGACCGGCGATGCCGTTAATCAAGTCGTGACACAATATCAGATTGTCGTCCCCGGTGTCGGAACCTTTGAAGCTGACTTTCTTGTTTCGATGACATTCTCTGGAGACAAGACCGGCGAGTTGCAGGCGCAGGGACGAATGTCCGCAACCGGCGAAATCGGCTTTGTGGCGGCAACATAATGGACCCGATTTTTAATCCTGCACGTGGCGAGGCTTCCTGCCAGATCGGTAACACCAAAATCGTTATGGTTGTTGAGTTTGCTCGTTTGGCGCAATTGTGTCAGCTGGCAGACTGCGATGATATGCAGACGCTTTACAAGCGTCTCATTGGTTTTCACCCCAAAACCGTCATGGCTGCAATCAGGGTGCTGACCACGCATCCCGATGGCGATGATGAAGCCCGCAAACAAGCACATCTGGCCATGCAGCAATTGAGCGCTGCCGATGAGCCAGCTTTCCGTGATGCCATCACCAAAGCTTTGACTGGTCACATCGCGGAAGGCCGCAAAAGCCGTGGTGAAGAAAACCTATTGCCGACCTTGATCGTGCCTTTGAAAAGCTCGACGCGGGAAACGCCCCAAGCCCTTCAGTGTAACAGATCGCATACGTCATATGCAGCGCATTGCGACGGGTCAGCTTGGCTGGGAGCCACGTTCATTCTGGCGTTCAACTTGGCCCGAAGTTCAGGCAGCCATTGAAGGGCGGACAGGTCGAAAACTCGACGATGTCATTACGCCAGAGCGGGCACGTGAGATTGCCCGTTCCCATCCTCCTACAAAATCCATTCGGAGTAAGCCGCAATGAGTACACGCGCCGATATCATGGCCTTTATCGGCGCGAACGCTCGTGGTTTCCACGATGCTATGCGCCGTGTTCGAGGTGACGCCAAAGACACAGCGCAAGATACCAAACGCGAATTTGCCAACCTGTCGGCGGGCATGGATCGCAGCATGAACTTGCTCAAAACCTCGCTTGCCGGTCTTGGCATCGGCATCAGTCTTGCAGGTGCGCAACAGGTCATCAGCGATATCGCTTCTATTGATCGTGAAGCAAGGCGGGCGGGCATCTCCATCAAAGCTTTTCAGGAGATGAAATACGTCGCGGAAAAAAATCGCATTGATGTTGATGCGATGATTGACGGCATGAAGGAATTAAGCTTGCGCGCTGATGAATTTGCCGTAACCGGCAAAGGATCCGCGTCCGAGGCATTCCAGCGTTTGGGGTTTGATGCAAAAGATGTTGCAGAACGTCTGAAAGAGCCATGCGAACTCTTTGCTGAAATCATCAAGCGGGTGCAGCATCTTAATAAAGCTGCCCAGATTCGTGTGATGGACGAGCTATTTGGCGGCAGTGCAGGCGAACGTTTTGTTGAACTGATTGCGCAGGGCGAAGCTGGCATTAGACATGCAATTAATGAGGCGCACGATCTCGGCATTGTAATTGAGGATGAACTTGTAGCTCAGGCTGCCGAGCTTGACGCAGCATTTAACACTGTAGTGACCACTGTCGGTGTGAATTTAAAACAGGCCGTAGTCAGTGTTGCCAGTGAAGTTCGATACGTTCTTGACCTCTTTAACGATGTTGACAAGCGTAGTGTCTCAACACTCGAAAAGCAGCGCGGTGAAAAAGTACGCGCTCTTCAAATTAAAAACTCCGGTGATTATCGAGGTGCGCTTCTTCCGCCCAAAGAGCAGATTGAAAGTGAACTTGCTGAAATCGAAAAGCAGATCAAGGAATTCCAGGACCGGACAAAGATCCGTGACAAGCCGGATGACAGCTTCACCTTGCCGCCCGTCATTCTCGATTCTGGATCAAATAAAGGCAGTCGAAAAGCCGCTATTTCCGAAACGGAGCGACAGAAAAAAGCTGCGGACGAACTGATCCAGTCGCTAGAACACGAACTCTCCATCATCGGATTGACGGATGAGCAGCAGAAACTCTCGAATGAGCTTCGCAAGCTTGGCGCGGGAGCGACGCAAGAGCAAAAAGACCGCATCACCGAATTGATCACAGTCATCGATGCGCAGAAGGCCGCGCAGGAACGCTCTAACAAAGCGCAGCAAGATTTTATCGACGGTCTGGACCAACTTGGCTCTGACGCGGTTGACGCGCTCGGTAACGTGATTGCCGGTACGGAAGATGCCGCAGACGCATTCAAAAAACTCGCCATCGAAATTGTAAAATCTGCACTGACCGGTAAAGGCGCTTATGCCGATTTCTTTAACAGTTTGTTTGGCGGTGGTGGTGGCGGCGGTTTGGGGCTTGGCGGCATGGTCGCCGGTTTGTTTGGCTTTGGCAGTCAAAAATCAATCGCTATGAACGGTGGAATTGGCCTTTATGCGAAGGGTGGCATCAGCGACAAGCCTGCGGTTTTCGGAGAGGCTGGCCCTGAAGCGGCGGTTCCTTTGCCCGATGGTAGGCGGATTCCGGTCGATTTGCGACTGTCTCAATTGCCGACCGTTCGCGATAATTCTTCGTCCAGCTCTCAATCATCCGGCCCCGTCACAATCATTGTTGATGTGAGGGGCGCAAAAGGGAACACGGAGATACACGAAATGATTGCTTCTGGTGTCGAAGAAGGTCTCACGCAATTTGATCGAGAAATTCTGCCGCTGCGCTTCAAACAAATCGCACAAGATCCATACGCGGTAGGTTAAAATGGCAGATACACTTCAGCTTTCTGAGCTTGCCGATCATCTGCCAGTGCAAAGCGCGCCTTGGGTCATTCAAGAACAGATGGAATATTCTGGCTTAGGCACAGGCGAAGTCTTGGCGGCAAAACTTGCTCCAAGCAGATGGGCGGCTCAAGTCAGCTTGCAGCCGGTCAACCGTCTGGTTGCACGCAGCCTGCAAGCGCGTCTCGAAGCTTTGGGCGGCCGATTGGTAATTTCTATTTTGCCAGCCCGACCAATCTCTACCCTGCGAAAGATTCCGGTGGTGTAATTCTGGGTTCCGCTACACCTACGATTGATCTGGTTGGCACGAACAACAAATCATTGTCGTTCAAATCTCTCCCTGCGCGCTATCAGCTCACGGCGGGTGATATGGTGGCAATTGATTATGGTTCGCAGCCTGTCCGCCGTTACCTCGGACGTTTGACCACTGATGGCATAGCATCGGCAAACGGCACCACTGCTCTAATTGGCATTTATCCTCACTTTCCTGCAGGTATCACTTCCGGGCTGATTGTGAGTTTTATTAAGCCCGCAGCTAAGGTGTTCATTGTGCCGGGAACTTTGCAGGTGCCTTCGACTGGTAACTTCCCAGCCATCACATTTGAAATCGTGCAACGCCCATGAAATCATATGATCAGGCGACACTTGCGGCCTTGCAGAACCGCGAGGCTATTGCGCCATTTAATCTGCTATGGATTGAGGCCAAGAACCGCGACAATGGCGGGGTTGAGGCAATTGGCTTCTGGAATGGTTTAGACGTTCAAGACGTTGCTGTCATTAACCCAGAAACCAACTTGCCGATTATGCGGACATATCACGGCGCAGGCTCATTGCTTGACATTCCTGCCATCCCGCAGGAAAGCGATCTGACCATTCGTTCGATCCGCATTTTGCTTAGTCAGGTGGATGCCGCAACACAGTTGGCAGTTCGCGGCTATGAAGTGCGTCATGCACCAATCCAAATCCATCGCGGTTATTTCGACGTTGATACCATGCTGCCGGTAGCGCCTGCGCGTTCGCGGTTTATTGGCTGGGTCAATAATATGAAGATTAACACGCCTGCCGCTGGCGGATCGGGAAATATTGAACTGACCTGTGTTTCGCATACGCGCCAGCTCACAAAGACCAATCCATTGCGCCGGTCGGATGAACAGCAAAAACGCCGTCAAGGTGATCGGTATCGCAGGCATACAGATGTGGCTGGCGAATGGCTTCAAAACATATTCTGGGGGGAGGCAAAGAAATGACGATCAAACGTTATCCAGATTGGCGCCCGCGCCTTTCAGCCTATCTCTATGAAGTCGCGCACAAGCCTTTCAAATGGGGCGAGCATGATTGTGCCTTGTTTGCTGCCGGTGCAGTTGAAGCCATGACGGGCGCAGATTTTGCCGCTGAATATCGCGGCAAATACAAAACGCTCATTGGCGGTCTGCGCAAGCTGAGAAAATCAGGCTTTGCCGATCACGCGGAAATGGCCGCTTCAATCTTTGAGGAATGCCATCCGTCATCGGCACATGTCGGTGATTTGGCTGCAATAGAAACAGATGAAGGCATCGCGCTTGGCGTGGTGCAAGGGCAGCGCATTTATGTGCTTCGCCCTGATCAGGCCGGTATCGGCACGGTGGCGCTTTTAGACGCCAAGCGGACGTTTCACGTTCCCTTTCACTAACGGGTAAACATCATGAAAATCTTGCGCGTTGCGGCGTGGGTGATTTCACTCACGCTCTGCATGATGCTGCCTGCGCATGCGGGGCCGGTTGGTGCTGCCATCGGCGCGGTTGTTGGTCTGCTCAAGGCTGGCGGCATTGCTGCGACCCTGATTAAGCTGGCATTTGGCATTGCGTTTCAGCTGGGTTCAAGCCTGCTCGCGAAAATGTCTGCTAAAAAGCAGACGCAGCCAGGCATCGTCGGTCAGGTGCAGTTGGGCGGCGACAAGTCGCTGTCTTTTATCGTCGGCACCTATGCCACAGCCGGTCATCTGGAATTTGTCAATTCATTCGGCAAAGTCGATGACGTTGAAAATGCTATTCTGACGCAGGTTATCACGGTTTCTGATTTGCCGGTTCAAAGCATCGGCAACCGCGTCTTTGTGAATGGCGAAACGTGCAATCGCGATCCCAGCATTGTGACAAGTTCGGAAGCCGCCAAGCTTGGCGCAACCAGCTATCCAATTGCAGAATACAAATACTCGCGTTGGTGGTTTACGTTTCTCAAATATTATTTGGGAGATCAGACTGCCGCTGATGCGGAACTTGTCGCCAAGTTTGCAGGCGACGAGCGCCCATGGCTGTCCGATATGGTTGGTCGTGGCGTTGCCTATGTTATTGCGACGGCTGAGTATGAACGTCACCTGATGACGGCTATCCCTGCTTTTCGTTTCGAGGTGCAGGGCATCAAGCTCTATGATCCGCGCAAGGATAGCAGTGTTGGCGGCAATGGTCCGCATCGCTGGGGCGTTGAAAGCACATATGAGTGGACCGATAACCCTATCGTTATCATCTACAACATTTTGCGTGGCATCCATTATAAGGGCGAATTCATCTGGGGTGGAACGGTAAAGCCTTGGGGCTTTCCGCTATCCGGCTGGATGGCTGCGATGAACGAATGCGATATTCTCGTGCAGAACGAGAATGGCCAATTCGAAAAGCAGTTCCGCTGCGGCTATGAAATCCGCACGCTCGATCAAGATCCGATGGACGTGATCGAGGAGCTTCTCAAATCCTGTAATGGACGCATATCAGAAAGCGGCGGTATTTACAGTGTCCGCGTCGGCCCGCCCGGTCTGCCGGTTGCGTTTCTCAGTGATGGTGAATTTGTCATCAGCAAAGAGCGTGAGTTTGACGCGTTTCCGGGTCTGGAAAATACCTTTAACGGCGTGACAGGCACATGGCCCAGCCCTGATGCTGCATGGGAAATGAAAGACGCGCCACAGCGTCGTTTTCCTGAATATGAAGCTGAGGACGAAGGCCGCATTCTGCTTGCTGACGTTGAGTTTAATGCAGTGCCATTCGCAAATCAGGTGCAACGCCTGATGATGGCACTCGCCAAGGCAAATCGTCGTTTCCGTAAGCATATTGTGACATTGCATCCGTGGGCTGCCGTTCTTGATCCTTTCGACGTGATTGCACTGACAAGCCCGAAGGAAGGCTATCAGAATAAGCATTTCGAGATCATGGGGCTGGATGATCAGCCGAATGTTACGCAGGTTGCATCAATCACTGAGGTTGATCCATCGGATTACATTTGGAATGCAGATCGCGACACACTGCCGTGGTCAGTTGGTCCTCTTACTCCGAATTGGCCAGCTGCGCAGATCATGGTCGGTTGGGGTGTCCAGCCTGCGGAATTAAAGGACGCTGAAGGGATTTCACGTCGACCAAGCATTGAGGTGTTTTTTGCTGCAAACATGACTGACGTGCGTGCTGTACGTGTGAAAGTACAGCTGGCAAGCACGCTGGAAATCGTCTTCGATGGCGAAATTCCTTATGGCGATCCCGATTACGACAATCCAAGCCGTTCGGTCATCCTCAATGGCATTTTCCTGCCTGATGAAGATTATGCGGTTCAAGGCGTCTACGTTCCTTATTCTGGTCGGCAGGTCATTCCATCCGCATGGATGCCGGTTAAAACGCCGCGTATTCTTCTGATTGATAAAGACATTGGAGAGGGAGCAATAACGGCTGCGAAACTTGCGGCCGCATCGGTTGAGTTCGACAAGATTGCCGATGAAGCGATCCGGCTCAATCATTTTGCAAACAACATCACGCCGATTGAGATTGGCGAGCAGATGCCCACGCAAGGCAATTTTGACGGCAGGCAGTTCTACAACACTGCAGACGGCAAAATGTATACGTGGAATGGGGCCGAATGGGTTAAGCCTGAGACGGGTATCGCAGACGGCTCGGTTACTTCGGTCAAGATCGCCGATAACGCTGTAACTGCTAACAAGATAGTGCAAGGCGCTATTAGTGCGTCGAAGTTTGCTTCGTCCATAAAACCTGTAGAGATAGTTAGCGCCCTTCCAACCACCGACAACGTAGTAGGTCGCGTAGTTTATCTGACCACCGACAGCAAACTTTATAGGTACACACCAACGGGGTGGGTCTCTACTGTTGCCTCAAGCGATATTACAGGGCAGATCGAGGCTGCGCAGATAGCCGCACTTGAAGCCACGAAAATAACTGGAACGATTGTCGGAACACAGATAGCCGACAATGCTATTTCCACGCCTAAGTTGGCGGCTAGTGCGGTTGTTGCAGGGAAGATCGCTGCCGGGGCTGTCGAAACTGATAAACTAGCTGCCGGTGCAGTTACTACGGGTAAACTAGACGCGCTTGCTGTAACCTCGGATAAGTTAGCGGCTAACTCTGTCACAGCTGGAAAAATAGCAGCAGCTGCGGTTTCTACTGACCAGCTTGCCGCCAACGCGGTTATCGCTAGTAAGATAGCGGCGAATGCAATAACTGGCGATAAGCTGGTTGCTAATTCCATCACTGCAAGAGAGCTTATACTCACTGACTGGACCAACTTAGTACCCGATAGTCAGGTAAAAGACATTGCTGGTAGTTGGACGTTGAGGGGCGACTGGATAACCACAACGACCGGCGATGTGAACGTAGATGTAAAAAACATCTTCGTGCATATGTATACTACCGGAGCTACCGGATACGGCAACTATATGAATTCGTCACGGTTTGCGGTCTCTTTGGATCGTAAATACGTGCTATCCTGTCAGGCGAGAGCGTTCCCATCAGGCACGGCGGATATGCTCGCCCGAATTCACTACTACGATAAGGACGGAGCGGCACTAGCCACCTACAGCACTGTTTTAAACACGCCAACTTCGCCTACGTTCACGCGGTTTTCAGGAGATTTCGCACCGCCTACGGTCGCATCGACTGCAGAAATACGTGTCTATTCAAACAGGTCAGGCAGTAATGCCCGTTTGGATGTTACGTCATTTCAGGTGCGTGTTAAGGCGGGTGCAGAACTGATCGTTGATGGCGGGATAACCGCAAATCATCTGTCAGCTGGTTCTGTGACAACCGACAAACTTGCAGCCAACGCCATCACAGCCGGGAAAATCGCAGCCGGTGCGATCAGCGCAGCGCAGCTGGCGGCGGGTGCTGTGACGGCTGATAAGATTGCTGCGGGTTCAATTGCCACCGACAAGCTTGCAGTCGGGATATCGCGCAACGTTCTTCAAAACTCGCAGTTCACGGCAGGATTAAGCACATGGGCCGCAAGCGGCAATCCTGCCGGGTGGGTGTCGCAATTCAGTCTTGTGGCTGCGGGATCGTCATGGGCAGGCCCACTCAATCCGACGTTGCGCGTCTGGCAAAGCAATGCTGTGGCGGAAGGATACATCGATGTGCGCCAGAACAGGCCCGATCAGACTGGATGGAAAGCATATTGCTATCCAGTGAATGCAGGCGATACGTGGGAGGCTTCGGTCTACACCTCTGCTCACCGCTGCGACATTCAATTACGCATTGAGTGGCGAATGGCCGATGGAGCGACTGCCTATTCGTCGGCGTCTGTGAATGCCGCATTTGGTGGAAGTTCCACAAACCCTGAAACGTGGCAGCGGCTTGTGGTGCGCTCGGTTGCTCCGGCCAATGCAGTGGCGGCAGGCATTCATATCCGCAAATTGGGAACGCGGGCCGGAAGCACTGACAGCTACATGTTCCTCTATAAGCCGTTTCTCGCGCAGGTTCCGCCCTATGTCACGGAAGCTGCACCTTGGAGCGATGGCGGCTTCGTGTTGATTGATGGTTCCGGCATTGTTGCCGGTGCAATCACAGCCGACAAGATGAACGTCAACAATCTCGCGGCTCTCTCGGTTGACGCCGGAAACATTAAAGCCGGAACACTCAGTAGCTCTGACAACAAGTTCGTTATCAACTTGAACGAAGGTTATTGGGATTTGTTTGTGTGAGGTCCGTATGCGTGTGCGAATGGGAATAAAGCCGGGCGTCGGTCCAATTCTTAAGGTGATGAAGAATGATAACGACAATCCATTTACAACCGCCATAGGGGATTATGACAAATTCTACTTCGACTCTGAGTCTCAGAGACTTTCGTATGATTATGCTCATAAGTCTTATGGCGAGTTGAATAAATCCCGGTTTCCAACCGGGAGTTATTCTCTCGATGGCAAGCCTCTAAGCCAGACTTTATGGGGGCTTCGTTCCAATTATGGCCCCACCCAAAGCTATGATTATTTCTATCCGATTGCTTTTTTGGGTAGAATGACAGACCTGCCGTTCCCGCCCATTACAGATGCTCGTGTCATCGGTAGCGATGGCTGGGTTCGTGCATATGCCGGTTACTTCCCTAATTCTAATGGCGGTCCAAGAGCTTGGGGCGTCATGAACTCCTGCATCCTCGCGAATGTCGAAGCCGGGAGAACTGGATTGCCAGAATACCGAAATATCGCGGCTGAGTTTCAGTATAATGGCTGGGCGGGGCGTGCAGACACTACAGGCGGAACATACTCAGCAATCGTCTCGACGCCCGGCGACAACATAACATTTGCGGTTTGGGATTTACCGTCTGGACCTGAAACGGAGCCTGCGCCACCCGCACGCGTGTCAGGGCAAAAAGCGATATCCATGAGCAAGGCACGGATCGCTGTTGCAAAGCCGGGCTATGACGTGCGGACGGCTATCCGTCGCAATATGATCATGGATAGCGATAAGTCGCCGGTCAAATGCGTTCTCTTTGGCGAAACACCAATGATCTCGCCGGGGCAGACATATTTCTTTCCAAAAGAAACATCGTTTGACCTCGACCCGACGATGCATATGGAACTGTTTTTGAAGCCGGAAGGCTCTAACATTTTCCAGCTTCCTCCGGTGTCATACACAACACCCGGCAACGATAGCAGACGTGTGGATTTCTTTTACCGCGTTGATGCTGATGGGGTTCGGTTTCGTGCGACAGGTGCCTACGGCCATGCTGCTAAGTTTGTGCTATTTGCGAACGGCCCCGCAGCATTCACCACGGGTGGAAGCAAGATAATCCGGCGTTTGCCTAATGGCATACAGTTCAAACGACCCGGATCGAGCGACACTGCACCAAATTACAACGACATTCTCTTGGATACGAGATTGCCGACTGCCTATGTGGTGCAGGATGAATGGGTTGCAATCAGCCGGTTCACTTCGGGTAACGGCGGCGTTTATTTCGACATCCCTCTGCCGAACAAAAATATGTTCTTTTATCCCAAAGTGATGGCTGATTTTGGCGATGTTCGCCGCCATGCCAATTACTACGTCAATGTGCGGCTTTACTACCAAAGCGGATGGGGAAACATTGCCATCTATGAAACGTCAAGACAGACGTTTGTTATCCAAAACCACGAAACTTTCTATCGCGCAATTCTGTATCCAGACGCGCCGGGCGACACCAATCTGCCCGGTCCAACGGGCATTCGTTACCACCTTCTCGGAATTACCAAGCCATAGCTTCGCGCCATCGGCTTGGCTTAGCTTTCAACATCAACGGAGAAACATCATGAAAAACTTCAACGTGTCTTTACGCTCTGGCCCGACGCTCACACTCTCGGCCGCAAAGTTCCAATCAGACGGTTCGGGCGTTCGTCTCTTTGACGACAACGGCGATCTGGTGGCGGCATGGGCTGACGGTCAGATTATCTCCTGCGTTCCTGCTGATGCCGTGGTGGTCAACCCTGAAGAAACACAACAGCCGGAGGAATAACAATGTCGGCCACCGTCATTAAAATGCTCAAAGACCGTATCGCTTGGCAGGAAGGTCAGCTTGAGGATTACGCCAAAGCCGTCGATACGCTGGCCTCACAGGTCAATGTCGCAAATGCTCGTATTGCGGAACTTGAAGCCGAACGCTTCGACGAAGCTGAGATACTGGAAGAATAGTTATACCTTCGCACATTCTGCTGAGCCTAGCGGGCGACTGCGAAAGAAAAATCCCGATGCACTGAAATAGCATTGGGTTACGGGCGTTGATGGACATGCCGCCCCTGCGCACGAAGATATTCTCACATCAATAGGAAATCACGATGGATAGAACCGTACCAGCTGGCGCGGCGCTTTTGCTTGACTTCATTGCACAGACGGAAGTGGGTAGCACAGGCCGCGCATCTTATGACGTGATCTATGGTCACAATCAGGGAGAGTTGCCGAAACCAATCACAGCGATGAACCTTGGCGATCTGATAGATGCGCAGGCATCATTTACCAAGCGCTTCAAGTCGTCTGCATCAGGTAGATACCAATTTATGCGAGCAACATTGCAAGATTTGTCGCGGGAGCTTGGTTTGCGCGGCACGCAGATATTTGACCCGGATTTGCAGGATCGTCTTGGCTATCACCTGCTTATTCGTCGCGGATACAATGAGTTCATTGCTGGCAAAATCAGCCGCACGGAATTTGGCAAGCGTCTCGCGCAGGAATGGGCATCGTTCCCGGTTCTTGCAGCCGTGCAGGGCGCGCATCGCAAGCTACAGCGAGGCGAGACCTTCTATGCCGGTGATAAGCTCAATAAAGCTTTGGTCACCCCTGCAAAGATCGAAGCTATTCTTAATAAGGTCAAAACGGTTGGCAATGCACAGCCTGCCGTCGAAAAGGTTATTGAGAAAGTGCCAGTAGTTACCGATCCCGGCGAGCTTGGAACGCCTCCGGGAAAGTCAAAAACTGTCATCACGAATATTCTGACTGGCTTTGGCATGGTTGTGACGGCTATCGGCTCACTCCTTGGCGGGCTGGATTGGCGTGTTCAATTGTTCATCTGCGCCATGGTTGGTGGGTTCGCAGTCTATGCCATCAAGCGTCGCGTGGATTTATACAAAGCCGTCAAGGATCTCCATCAGGAGCTTGGATGATGGCGCTGATTGCACTTATCCCGCCGTGGCTGAAAACGGCCCTCATAACGGTTTTGACAGGTGGCGCGATAGCCGCCTTTTCTTTTGGCTTCGGATATTACCGGGGCGATCATAGCGGGTTTCAGAGGGCGAAAACCGCACAACTCAAAGCAGACATGAAAGCTGAACGGGAAAGGACAAAGGACGATGCGAAGCTGCGGGGTCTTTCGGATTATGATTTTTGCGTTGTTGCCCTTCATCGTCGCAGCTTGCCAGCCGATGAATGCGACGAGCTGCGCGGGGTTTCGGGCGAATAGCCTGTCACCCGTTGGATTGGTGGCTCTTACCAAAGTGGATCGGGCAGGGGCTGAGCGTGTCGAGGGTAACGACGAGAACGGCAAGCGGCGGGGATGCTGGAAATGAAAGATCAGTTTGCTGATCGTGTTACTACTGCTTTTGCCACTGTTGCAGCTATAAATCCTGCATGGCTTCCGCATTTGGAAAAGGTTCTATCAATTGGCCTTTCCAGTCTTGGCATTATCTGGCTGATTGTCCAGATCTTCTATAAGATTAAGAACGGCAAATGACATGAGGCCCTGAGATGTATTTCTCAGGGCCTTTTTTGTGCCTGCCGCCGGGTTGGTTAGCCGTTGGGTTGCGGAACAAAGCGAAAATCGCGAATTGGCTAACCTGAATTTTATGCAATGATTTCAATTGTTGATGCAGTCTCAAGGAGACCAACAAGCGTCTCGATCAGGTTCTGGCGGTTTTGGCTAAGGATAAATAATAAATATATTTTTCTGCTGACAACGATCTCAATGTTGGAGTTCTATCAGTAGCTATGCATGACGGTTAAAATTCTATTTCTTATGACGTGTTTATTCAATAAACAATATTGTCTTATTTCACAAAGAAGATACTAGTTTTGATTTTAGTATGGGGCTTCGAATCGGCATATCTGATCAAAGGGTGGTAAGGTGGAATGAAATTGAAGGAAAAGCGCGTACACTCAATTATTGCGTTAATTTTTTTTATTTCTTTCCTTGCATTATGGTATTTTATTCCACAGCTAATGTTGAATTCACAGGCCGTTTTCTCGACAGTTACTGGTTTTGCTAGTCTTTACGGTTTATCGTTTGCTATTGTTGAGCTAATTCGCACTCGTGGCGTGGCCGAGGAGGTGAAAGCCGAAACAAACAACGTATTGCTACGTGTTGAAAATTTAGCAGACTTAAAATTATTGAGTGATTGCCAGTCTACTATAGAGCAGATAATGCAGTATATTGATATGAAGAAAGCTGTTCCTACTTTTTTGTTGACACAAGTTAACAAGATTTATTCACAGCATTTTCATGCATCCATTAACGACGCATCTAAACCTCAAGCAGCAAACGTGGCGATAATTCGAACTTATGTCGCTAGTAACGGTTTACGCCAACCTAGCAACTATTATACCAATCTTAAGAATACTCTTGCACTAATCACAACTGAAGTCGCAATGGAAATGGCTTCAAAGGGCAAACTGGGAAATCGAGCATGATACCGACTTCATTAAGAAACTTTATAGATGAATTAATTAAAGCCACGGATGAGAGTAAAATCAAATGGATTGAAGGCGCTCCAGAGACCTATTTATGCAATCATAAGAATTATAAATTATATATTTCACATATTTCAAATATTGATACAGATCAGGTGTATTTTTCATTCACTGTAGATAAGAATGGAAAGGAGTCCAAGTTTTTTGTTGAATCTTTCGAAGATGATTATAGTACTATGTCCAACTTATACTCATCCATTAGTATCAATGTAAATGATATAAGTGATATAACGGAAGATTTTTTTGCACCTTAATTGTATCCATCTAGATGGTAGATATTTTTCTGGCGGGGATACTTTAATTTTATCTCATAAGGTTCTGATATGAAAAACATTTTTGTAAGTTATTTAAATTAGGGTGGTCAAGTCTAAGTCTTGCAAATGATTCGGCATTTTATTGACTTATTACCACTGACCGCTGAGTGCCGTGTCGATTTCATGCGATGTGCGAAGGATTGACGGCGTTGCTTTCGCGATAACTGGATTCAAAACGAAGTTAGGTTCGCTTGTCAGGAAGTCAATTATATCGACCTTAATCGGGTCTTCCTTTTTTCCAAGTACCCTTCCAAGTCTTCCAAATACCGGCGGAGGCAAATAGTGATCTTTCAAATTTAGAGCTAAATAGTGAAAAAGCGTACGCTTTGTATTCGGATCTGGCTCTTGCCAATATTCTGAAAATTAAGTGGCTTTAACAACATTGCGGCTTTCAACGCCTTGCCAAGTGACTCCAACGTCGTGAGTTGAGATTCCGTATGTTCGTGACACTGCTATCGGCTAAAATGCGGCTGCATTTGTGGTGGGAGTGCGCGGCTGCGTAAGTCGTGACCATTTTAAACCCCGCTTCGGCGGGGTTTTTGTTTTTTATTATAATTGAATTCAGGATGCTCTTTTTAATGCACGATATTCGGCTTTACTAGAAAAGATTTTATCGGGACGTTTAATTCCGGGACCGAATATCATAACTTCAGCGCCTTTACTATAATTGCGAGCACTGTAACCAATACTGAAATCCTCTTGTTCGCAATCTTTGTAAATGACCTTTATTTGCTCTACGTTGTCATAAGATACAAACCATTTGTGATGCTTTATGGATCGTACGTGCTTTGCTAGCGACACATGGTCGTCGTGTGTGAAATGATTTTGATAAAGATACGCACCCTTCACATAATATGGAGGATCAATATAAACTAGGCATTGTTGGCGAACCTGTCCGATATGCTCAGTTAGGAATATGGAGGCATCTAAATTGGTTACATTAATACGTGATCGGTAAAGGCCAATTCTTTTTATGCGCTCAACAAGCTCGTCTTTATTGAAACGACAATCAAGCTTCCACTCGCCTTCTTGCAAAACTCCGCCGATAAGTCCGCCATTTAGAATCCCAGATCGATTTGTACGGTTTAAAAAGAATGTTGCGAACCCAACTTCAATTACATTGCGGTTACATTGATCTTTTTTGATTTCACGTTGTAGTCGCCAATTTTCGACTGAAACCTCTGTGTCATTGATCTTGGCTATAAACTCATCTGTGTGATCTATTATAGCTTTCCAAAAGGCATAGACAGACCAATCTAAATCGTTGATATGGATTTGCTTTACTCGCTCCGAGAAAAGCAGCGATAATGCAACAGCACTACCGCCAGCGAACGGTTCAGCATAGTGTGCGCCCTCGAGGTCATTCATTTGTAGAATGGCCTCAATATACGGCGCTAGTTTTCCTTTGCCGCCCGGATATCGCAATGGAGAATAATTAGCCATGTTTACCTCTCTGAAGCGAGAAGTAGCATGCGGGTCTTTGCTCGGCCAGCGTTATTTTCCATTGGCTTCAAGGACTTTGAACATCTGCTGAAAGTATGGATGGAGTCGGTTCCACACTATTATTAATTCACTTGGTGCAGGTAGCGCTTTATGATCGTGAATAGCGCGATTCAATTGCTCCAGAGAGTGTGCATGGATTTTTGTACCATTTGCAATATCGCGTGCATAAGCGAGATCTGTGTCTTTTTTATTAGGGTCTATACGGTGAAGCGCAGCTCCTACCTTATCTTTCAGTTTGATACTGTATTCTTGCCATCCTCCCGGATGAGGACAGTTGATCGCCATATCATCTAAAAACACCATTGTAGCTTTTTCTACAAAGATTCGAATCATGGCTGAGCCGATGTGTGAATTGGTTTCAACGTTCAGTTTACGAAGCTCGTTATAGAGTTTGTTAAGTGCGTTGTTTTTTATACGAAGGCCTTTTTCAGCAAGAAATTTTCTATCGCGCACTGGATTTGAACGGGGACTCGAATTTCCGGTTGTTCCGTTAGCGTTTGTATTTCCTGTTGCGCTAGTATGGCCAGTACTATTTGCTGAACTCGAAGAATTGCTGCTCGTGCCGTTGTTTGCGGCAGCTGATGCATATGTCGTATTATTTGTTGTCGAGCCTGCAGCCATAGATGCCGCTTTTTTTACGTTGAGATGCGCATACTTCTTAATAAATGCAGTTTGCGCTTTGGCGTCGTCCACTACACTCACAGTAAAATTTTTGTCGGCCATATCTAAAAGCATTGTTTTCAGGAGTAGAACTGCAGCGGCCCTATTCCCATTTTCAACATGTACGGAGTTATTCTTTTGATCGAAAGAAATACCTAGTACTGAAGTAAACTCCCCGGTTCCTAGTACGCGCTCAACGGTTGTCGTTTTGGACGCAATGCCTTCTAAAAGTAGATTCTCATCATGTCCTTGTGCAGCGATTTCCGCAAGTGCAATCATCCACTTTGAAGGCCGCCCTTCTGCAGCGTCTGCTCTGGCTGTGGCGATAGCGTCCCATTCCATGGTGCCTTTCCCACCCATGGATTTGTAATGTTTGCGCTTTATCCACTTGTAGGCTTCCTGCCTGTCGAGAATTACGCAGTCTACTTCCCGAATGTTTAACGCTAGAAATGATGGGCTTAAATCGCGAAAAGTGCTGTGTGTGGAGAGATTTGTTGCAAGCGACGGATTGATGAGTGTTTTCAAAGCCGTTATGCGACGATTGCCCTCTAGCACGATGTAGTGCTGTGGATTGTGCGGGTCCTCTGTAACAATGAGGCGGATGGAAGGATCAAGTCCTTTTAATTCAATTATGTCTTCTGCAAGTTCAGCAATCTTATGTTTTTTTTCATCGGCAAGAAGAACGGTAATCGCTTCACGCTCTGTAGATACTTTCTGATGTCGAAAGTTTTCTACATCAAGTGAAATTGCGGAAATATCTATGTTCATAATACGCCTCCCAAGACTCAACCCGCTAATAGCCCTGACAACTTATATCAACTAGCGCTTGATAATCCATTTCGAAGTAATTCCATTCTTTGCTGAAACATTTTTTTGGTGAGGTGCCGTTGATGCGGCGGGTTGCAGTATCCTTATTTAAATTTTTACTTTTGAAGTAAGCGGTTATTGCCTCTTGCGATGTCAAGCAAACCAAAGCTAATGTACCAATTTTATTGGGGGCAATATGCAGCAACACAATGCGACTTTCGCTAACTTCATCTGCAGGTTCGGCGACGACAAAGTACTTCTTGATTACGCTTATGAAATAGTGATTCCTGCATTCACCCGTGACACCTTCATTCGAAGGTATGGGGCAACTCACTATCACCTTTATGATGTTGAATTGGTAACTCTAGACGAGACAAAGCAGCCTCCTATCATGGCGCTCGCCGGTCGTTTCATCAAAGATACAGAGCTTCGCCGCTACCAAATATTTGATGAGAAGCACGGTTTGGTTCGTGACGAACAAAGTATGAGGTCCGCACCATCTGCATTTTTTGTGCTAATTCTGAATAATCATCGGATGGCATATTTTCCAGAAACACCTAACGCTCCAGATCTTAGGGCATTTGAAGTTACCGTTCGTTCTTTTTTGATTAAGCGCTATGAAGAATTCATCAACGAGGCTTACGAGCTCGCACAGAACAGAACGAAGCTTATACAGTTAGAACGCAAAATTACAAAGAAGGCGTTACGCGAGGCGCTTCCGCGTCCTACGCTCGAAGTAGTTCCACTTACGGGAGCTGACAGTATTGAGCAGTTTGTTCGGCGTTACGACACGTTGAAGCAAATCGATTTCCGCATTGTGCGCCCGAATGATGATATTGACGCAGGAGAGCTTTTCGGAGAGATTCGAAAGTTATCCGAGAGTCTGAACGCTAATCGCACGAAGGTTACGGCTGCGAATGCTGAAGAGGGGCTTGATGTTGGAATTGCAATTGAGACAATTACCGAAGCAACGGCCACCGGAAATCAGGATGTGATCCTTAACGGCGTGGACCATGAGGGCAACAAATTATCGGGGAACAACCACAATTTCCAAGTATCCGCGCCGATTGAAGATGTTCCAGTTGGTAAGTTGGGACTTGCAAAGGTACTTTACAATTCTCTTTTGGGTTTAGCTGCATCGGGTACTCTTCGACTTCCGAGGCAGCAGCCTGAGCAAGCGGAAAAAATGCGAAACCTCGTGGATCGGCTTAATTAATGGAATGGAGAGACGCTCTCTTTGCTGAAAAGACGCTTTATCAAGCGTATCGTAAAGCGCAAAAAGTGGCGTCGACGCGCTTTAATTATCGTGTCGCTGCATGCGTCTTTGTAGTTTTGACCTTTTTCATGGCTTTAAGAATATGGTTATTGGGCGAGCCGCTATCATATGTTAGCGCTATATTGACCACACGCAACGTGGCTATGCTAGGTTTCACATATACGACTAGTATTCTTGGGTTTTTAATAACAGGTTTTGCGATATTCGCTAGTATAACTAGGCCGCAAATATTTATTTTGCTAGCCAAACTACCATATGAGGAAACTGGTATTTCAAGGCTGCATTTTATATTCTTCAACTTTTTATTCGTATTTGTTCACTACATTTGTTTTTTAATCGCCTGCATATTTGTTCTCGTTGGGTTGGGGTCGAAAGGACCGTTTTCCGACTTTCTCAAAATTTTGGCTGATTGCCATGCATTAATCATTACTTACGGAGGTGCAGCGCTTGTAGCTGTTGGTGTTGGCTGGTTCGCTTTCCTGCTAATGCTGCTGAAATCGTTTATTTGGAACATATATCAAGCCATCATACTCACGATCGCGACAGCTTCTTTGTCCAAAGAAGAACTTGATGAACTAATTAGAGGTGACTGAGATATTGGTGCGTGCTCTGCTGTGGGTATCGTGTTCTGAGCCGGCGTTATGAGTTTCTGTTTAAAAAACTCTGGGTTATTACTGATGTTTAAAACCAATCTAAAAAACTGCAGTGTTTAATATTGCCGGATATGAAGTCGGGTATAAAAATAACAAATATGAAATTTATATGAGTTATAACAAGTGCATACGTAAATTGATTGTCGGACACCCCCTCCGCCATTATCCGTGATTTCATTGACTTTTTTGGCGTTTTGCATCGGTTGCCATAATCGTGAAAAATCCTTTTACGCTCGAGTTAGCAGGGCGATTTTCTTCGTGTTGTAGTCAGCGGTTGGAGGTCGCCGATTCTTGTTAGGCCACGTTGACGTTCAGCGTGCCGATACTGATGGCAATGTCAGAAGATGGCTCGGTCACGCTGGCAATATCATCGCGCCAGCTTTTGACGGCTTCATCTAACGTGTCGCCGAGATGCTTACGGGGGTCGAACACGTTAAAGCCAATAAGCTTTACTACATCCCGGCCGATCGCTTCATAATCAACCTTTGCCGGTTCCATATGCACTTCATCATCCTTGACGGCGAATGGCTGCTCGACCAGCTCCGCTTCAAAGAAGACCTTGCCATCCACAAAGCCAATTTTTGACTTAAAGGTTGGATGTTGCGCTTTGAGCATCATAAGTTCACCCAGTAGGGTCGCTTGTTCTTTCGACATGATATCCCTCATGGTTAGGTGGTAATTGACACAAGGCTTGGTGAAGGCCATATGCCGGTTGTCGGGGTGGTACCCGAAAGGAAACGGAGAGTTGGTGGCGAAAGTCTCCTCGTGGCTCTCCGGATTACGGAGGACGGCGGCTTACGGGTGGTGCCGGGCATAACGCCGTACTTTATTGATTCATGCAGCTGGAACAAAAACGCTTCGATCTCGTTTTCTTATTGATAAACAAGGAGATCATTATGCTCACAGCTGGCGTTATGTGGCTTTTCGGTGTGCCGCTTGTCGTTGTTGTCCTGATTTATTTCTTCATTCTTAGAAGGCGCTGATTTTTGCAGCCACCGGCCATCATCAGCCGGTGGCGCTTTCGGTCCTCGTGTTTGGTAGGTATGCGCAGAATTGCGCCCCCCCCCCCCCGGGCTGGTGACGCCGGCACAGAACGGTTAGTAAGACCGCCTGGAATGGGCGACGCATCCTAAAAAGACCGCCGTCACGTCGGTGGATGTGGTAGCGGCCAAGGCAAGCTATCCACACCGCAAGTCTTGCCATCACTGACAAGTAGTGCACCACGATCGCGCCAACAGCATTCGGATCTTTCGACTTCTTAGCGCCGAAGACGATTTTGTCGGGATTGTCGGACTGTAGACCAGCATGAATGCTTTCTGCGTAATCACCAGAAAGGCGTGGCGCGCGCGCTTTGATCGCTGCTGCGGCTTCTTCACCAACCTGCAACTTGACCTCATCCATTTTCTCGATCGCCTTGGGAGCGATCTTGCGGATTTTATTCATCAGCTCCACGCGTCCTAAAAGTTTCGCCCGAAGCACCATCAACCACCACCTTCATCAGTCACCATGGCCTCGATGTAGGCGTTGCTTTCATCGGGGTTCATGATCGATTTGATATTGTAGGTGCGATCGTTCCGCGCGTTGCTAATGCGCCACGCTGGGGTAACAAGGCGCGTTCGGCTGTTTGAGTGCACTGTCAGAGTGTAAGGCTGAACACCTTCAAGCCCTGCCGCAATGACAGTCTCAGATCCAAGACGCGGACGCAGCCGGGCACGCTCTTCAAACTTGTCGACCCATTCGCCTCGAACGCCACCACCTTCATCTCTGACATTTTCGCGCTGTTGGAAAACAACGCGTTCATTCATAGCCGCGTTAGGCGTCCGTGGTGTTTTCGACATTCGGCAGATCACCTTTTCGTGGTGTTTTTAAACGAGATGCTTTGCCACTCGCAATCGCGGCCTCAGCGCACGGCGTGGTGACAAGGCCAGACCAGCCAGCCTTGTAAGCTACGGTGACAGCCGGAGTTACGCGGTGATTGAAGTCACCGCTGAATTTGATCCAGGGCATTGTTACCTCACGCTAGAACGGGTTTACGGTATCGATAGAGGATCGAGGTAATCCGTCGATCGAGATAACCGTCTGCTGGTGCATAGAGCGGATCAGCATCGCCACGATTGGCCCACATAAAACCGACCTGAAGCAAAACCGCCGCCTGAATATGTGGCGGCGCTGTTTGATCATTCCATGCTGGGTCGGACTTATTGATATAATTCAGAATGATGTCTGATGCCTGTTCAATCATAGCATCAAGATCGGTATCATCATCATCGTGAAAAATGCGCTGACGTCGTTTGACAGCATCAAGAGTTACGAGCTTAACCATCTGATTTTGCCCCCTTGAACGCTATTCTCACCGGCTCGACCGATTTTGCATCATCGTTTGATGACGTGCGGCCGTTGCGCCCACGTTTGACAGCCAGCTGCCAGTTTTCGCCGTCACCGGGCTTGTCTGCGTTCGCCTTGAGAGCTACCCAGCAAGAACCGTCCCAAGTGACAGTGTCGCCTTGTTCATAGTTCTCTCCGGATTTATAAACGCCGCGATAGAGCATGAAAGGCGCTTTGAACTCGAATTCCTTTACGTTGTCGCAGTTGGCAAAACGCATTTTAAATGTGCGCTCGCCATAAAATGACACATCAAGATCATCGAAGCCCAAACCATCCTGACCATCTGCACCGGGGGCACCATCTTTGCCCGGTTGTCCGTCGCGCCCCGGCAAACCATCACGGACAGGCTGCACGTCGACCGCTTCGAGCTTGGTGATACGTTCGGAGAGCTTTGCAACACTGTCGCTGAAAGCCGCGTGGATCTTATCGATGTAACCTTTGACTGGCAGCATCATGGATGTTGCCAGTTTTTCGAAATCAAGCTGCATCTTTGAATATCTCCGCGGCTTTCGTTGCAAATGCTGCAATCGCTTTGGCGCTTGCATCGCTTTCTGGAAGTGGCAATATCTCCGGCTTGTTTTCAGGCTTTGCTGTCGCGAACGGATCTTCGCGCGCATCACGCTTGTTAAGTGCTGACAAGCTATAATTCTGTTGCTGTAGATAAGGCGTATCACCACCCTCAACAGCGGGCAGGTTCATCAACTTGCGCGCTTCGTTTGGTTTACGGATTCCAGCTCCCACCTCCCACCTCTTCTTTCAGCCTGGTCACCATTGTCATGCCGTCCATGCGCAACAGAACATCGACATTGAACTCGACGCCGATGCTTTCACCTGTCCGACATCAACGCCTTTGAGACCAAACAGTGTTAATTGAGCAGAGAGGACTTTCGGCTCATCATAGCTCAATTAAAGGAAGCAAAGATGAGACAGAAACCCGTTCCGCAAACGTCTACCGGATATACGGCGCGCGACGCGCAAGCATTATTTTGCAG